>PDON01000067.1 GCA_002742935.1 Candidatus Cloacimonadota bacterium | reverse complement strand
TGATATGAATTATTTCTTTTTAAAAATATTGATGGCAACTGGATTTTTACCACATATTAGAAAAATAAAAATGCAACCATAATATTACAGAAAGAGCCTAAAATATTAAACTAAGGAAAGAATATAAACGATTTTTAAATTATAGGTATTTCAACTAAAGCAACAAACAAAAGCGGGGAATCTATAAAAGATGTGGAAGAAATTTGGGAGGAATCTCAGCTAAAAAGATCCTGTAGAACTGATGTGGTCGTTCATGGGGAAAATATTTTGATAGAGATAATGCGGAGTAGAAACTTATATTTCAGTTTATGAATAAATTTGAAAAAAATACAAATAAAATTTTGAGCTTGAAACAATTACAACACATAACATTAGAAAGTCAGGGGTTGGTAAAAGCTTCTCCTTTTGGAGCAGGAAAGAATGCAGTGCTGAATGCTATAGAACATCTTGGCTACTTACAGATAGATACATTGTCAATAGTTGAGCGTGCACACCACCATACGCTTTGGACAAGAGTTCCTGATTATAAAACGGAATATTTGGATGAACTGGTAAAAGAATGTAAAATTTTTGAGTATTGGTTTCATGCAGCCTCTTATCTTCCAATGAAAGATTTTCGTTTTGTTTTACCTCGAATGTTAAAAGTGAAAAAGAGCAAAACCCATTATTACAATGCAGACCCAAAAGTAATGCAATATGTATTGGATATAATTGGTACAGAAGGTCCAAAAAAAGCAAGAGACTTTCATAACGAAACAAAAAAATCAGGAAGTTGGTGGAGTTGGAAACCTACAAAAATAGCACTTGAAAGACTTTTTTTACAAGGAGATTTAATGATTTCCGGTAGAGATCGAATGGAAAAGGTATATGATTTAACCGAAAATGTTTTACCAAAATCTATTGATACAACTATGCCAACAGAGTTTGAATTTGCTGAGTATTTGGTGAAAACTTATTTGCGAGCCTATGGATTTACAACAGTTAAACAGATTACACATTTAAAAAAAGGCAGGGAATTAAGAGAAAATACCAATAAAATTTTAAAGGTTATGCTTGAGGAAGGTACAATACAAAAAGTTGATATTGAAGGTATGCCTCCTATCTTTATAAAAAGTGATTTGGTTGGGAAAATAATCAGACAAGGCTACTCAGGTATCAAATTTTTATCCCCATTTGACAACTCAATTATTCATCGCGATCGAATAAAGCAAATTTTTGACTTCGATTATAAAATAGAGTGTTATACTCCAAAAGAAAGAAGAAAATATGGCTATTTCTGTTTGCCAATATTATTTGGAGATACCTTTATAGGTAGAATGGACTGTAAAGCACATAGAAAAGAGAAGCGATTTGAAATAATACATCTATACATCGAAAATCAAAGTATAGATATTGAATTATGGGTAAGCCCTTTTGTGGAGGAGATAAAAAGATTCTCAGAGTTTAATGGCTGTGAATCATTAAAATTGACAAAAGTAGATCCGCATAAATTAACCAGTACATTAAAGCGAGTAATAGAAAGTAATGGGAAATAAAGCCAAAGCCGCAACAATGTATAAAAATAATAGCGGATTTGGTGCGAAATTAAAAGGAAAGAGCCTTAGAAACCGCTACTATTTTTATACTAACCGTTATATATAATAAAAACAGAAGTATAGACAAAAAATTAGCAAATCTTAAGAAAACTATATCTTTTTATTTTAATTGATTTTATCATTTCCTATCACTTGATACTCCAGCAATGGTATCCTCTTTCCTAAAGAAAACACTTACCGTGCAATCTTCCATTACTTCCTACCATTAGAAAATCTTTTTTCCACTTTATCTCCGGTACATACCAAACTATTGATTTTTTACGCTCTCTATCAAAGAATACTGTTTTAAGTTCAGGAAAGTTGAACGAAAATAGTAGAGGTAGATCTGTTTGCTCTTTTAACATATTAGATACAAACTCTGCTGCTTCATCAATAGTTAATCCTTCAGGTAGTTTTCCTCCTGAATATATTCCTGCCATAACCCTTAGAGTGTAGTATTTTGGAGAAAGATCCTGTTTAGCGAGATATAGAAATTTATCCATATCCTTTTTTGCAGCTTCTTCAATTTTCTCTCTTGTTGCTCCAATATAATCAAAATATCCAAGAGGGATTTTATCTGTATTAAGATTAAGCCATTGCTTTTGTCTTGCTTTAAACTTTTCAGATTTACACCTTTTGCACCTACAAGCATCCATTAGTGGGAAAAGATGAGGTGGTCTCCAAGAGTTCAGGTGTAAAAATTCTGAACGCTCCTTTATGTAAGCTGAAAGATTTGCAAATCTCTTGTAATTGTCAATCTCAGTTCCATCTGGTGCTGAAAAGGTAGATATAATATGTTTCTCCATTGGTACTCCTTTAGCCTGTGTAAAATTTAAAACATCTGTTTTAGCTTAAGAGTCGGCAAGTAAAGTTTAAATCCACTCTCAAGCAGTTTTATTATAATATGATTTTTATTAAAAGTAAAGTGTGTTTTAAATATTTCTTGTGAGGATATTCAAAATAAAAAAACTAAATTTAGAGTTTTTAAAACATAAATAGGAGCTATTGAAAAAGTGCAAAGCTTAAAAATTACGTTAAAATGGTTCCAGTTAAAATGGTTCCAAAGAAAGATAGATTGTAGAAGTAGATGAGTACTGCAGACTGTCTGCCAACTTCCTATTACTGGGTCATAAATTTTTTCTGCAATGGATCACCTAGTATCTCTAGTCTATGGATCGCATAAAAAATGACTTTTTGTACTACTCCTTTATCGAAAATCTGACTTTTTCAACAATCTCATTACCGGAAAAAACTATTTTAAGGAAGAAATTATGTTTCAAGTGTTTTTTTCCCTATACATCAAAATAGGTTATACAAGATTTAATGTAAACCACCAATTTTTATTTTGTTATTAAAACAAAAACCGTATATTTTAAAAGGAAGAAATACCAACAATTGATATTCTCCTGTTCAATAATAGGGTGTAGTGTCAATGATGATACGCAATAGTTATGGTTAACCTTTAAAACAATACAATAAAAATGGAATTATACGGACAATACAGCAAAAGCATACCTCAAAAACTGACTGTTTACGTTTTGAATACTTTTTAAAAATAGTGGAAGTTAGCTTGAAACCTGCTACAGCTGATATAATTGTTGTCAGGGGAAACATTAAATAAAATTAGCTATTAGAATGAAAAAATTTTTAATTATTTTATTTATTCTCTTAAATATAAATTCTTGCAAATCTGATAAATATAATCTTATTGAGAAATATAATTTAAGTGGAGCATTTATAATGAACTCTTCAAAAACATTTAAAGGATATTTCTATATGGGAACAGATTCTGAATATCACTATTTTCAAAGTAGATGGGTTTTTGAGAAGGATAAGTATTTTAAAATCAGGAAAAATGATTTAATTGTAAATGAACCATTTGAATATAAAACAAAAGAATTAAGAATATCCATTTTTGAAATAAATACTATTTTCGGAAAAGGATCTCATATACTCTATGTAAAATAAAAGCTATAATGTATTCCATAAAATAGTTACAGTAATATAAATCTTACCTAAACAAAAGAAAGTGTAATGAATTACCATAAAGAGATAAGGCAATCATATCTGGGAGGGTTTCCAATATTACTTCTTGAAAGTTTTTTTTGGATACTGGCAGGATTTGTTTGGGATTTTGTTTCATTCAAAATTGGAATTATGGTAATTATTATCAGTGGAACTTTTTTTTATCCATTAACTCTATTACTCCAAACCATTTTAAAACGACCTAAGATAAGCAAAGAAAACCCTCTCAATTTATTGTTTACTCAAATATCCTTAATAATACCATTTTCTTTCCCGTTAATATTTCTACTTGTAAAGGAAAATAGGATTCTGTTTTTTCCTGCATTGACTATAATTGTCGGTGCTCATTACCTGCCTTTCATTTATCCATATAAAATGAAATCATATTGGATATTGGCTTCTTTATTGGTTGTAGGAGGAAGTTTATTTGGTTTTATTATGAATGAGAATACCCATTATTGTGCCTACTATACAGGATCGGTATTGCTATTGTTTGCAATTATAAACTATTATTTAATAAAAAGGGAAATTAGTAAGTCTACTACTTAACTATTGGAAACTTGAACTTGATGATAAAAAAGACAGATTGTAAAACGCTCTACAACATAGTTTAAAAAGCAATCTCCATAGATTAAACCATTAGCAGAAACTTGGGTAAGCCCTACAGAGATTAAAAAACAGATGCGAAAATGGATGTTATAAAAACAAATAATGTAACAAAACGGTTCGGTTCAGTTGTTGCCATAGATAATATTTCCGTTCATATTAGGGAAGGGGAAATTTACGGTTTCCTCGGGTTAAACGGAGCAGGAAAAACGACTCTGATCCGCATAATATTAGGAATGATAAAACCCGATAGTGGTACAATAACTCTTTTAGACAAAAAATTGAGATCCGGTTTTAACTAATGGAACGACATTGGCTACTTAGTTGAAACACCTTATTCCTACCCCAATCTTTCGGTTTACGAAAATCTGAAAGTGGTTTATAAATTGAGGCAATTGAACAATCCTAAAGGAATCGATGATATTATTGAAAAACTAAAACTCACAAAATATAGAAATATAAGAGCCAGTGCTTTATCACTCGGTAATCAACAACGCTTAGGTCTTGCAAAAGCACTCATTCATAACCCTAAACTTCTTATACTGGACGAACCGATAAACGGTTTAGACCCCGAAGGAATTGTTGAAGTTCGGGAACTTTTGATAGATCTTGCAAGAAGCGGTTCAACCATTTTTATTTCAACACGAAGGGAAATTGATAAAAGAACTAACAAGACAAGAATTATTCAGCCAAATAATCAAGAAAATTTTAGTGCAAACAGCCGACAATCAAACCGCTATTTGGTATTTGAAAAAGGCAAACTATTCGGTAGTACAAACTAAATCGGGCGAAATAGAAATCACGGATCAGAAAGCTGTTGAGCACCCTGAACTCATATCAAAACTACTAACAGAGAACGGATTGCCACCGAAACAAATCTTTCTTTTTACCGAAGATTTAGAGAACTATTTTCTGCGAACCATAAAGGGAACGAATTGTGAATCAACAAATAGATGCATTACAAGCTGAATTTATTAAACTCAAACATTCAAAAATTGTTTGGGTAACATTTATCGCATTTTCAATAGCACCCATTATGGGAGCTGTATTTATGCCTATTATTCAAAACAGCGAATCGTTGGAAAAAGCGGGAACACTTGCTGTCAAAATAAAAGCAATGAATCTCAAAGCTAATTGGGAATCGTATCTGAGCATATTGACACAGGCAGTTAGCATTGGTGGTATTATGATTTTTGGCTTTGTTGCAAGCTGGATTTTTGGGCGTGAGTATTCCGATAAAACCGCAAAAGATCTGTTTTCATTACCTACTTCCCGCATTAAAATCTTGAATGCAAAGTTTATGCTGTTTGTGTTTTGGTGTTTATTGCTTGTACTGTCAAACTTGTTGATTGGATTTGTTTTGGGATCTTTTTTACAACTTCCAATGATTAGTATAAGCGTTCTGATTCAATCACTAATTACCTATTTCATTACAACTGTTCTAACAATTGCTGTTTGTGTACCAATTGCATTTTTTGCACTTTGGGGTAAAGGATATCTTGCTCCGTTAGGTTTTGTTGCATTGATATTGATTTTTTCACAGATAATTGCAGCGGTCGGTTATGGCTCATATTTCCCGTGGTCTGTACCGGGGCTTTTTAGCGGTGCAGGTGGAGAATATAAAATGTTGCTTAACAATTATAGTTATGGGATTTTGCTACTGACCTGTATAGTAGGATACATAGCAACCATAATCTATTGGAATAAAGCTGATCAAACGAAATAGATAATCTTAATAATTGAATAGAGGGGTTTCTAATATATTTAGCTTCAAGCTAACTCCTATACTATTATTTGAGTAAATATTACCTTTAATGTGGTTATAGTCAACTATATCTCTGTGAGAGTAGTAAAGATTAAAACTCAAGTATTTATTATATCTATAATCTGCTTCAAAACTGTAGTAGTAGTGGTTCTCAACATTTCCGTTAAGAAAAAATTTTTTTACATCGGGATAGTTCTCATACCCAACTTGCTCATCTTCATTTCCTTCAATAGGTTCCCCCACATTAGCTCTCTTATATCCCAGTTTTACTACTAAAAAATTCCATCTGTAATCCATAGAAAACATAAAGGATTCACTATCGGGACCAAACTCACCACCAAGGTAATCTTCACAACTCATATATCTGTTTATATGATACTTGTGAGTATAAACCCAAGGCTCTATTCTTGTAGTTTCAAATCTAAAGTTTAGGTAAGGAATGGTAAAAAGATCAGCATAGTAAAACCCTCCCAAAACAGCCCACTTATTGCCATAGTACTCTGTAAAACTTTTTTGCCATGTCTCATCATCTATAAAAAGTTCTCCGTAGAGAGATATATTTTTTATAGGTTTATAATAAAAATCGAAACTCATAGTAGAGTTATCATGATCACCATAGTAGTGTTCACTCCACTTTAATGGAAGAATTGGGAAAAGATAACCAAGTTCTACTCCCCTGTCTCCATATATAAGATTCTCATTTATACCCAACCAAAAGTTTTTACTTACTCTCCACTCTAATCTATGAGAAGATAGATATTTCTCTCTTCTTTTTGGAGTGTACTTTTCAACAAACTGACCATTGGTAAAGAGGGAATCTTTATACTCATACCTTGTTTCATAATCGGGAAGTAAAAAACCTGATACTGTTGAAAACTTAAGAGAGCTAAACTCCCAATTAAAATATATAAGATCAAAGTATGAGTGCTGCTCCCTTAAACTCAAACTATTTATATATCCACTACCCTGCTGGACCGGAGCTCTACCTATAGAAAGATCTATATTATTGTTACTATACATTAAAAATGTTTCTGAATAATCCTCACTTGAAAAACTGTTATCCGTATGATCAAAAATAAGAGCATTTCTGTATTCATCTCTAAGTAGTAACCCTTCATAATTAAACTTAACCCCTGTTTTTGATGAGAAAGACAGATGTTTCCCATAACTTAGATCAGCATTAATACCAACATCGGTTATATTCGCTAAATCTTCATTACTACCATCTGTTTCTCCTTGAAAAACAATAGATTGATCTAAAAAAGGAGAAATACCTCCCTTAGCCTTACCTTTTCTGCCTGATAATAATCTTTCCTCAATATTGATATATCTCTCCTCAAACTCTCTTATAAAACTCTCAATATTAATATCTTTCTTATCTATACTTTTGAGAAGTTTATATACTTTATCTACCCTATATGGCTTCATTCCTTTAAATTTTATATCTATAACACCTCTACTATCAAGATTTTCCAGCATATCATAAACC
The DNA here is from genome assembly GCA_002742935.1 of Candidatus Cloacimonadota bacterium. GTDB lineage: Bacteria > UBA4055 > UBA4055 > UBA4055 > UBA4055. The sequence continues at coordinate 66,034 of PDON01000067.1, read as the reverse complement.
CTTTTATCCTTTAAAGAGATAAATGTAGTTCCATATACAGAAACTATAAGAAACAGAAGAAGAGATATATTTATTTTCATACTTTACCCTTAGATTAAATAGTAGTTTTGTTTAAGATCTATTAAAATAGAGATGATTTTTATTTAGGGTCTTTTTTAAGATCATAAACAGTAATCAGTTACAGAAAAATGGTTACAAAGGAACAGATCTTACAAGTTTAGATGATAGAAGAGATATTCTAGTACCAAACAGAAAGAAGCAGTAAATTTAAGTTCTGTCTTCATTGATTTCTTCCCTCATATTAACTGCATGCTTTTCGATAACTATAAGTTGAAAATCCTTGCAGTTTATTTTAAAGAATAGAATTAAAATTAGAAAAAAACAATCTATTTTACTAAAAAGTAAATATTAAAAAAGGTTCTCAAAAGCAAGGATATTAGATGAGTAGTAAAAACAGATGTATTAACTGTTCAGAAATTATTTAGTATCCAAAGATTCAATAACTATAGGCATCATCTTTTTTCTTGATATAGTTATATTTGATTGTAGAAAAATAGAAGCTCTATATTTTTCAATATCTACGGAGTCTAAGAGTTTTAACTCAAAACTACTCTCTATTGCTGAAACTATAGATTGGTAATCACTTTTTTTAGAAACTATAATAAGCTCTCTTTGGGGAGTTTTACCAATAAAATCTATAAGCATCCCCAAGTATAAATTGGAGTCTTCATCTTTGATAAAGGGGATAACCTCTTTTGTAAAATCTTCAAAACTACTATCTATTTTATCAAAACTTGCAGTTATTGTTGAAACTACAATATTATGTTTATCACTCTTATACTTTTTGGTATCTTTTATAATAAGCTCATAGTTTGAGTAGTTTGCTATAGAAAACCTTTTTTTTATAAGATCTTTCTTGAAGCTTTCTGAAAGATATATATTGATAGAGCTGTAAATATCAAGATCAAAATTATTGAAACGACCAATGTTTTTTGAGAAATTGTAGGAATCCAGAATAAGTAGTGTTTTCATTAAGTAGTTTATAAGGTTGTTAACTCTTCCTATCTTTAACAACATTCTATAGATTATTGAAGCGGCAGAAACATCATTGGTGATAACTTTCTTAATACCTTTTCCCCAATTACTATCCTTGTGATGATCATATATTTTAGTAATCCTCTCTTCAACATTAGATATAATGCCTTCAGGGCAGTTATGATCTACCAAAACTATTGATCTGCTATTATTTAAAAAATATTTTGGATCATCTTTAAAGATAAAAATATCAAGATTTACACTTTTCTCTTTAAGGAGAAAAATAATATCCTCTCTTAAAACAAGTTCGCTTTTGGGAATATTTATGAAAGGGAAAACTATCTTTCCCAAACAATAGCTGTAATAGGAGTAGAAAAGTGCAGATATTATTGAGTCTGCATCAGCAGAAACATTACCCACAACAATAGAGTAATCACTTTTAATGGTTTCTTTACACTTTATTAAATCATTTATAAAATTATCCAAAACAAGACTCCTTGAAACTAAATAGGATGTACTTATGACCTATTTAAAAGATAAGGGATAGTTTACTAATAAGGTTTCTGAAACAGAGAATGATCTTTAACAATAAAACGGCTACTTTTTTTATCCAAGCTTTCAGAGTAACCTATAAACAGATATCCTCCGGGATTTAGATAATCATAAAACTTTTGCACCAACCTAGCTTTAGTATCATTATCAAAATAGATCATTACATTTCTTGCAAAGATAATATCAAACTTACCCTTAAAGGGGAACTTATCCATTAAGTTAAATCTCTTATAGAGAATTTGAGTTCTCACACTATCAATAACTTGATACTTACCATTATCTAACCTATTAAAGTAGGTATTTAGCATAGACTTGGAAATAGAGATAACTCTTTCGGCATTATAGATACCTTGCTTAGCTTTTATTAAAGCTTCCGTAGATATATCTGTTGCTAAGAACTTAACTTTTAAGTTGAAACCTAAATTTTTAAAAACCTCGTTTTGCAATATTGCAAGCATATATGGCTCTTCTCCTGTGGAGGCAGCAGCACACCATATTTTTATATCTACTCCTTTAGAGCGTTTAACTACATCGGGTAGAATAGTTTCCCTAAAAAGATCAAAATGTTTTTTTTCTCTATTAAAGAATGTATGGTTTGTGGATATTTTATCAATTAGTTCTGTTGTCAAAATACCTTTTTTATCAGATTTAAGAGATCTGTAGTAATCCTCAAAACTACTTAGATTCAACCTCTTTACAACTTGTTGCAACCTTCCCGCAACTAGATGCTTTTTCTGAGATGTTAGATTTATACCGGCTTTATTGTAGATGAACAATCTTATATTCTCAAACTCTTCATCTTTAATATCTATATAGTTTTGATAAATATTTCACCTCCATATTATTAGCCCTAAGATTTTGTAACCCATTACAACCTTTACACACTAAACATTGAAGATAAGAAAGATTATCTCCATTAAATACAAAAAAGATTAAATAAAATATCTATTGCAAAAATTCATATTATTTATTAACATATGAACAAGTGATCATATATTAAGGAGAGGCCGATATGACAAAAATAGAAACTTGCGAAACTATTGCTATACATAAAGATATTGTAGAAGAGAGAAGAGCTAAAATGCCAAAAGATGAATATCTTCACAATCTTGCAGATTTTTTTAAAATATTTGGTGATGGTACAAGAGTTAGAATATTATGGGCGTTAAATGAAAAAGAGCTTTGTGTATGTGATATAGCGGCTCTTTTAGAGATGAGTCAATCGGCTATATCCCATCAACTTAGAGTATTAAAACATAGTAGGCTTGTAAAAAACAGACGAGAAGGTAAAGTAATATTTTACTCTCTGTTAGATGATCATATAACAAAAATATTAAATATGGGAATGGAGCATTTGGATGAAAAGTAGTATTAAACTTAACTTTTTTGGGGTTGATTGTGCAGGTTGTGCAGGAAAAATTGAGAAAGAGATAAGAAAAACTCCAAATATCATAGATGCAAATATAAACTTTAGTGCAGGAACTATATCTATTGATTTTGACACCTCAATAAAGGATACTATTATTGAAACAGTTAATAAAATTATGGAGAAAAATGAACCGGGTTCATTTGTTGAAGATCCAAATAAAACTAAAAATCATACCCATTCAAATTTTGACAAGAAAAAAATGTTTCTTTTCTTTATTTCCATAAGCTTACTAATTGTAGCAATCAATATTGAAAATATTAATATCTCAACCCCTATATTTATTGTTTCATATCTGGTGGCAGGATTTAGTGTACTTAAAAAAGCGACTCTAAATATAAAGAAAGGTCTCTTTTTTGATGAAAATTTTCTTATGAGTATTGCAACAATAGGAGCAATAATATTGGGAGAATATCCCGAAGCTGTAGCTGTAATGCTCTTTTATAAAGCCGGAGAAATTTTTCAAGGAGCTGCAGTAAAAAGCTCAAGAGATCAAATTAAATCATTAACAGATTTAAAGCCTGATAGATTAAGGGTTGTAAAGGGTTTCCTGTATGATGATACAATACCTGAAAATGGTAAGGTAGGAGATCTCTTCGAGGTAAGAGCAGGCGAAAAAATTGCCCTGGATGGAGAGATTGTTTCTGGAAGTGGTAATCTTGAAACATCATCTCTTACAGGTGAAAGTATTGAAAGATTTGTAAAAGAGGGTGATACAGTTTTAAGTGGAATGGTTAATGTAAACTCTGTATTAAAGATAAAGGTAACAAAGCCTTATTCTGAATCAACGGTTAAAAAGATTCTAGATATTATTGAAAATTCAAGTATAAAAAAATCCGGAACAGAAACACTTCTCAATAAGTTTGCCTCCTACTACACACCTATAGTTGTTGCCATAGCCGTAGTAATAGGAGTTGGAGTTCCATTTATTATTGATGGAAACTACTCTGAATGGATATATAAAGGTCTTGTTTTTCTTGTAATCTCCTGCCCTTGTGCTTTGGTTCTTTCCATACCTTTAACATACTTTGCTTCCATAGGTAGAGCAGCTAAAGAGGGGATTCTTATTAAAGGAAGTGGTTTCTTAGATGAGGTAAATAGAGTAGGAACGGTAGCTTTTGATAAAACCGGAACATTAACTAACGGGGAACCTGAAATAAGTGAAATAAAAAGTAGCAGAGAAGAGATACCGTTTGACATAATCTACAATCTTGAAAAGAAATCAACCCATCCACTCTCTAAAGTTTTAATATCAAATGCTCTTAAAAATGGAGCTAAAGAGATAGAGGTTGAAGATTTTGAGGAGATAAGAGGTTATGGATTAAGGGGAAGTGTAAACGGTGAAGAGTACTATTTGGGAAGTAAAAAGTATATATCTGATTTAGGGTTAGATATTAGTGAATATAAAAAGTTTCAAGTTATATTAGCCACGAAAAATAAAGTTCTTACAGCTATTTCACTAAAGGACAGCTTAAAAAAGGATTCTGTTGATACAATCTCATACTGTAACAATTTGGGACTAACAACAGCTCTCATAAGTGGAGATTTGAAACATATTGCAGATGAGGTATCAAAAGAGTTAAATATAAAAGAAACTTTTTCTGAAATGTTACCTAATGATAAGGTTTCAACAATAGAAAATCTTCAAAAGAAAAGTAAAGTTTTATACTTTGGAGATGGAATCAATGATGCTCCGGTTATGACTGTTGCAGATATAAGTGTTTCTATGGGGAAACTTGGTTCAGATGCAGCTATTGAGGCATCAAACATTGTATTTATGAATGATGATATAGGGTTGACAAAAAAGCTGTTTTCAATATCTAAGAAAAATAAAAAGTTGATTATACAGAATATATCATTTATCCTTATAGCAAAAATATCTATTATGGGGCTTGGAACTATGGGGCTTTCAACTCTTTGGCAGGCTGTTTTTGCAGATGTTGGAGTTGCTCTTGTAGCCGTGTTAAACTCTATGCGTATATTAAAGATGAAAATTTAGAGGATTTATGATTAGTTTAAAAGTTTTGAAACTTGATAAAGAGGCTTATCTTCCGGAAAAGAAAGATGAGATGGATGCAGGATGGGATTTAAGAGCTTTAGAGGATACCGTTATACCCAAAAACTCAACGGTTGGCGTAGCAACAGGTATCTCTATTGAGTACCCTGAAGGTTATTGGGGACAGATTGAAGGTAGATCGGGTATGGCTTTAAAGGGTATATTTCCTACCGGAGGCATTATTGATAATGGTTATAGAGGTGAACATAGAGTTATTTTAGTAAATCTTTCAGGTCGTGATTACCATATACTAAAAGGTGATAAAATAGCTCAACTTGTTTTGAGAAAACATTTTATTTCAGAAGTTATAGAAGTGGAATCTTTAGGATCTACCAAAAGGGGAGATAAAGGTTTCGGAAGTAGCGGAAGATAGAGAGAATTTAGTGAAAAAAGGGATCGATCCAAAATAGCTTTAAACATCAACTATACCTGAACTTCTCTCCACACCTGTTGATATTGCCTCTTTTAAGATTCCATTTTTAGCAACAATAGTAGCCCTCTTCTTAGCTCTTGTTACTGCTGTATAAAGTAACTCTCTAGATAAGATCTTGGATCCATTTTCAGGTAAAACTATTAAAACCTCCTTAAACTCGGAACCTTGACTTTTATGAATTGTTATTGCAAAAGCCGTTACGTAATCTACTATATGTACAACACTAACCTTTTTATCTTTTGAAAAGTATAAATATAATCTTCCCTCATATTCTCTCACAATCCCTATATCTCCGTTGTAGATACCCAGCTTACTATTATTTTTAGTTATCATTATAGGTTGATTGTGATAAAATGGGTGATTTCCTCTATTTAGTCCCAAATATTCCTCAACATTTTTGTTGTACGTATGGAGGCCAAACTGATCATCATTTGTTGCGGTAAGCAATCTAAAGTTATCAAACTTTTCTAAAGCTTTATCAATATCCGGTTCCCTTAAATAATCTTTATATTTTCTATAATATCTTGAGAGGGAGTTGTACTTTTCTGTAATATACACAGATTCTCCCTCTGTCTCCTCTTTTGAAAATTCAGGATCATCTACAATAGAACTTTCACCTAAGATAACGCTTTTGCTAAACTTTCCTATACCCTCACTATCCTTAAATCTTCTACTAACTATCAGTTCAACAATGGATCCTGAAAAAAAGTTTAAACTGGTTTCAAAAGGTAGTAGATCTCCAAAGCCGTTACAAATATTATAGATCTCTATAGTATCTCTGTTTAGATTATTGGTAGTTTTACCTTGAGTTCTGCATATATCACCAAAAACAGAACCCGCTTCAACTGATGCTAATTGATTTTTATCCCCCAAAAGGATAATTTTTCCTGTTTCAGGGATAGCATCTAAAAGTTTACTCATTAGAGAAACATCAATCATGGAAGCTTCATCAACTATTATAAGATCATAGTTTAAAGGATCTTTTCTATCATGAATAAAATAGTGTGTTTTATCTTTCCAACCAAGTAACCTGTGTATTGTTTCAGCTTTCAGATTACCTATAGCCTTCTTTATCTCTTCAGGAGCTTGTAAACCATAATTTTTATCATTTATACTATTATTAAGACTCTCATTCATTCTTGTTGCAGCCTTTCCTGTTGGTGCTGCAAGAGCTATCTTTATGGTAGGATCTATTTTTATGACTATAGCCAAAAGTTTTGCAATAGTGGTAGTTTTCCCTGTTCCGGGCCCACCTGTTATTATTGAAAAAGATTTTAGAAGAGAAGATATTGTAGCTACTAACTGCCAATTGATTATTTTTTCACTACTGTTAAAGAGATCTCTAATAAAATCACTCTCCTTTAATATAGTATCTTTGGATATAAACTCTCTGTTAAGTAACTCTTTTGCTCTATTTAAGATATTTTTCTCATAAAACCAATATCTTGCCAAGTAAAATTTACCATTATCATAAACAAAAGGTTTATTTAGATCTCCTCCCCTTTGAGGAAAGTAGATATAGCTATTTTCTAGAACAGATTTCTCTTCAATGGTAGTGGGATATCTTAAAGATTGTACCTCTATCTCTTTTAAACTTTTCCTATACTCTAAAACATCTTTATTGTAGGATTCAACCTCTAAACAAAGATGCCCCTCTACAACTCTTTTAGAAAGACCGTAGGCTAAACCTCTGAGATCTTTATCTTGAAAAAAATCAGCAAAAGCCTGATGAGGATCTGTAAAGTTCATATAAATACCCTTATAATTGAAATATATAAATCTTAAAAAGATTAAATAGAGATCTCTAACCTACTTCTCTTTTGTTTTATATCTTTTGTGTACCCACCAATACTCTTCAGGATGTAGTTTTATATAATCCTCTAAAACATTTGTATATCTCTGTACCAAAGATTTAACCTTATCATCAAAATCAAGGTTGCTTTCTTCAATATCTTTAAAATCAATCTTTATAAAGTTTAGTTTATGTTTGTATTTAATTTTTTTATCTCTTCTTATATCAACAAAATAGATTGGAAGTTTAAACTTTAAAGCAAAAACAGCAGCACCCTTATGAGTAGATGCTTTCTTGCCAAAGAATGTTACAAAATCCCCTATTTTACCTGCATCTTGATCTGATAGCATCGCAATACAATAGCCATCTCTAAATGCTCTTAAAATATTTCTGGCAGAATCCTTTTTTCTATGGATAACTCTAATACCATTACCCTCGCGAGGAATATCTATAAGTTTTTCCGTAAGTTTATTTTTTTGGTTTGCCACAACGAAAGATGTTTTTATACCAAGAGCAGCACCCAAGAAACCTCCTCCTTCAAAAAAACCAAGATGCCCACCTACAACAATCCCTCCTTTTTCTGAAAGGGAACTTTTAAAATCATCTATATTACCCTTATCATGTTCTATAAATTTTATCTTATCCTTGTTGGAGAGGTAGAGATATTTGAGACTTTCAAGAGATGTCATAGCAATATTAACATACATTCTATACCTTATATCTTCCATCTCCTCTTTCTTCATATTCGGAAAAGCTATGGTAAGATTATCTAAAACAACTTTACTTCTAGGTTTTACAAAGAGAGTAACAACATTGGTTATACCTTTTGCAAGAGGATATAAGAATGATATGGGTACTAACTTGAGAAGTTTTAAAAATATTAAAGTTAATAGATATTCAATATAGTGTGATATTTTTATTTTTTTACTCATTTTTAATCCTAAATATCGGCTATTTAAAAATCAAGACAGATCTAATATTTATTGATACAATTTAGTTAAATAATTATAAATTATCTACTATCAATTATAATTTAAAACGGTATATAAGATATATGTAAAAGATAAATCCCGGTTTAACCGGGATTTATATAAATATCTTGTTTCTTGTCTAACTTAAAAGAAGCTCTTCTAAATTGCCTCAGAAAACAGTTTTATATATAGATCAAGCTCCTCTTTACTTCGTTTCTCAGTGACAGCAACTAGAAGCGAATAAGGATCTTTTCCAAACTTATCTAAAGGAACACCTCCAAATATGTTCTTTTCCAACAACTTTGAACAAATTTCACTGGCTTTAATTTTTGTTTTAACAACAAACTCTTTAAAAAATGGCTTTTCAAGATCTATTTCAACACCTTCAATAGAGGCTAACCCTTTTGCTAGATAGTGAGCTCTCGAATAACAGCTTTTAGCAACTTCAACAATACCACTTTTACCCATTGTTGAAAGATAAACACTGCTTGCTAATGCACATAAAGCTTGGTTTGAACATATGTTTGATGTTGCCTTATCTCTTCTTATATGTTGCTCCCTTGTTTGAAGTGTAAGAACAAATCCCTTTTTACCTTCAGAATCCTCCGTGGTTCCTACTATTCTACCGGGAATTTTTCTCATAAGTTTTTTAGTTGTTGCAAAGATTCCAAGGTAAGCACCACCAAAAGCTTGAGGTAAACCTAAAGATTGCCCTTCAGCGACAACAATATCAACACCAAGTTCTGAAGGCTTTTTTAAAATACCTAAACTTATAGGATCAACACCCATAATAAATAAAGCCTTTTTAGAGTGAGCAAGATTACCAATTTCAGTACAATCCTCAATTGTTCCAAAGAAGTTTGGAGATTGAACTACTATTGCACCAATAGTATCATCAAATCTCTTTTCAATAGTTGCATAAGGGGTTGCGTAGTTTTCCATTTCAACTTCAACAAGCTCAATATCAAGGGAAGATGTATAGGTTTTTATAACCTCTTTATAGTAAGGATGAACTGTTTCTGCAATCAAAACTCTCTTCTTTCTGGTGTGTGAAGAGGCTAAAATAACAGCTTCAGCCATAGCTGTAGCTCCATCATACATAGAGGCATTAGAAACATCCATTCCGGTTAATCTACATATGTGAGATTGAAACTCAAAAATTGACTGTAATGTTCCTTGACTAACCTCTGCCTGATAGGGGGTATAAGCTGTTTGATATTCAGGTCTTGATATAATATATCCTACGATTGAAGGTGCATAGTGATCGTAAGAACCGGCTCCAAGATAGGATGTATAATCTAGTGTATTAAGATTTTCCTTTGAAAAGCCCCTAAGTAAAGAGCTTACTTCCCATTCACTTTTACCCTTTTCAATATTAAGACCATCTTTAAGTAAAAATTTTTCAGGTATAGCTGAGAGAAGATCTTCAAATTTATCTACTCCAATTGATGAGAGTATTTTTTTCTGATCAGAAGAGGTATTAGCAATATACGGCATAAGAAACTCCTTAGTTAATTATTTCTAAATCTAATTGAGATATATAATTAAAGATATGAAGAATACTAAGGAAATACAAAGCATTAGATTAATTTTATAGAAAATCAAATCTTCATTACTGCTAAAGTAAAAATCTCTTTTAGATATATTTTGGAATAATGGATAGAAAGCAATTATAGTTAGGATCTCCCAAAATTTAATTTCCAGGAGATCCTGAAAACTTAATTTAGTCTTCAATAATCTTTTTATAAGCGTCAGCTGAAAGTAATGAATCAACTTCACTCTTGTCAGAGATCTTTATTTTAACAAGCCAACCTTTTCCGTAACAATCTTTGTTAACTGTTTCAGGAGTATCCTCTAACTCCTCATTAACCTCAATGATCTCACCGGAAATAGGCATAAAAAGATCAGATGCTGCTTTTACAGCCTCAATAGTACCAAAAGTTTCACCCTTATCAAATGAGTCCCCAACTTCAGGAAGTTCAACATAGGTAATATCTCCAAGCTGATCTTGAGCGTAAAAAGTTACACCTACTGTAGCAATGTCACCATCAACTTTTAAATATTCATGCTCTTCACTGTAAAGTAAATCATCTTTAACCATTTTAGATCCTCCTAATTTATGTGTTTTAATTAAAATAAGCTAATAATTGATCTTTATTTATGATCTTTGATATTTATAGCTCTTTTTTAAATTAATAACTATCTCTACCTGTCATGTTATAATCGTAATCACCTAGAGAATAATCACTATTACTACTATCATCAACACCCTTAACTCTCATTTCAAACTCTGCAGGAGATGTAGCATTTAATAGTGCATCTTCATAGGAGATCATACCATTTGAGTAAAGTTTAAAAATACTATCGTCAAAACCGTGCATTCCGTAAAAACTACCTTTTTTTATGGCATCTTTTATACTTGATCTTTTTTCGGAATTTAAAATACAATCTTTAACATAGTCATTCTTTATCATTACCTCTGTAGCAACAATTCTACTCTCTCCCTCTACGGTAGGAATAAGCCTTTGAGATATTGAAGCTTCTAAAGTTGCCGCAAGAAGGGATCTAATCTCATTCTGTTGATGTCCTTCAAAGAAGCTTAAAATCCTATCAATTGTTTGTTTTGCATCCGTTGTATGGAGAGTAGAGAATACTAAATGACCTGTGTTTGCTGCTCGCAGGGCAGTAGCCATTGTTTCTTGATCTCTAATCTCACCTATAACAACAATGTCAGGATCCTGTCTTAATAGATACCTTAAAGAGCCTTTAAAATCTTTGGTATCTGAGCCAACTTCTCTCTGTTGAATAATAGACTTTTTGTCTTTGAAGAGGAACTCAATAGGATCTTCTATAGTTATGATATTTGCTCTTCTATTTTGGTTTATGTATTCAATTATTGATGCCATTGTTGTAGATTTACCCGATCCGGCAGTACCCGTTATTAAAACCAAGCCTCTAGAAAGAAGAGCAATCTTTTTTACAATATCGGGGAGTTTTAAATCCTCTATTTTAGATATTGTGTGAGAAACCCTTCTAATAGCAATAGCATAGGTTCCTCTCTGCATATAAACATTTACCCTAAATCTTCCAATTCCCTTAATAACAAACCTGAAATCAGCTTCTTTCTCACTCTTAAACTCATCTTGGTCAAGAGATTTTGTAAGAAGAAGAACTATTTTATTCATAGTTTCAAAGGAGATTATCTCATCTCCGTAATCAAAAAGATCCCCATTTACTCTAAAGATGGGTTTGTTTCCAATTTTAATGTGGATATCAGATCCCCCCATAGCGATGAGATCTTGGAACATTTTCTCTAAATCAATCATAAATACATCTTAATTTGCTAATTTAAACTACCCAATGTGTCATTTGAAAAAAATAATGAAAGGCTAAACTAAAAAAGATCATTAAACCTAAAAAAGCTTTGAGAGGAGCGATAAAAATTTATATGTTTTACCGCTAAAACTAATATAATGATACTCACTTACAGTGAAATAAAACCTACTTTACAAACAAGTTATGTCGGGTACTTCTTTATAGGATATTGTTATCACGAGAACCCAACTAAAACAAATTTAATTAAAGTTAATTTTATAGTCAACAACAATTTATTTCAATAAGAAAAGTTTATCCAGGGTCTAATAAAAATCCTCTTAGGGTAAGTTACTAAAGAATCAGTTTTGTTGCCTTTCATTATTTCCCTTCTACCTTTTTTTATTCTCTCCAAAATGGATTTAGACAGTTATTCTCTCTCAACTGTTCAATCAAAATAATAATTTTGCATTTTATAACAAATAACTTTAGACAGAACAAATAATATCCATAATAATGAAGAAAGTCATTAGAGTTGTTTTTTATATTATTTAGCTTATATCAAGGAAAATTAATGTGAGTTAGAACCAGAGATTGTACTCATATTTAAAATGTTTAAAGTAGTAGTAGAATAAAGCTATCTACAAAAAAGAGATAATATTATCTCAAATAAGGAGATTTCTTATTATGAAAAGTATAATAATAATCTTATCTGCCTTGTTAACATCACTATTTCCAATATCTTTGGAAGAGGCTTGGAATAGTAGTGGTAGTAATAACGGATATGATAAGTATGTTGAACTTGAAGAAGGTGTTATTTACACAGGAGGGTTGAACTTGACAGATTTAGGAGGCTTTTCCACAAAAATTATTGGTAATGGAGCTGTAATTGATCTGCAAGGAGAAACTATAAGAGCAGACGAATGGAGTTCTAGCGAACTATCTATTTACAACTGTGCAATAACAAACGGCTCTGTATGGTTTGAGGGAAAAGATTCCGAAAAACCTTTTGGAACCGTTGAAAATGTAACATTTTACAATTCAAAAGGTTACGCTATCAGGATCAAGAATACCGGAGAGGATGTGGTTATAAAAAATTGTATCTTGTCTGAAACAAGAATAGATGATGGTAGCGGTAACTCTCCGGATGGAATAAACTTGGCATTTTCTAACTCAGATGCAAACTTACCTACAATTGAAAACAATTGGAGCTATCAGGAAACTCAATCGCCGGAAGATTATAGCGTTCACTTTAGTAAGCTTTGAGATACCGGTTGATCAGCTCCCTCTTCATGGGAAGATGAAGCCGGTTCGGCTCCTTACAACAATGTAATAGGTGAAGATCCTATGTTTAAAGATCCTGAAAATTTTGATTTCAATTTACTTCCAAACTCTCCTGCCATAGGATATGGAATGATAGGATCAGTTGGAATTGAAGAAAACATTATAGCTAATATTGAGTTGTATCAAAACTATCCAAACCCTTTTAATCCTAGAACCAACATAGGTTTCAGTCTTGAAAAAAGTGGAGAGGTTAAGATAGAGATATTCAATAGATCAGGAAGATTAGTAAGAGAAATATCCAATAATTATAGATCTTCGGGGAAACACTGGATAGAGTGGAATGGGAAAGATAATAGTAACAATTCTCTCTCTTCAGGGGTGTACTACTATAGAGTTTCAACACCGGAAGGTTTTAGTAAAATAGGAAAAGCAGTTATGATTAAGTAGATCCTAGTTGTAGTTGTTAAATAAAAAATCATTGAAACTTATTGATAGTAAAAATAGGTTTCAATGATTCTCTTTATCTCTTATTTCTCTCATGTTAACTGCAAAACTTTTTGATAGCCATCATTTAAAATCTTTCCTCTTATTCAGACGTGTTTTCATAGATTGTTAAATAAACTTCGAATAATCTTTTTTTATTCTATTTAGATTTGAATAAAAATGTGTAAGCTAAAATTTTATATCATTAGATTCTATTTTAAGAAGAGTCTTTTTTGCAGATTCTTTCTCAGCTTTTTTTCTTGATTTCCCAGATCCTAACTCATACCCCTTACCACCAATAAACACTCTGGCAGTAAACTTTTTGTTGTGTTCAGGTCCCTCCTCATCTACTATTATGTATGAAGGGGCAGGAAATCCTTTAGACTGAACATACTCCATAAGCTCACTCTTATAGTTTCTGTATATATCGGTAGTGATAAAGTTATCCAGCTGGGATATTACAAATTTTTCTACAAATCTTTTTGCAGTATTTATTCCTCCATCAAGGAAAATGGCACCTATAAGAGCTTCAAAACTATCTTCTAAAAGGGAATCTTTATCTCTACCTCCGGACAACTCCTCTGAATCTGATATAATAAGAAAGCTGCCCAAGTTGATACTTCGAGCAGCTATACATAAGTTCAAACCTGAAACGATTATTGATTTTTTTTGAGCGAGTTCACCTTCGTGAGCCTCAGGAAACTTTTTATACAAATATTCAGATATAACCATTCCTAAAACAGAATCGCCTAAAAATTCTAATCGTTCATTTGTTTTTAGGTAATCAAAACCCTCTCCGGCATCAAAAGATTTATGTTTTAACGCCATCTCCAATAAATTAGGATTATTAAATTTATATCCAATAATTCTAATTAGATCTTCAATTTCACTCTTTGCCAGATTAGAAATCCTTTTCATTGTGTTTTTGTTCTTAAAATGAAAGAAAAATCTTTTTAAAAACAAATTAACTCTCAAACTTTTTTACCAAAATTGAGCAATTATGACCGCCAAAGCCAAAAGTGTTTGTTAAAGCATAGTTAACAACCCTCTCTTCCATCTTGTTTGGAACAAAGTTTAACTCCTCTCCACACTCAGGATCTTGATTTTCAAGATTTATCGTAGGGTGTATTTTATTGGTTTTGGTTGCTAGAATTGTAGCTATGAATTCTACAGCTCCGGCAGCTCCCAAAAGGTGACCAATCATTGACTTTGTAGAGTTTATAGAAATATTTTTAGCATGATCTCCAAAAGCATCTCTTATAGCTTGTGTTTCAGGAATATCACCTGTTGGGGTTGATGTTCCGTGAGTATTTATATGATCAACCATATCAGGAGTTATATTTCCATATCTCATAGCTGTTTCCATGGCTCTCTTTCCACCGTTACCTCTTGGAGCAGGTTCAGTAATGTGGTGAGCGTCTGCAGTAAATCCAAAGCCTACAACTTCACCGTAGATCTTAGCACCACGCTTTTTAGCATGTTCAAGTTCTTCAAGAACAATCATTCCGGATCCTTCTCCCATTACAAAACCGTCTCTGTCCTTATCAAAAGGTCTACTTGCTTTTTCAGGATTGTCATTATTCCTTGAAAGAGCTTTCATATTTGTAAAACCTGCAATTGCAAGATCTGTTATAACAGCTTCAGCACCACCGGAAATCATCATGTCTGCATCACCATACTGAATGGTTCTAAAAGCATTTCCAATAGCATGACCTGAAGAAGCACAAGCTGAAGTAGTTGTGTAGTTAGGGCCTTTCAATCCCCATCTCATAGATATCTGACCTGCGGCTATATCTGAAATCATCATAGGAATAAACAGAGGGCTTACTCTTCTTGCTCCTCTTTCAAGAAGTTTTTTATAATTATCTTGAAGAGTGTCCATACCTCCAAGACCGCTACCTGTTATTACTCCAAACTTTTCTAAATCAACTTTTTCCAAATCAACGCCGGAATCCTCAATTGCAGCTTTTGATGCAGCAATGGCAAATTGACAAAATCTATCCATTCTCTTAGCTGTATTTCTGTCCATATACTCTTCCGGATTAAAATCCTTAATCTCTCCGGCAATTTTTACAGGTGAATCTGTAGCATCAAATCTTTCAATAGCCGAAATACCTGATTTACCCTCAAGAAGACTATTATAAAATTGATCAGCATCTTTTCCAACAGAAGATATTACACCAATACCGGTAACAACAACTCTTCTCTTCATATTTATATCCTTAAAATTAAATTTTTAAAAATATTAAAATCTCTAATACCGTTTCAAAACTTAAAACTAAAGAGACCTAATACAAAATAAGGGAAATTATAATTTCCCTTACAAAAAATATCATCTAGATAAAACTTAACTATCCAATTTTAGAAGAAACAAAATCTATAGCGGCACCAACAGATGTAATTTTTTCAGCATCACTCTCTTCAATCTTAATATCAAACTCATCTTCAAACTTCATTACAAGCTCAACTGTAGCAAGAGAATCAGCACCAAGATCATTAATAAAACTAGCTTCTCTTGTTACACTTGCCTCATCAACACCTAGTTCGTCCATAATTATTTCTTTAACTTTCTGCTCAACTGACATGATATTCTCCTCAAACATTTTTTTACTTTTTTAAACCGACACTAATATATCAAAGAGTGAAAAATTAGTCAAGGATATTTTTGTTTTATACCTCTTAAATTTTGAGTTAAATATGTAAATGAGTGTAAATTATTAGTTAAATAAAAAGTTATTTCCTTATTCTTTCGGCTAGGTATAAAATTAGAGATTAGATTACCCTAAACGACTCCTTTAGTTAAACTTACACAAAACCCTAAATCATATAAATATTATTACATGTAACAATTTAAGAAAGAGATGAAAAGAGTTGTGTTTAACTATAAAAAAAACGGGGGGAAACTGTAAAAAAGTTAATAAAATAGTTAATTGATAATGTGTAATTGAGTGCTGATCAGAAATATTAAAATTTGTAAAAAAAATTTACTAATGATTGTTTTGTTTGTATCAAAAAAACAAAAGGGGGTGTTAAAAGAAAGGTTTTAATAAACATCTTTTTAAATTTTCAAATTTGATTTGCCATATTCTTTTTTTTGTTTTAATTTTTTGAAGATTGTGATATTAGCAGAATTTTTTTAATACTTAAACATACATGGAGGTGTATATGAATTCAAAAGAGATAATTGCTTTAGATAATAAATTTGGAGCTCACAATTACCACCCTCTTCCGGTGGTTATTTCTGAAGCTAAAGGAGTTATGGTTAAAGACCCTGAAGGTAAAGAGTATTTTGACTTTTTATCGGCATATTCAGCTGTAAATCAAGGCCATAGACATGAAAAAATAATTAATGCTTTAAAGGAGCAAGCTGACAAGTGTACACTAACTTCGAGAGCTTTTCATAATGATGTAATGGGTAAATTTTTAGAAAAACTATGTGCTTTTACAGGTTTTGAGATGGCACTACCTATGAATACCGGTGCAGAAGCTGTTGAAACTGCCATTAAGATGGCAAGAAGATGGGGAGTTGAAAAGAAAGGTATTGAAAATGGAAAGCAGGAGATTATTGTTGCTGAGGAAAATTTTCACGGAAGAACTACTACTCTCGTATCTTTTTCAACAGATCCTGATGCAAGAATAAACTATGGACCTTATACTCCGGGTTTCAAAATTGTTCCTTACAACAATGCAAAAGCTATTGAAGAGCAGATTACTGAAAATACATGTGCTGTTCTTATTGAACCTATTCAGGGTGAGGCAGGAGTTTATGTACCTGATCATGGTTATTTGAAAGCTGTTAGAGAGATATGTACAAAAAATAATGTTTTATTTATAGCTGATGAGGTTCAAACCGGATTTTGTAGAACAGGAAAAAAGTTTGCCGTTGACCACGAAGAGGTAAAACCTGATATTATGACTCTTGGAAAAGCTCTGGGTGGAGGAGTAATTCCTGTTTCAGCTGCTGTTGCTGATAGTGATGTAATGGGGGTGTTCACTCCGGGTACACATGGATCAACTTTTGGAGGATATCCTATTGCTGCTGCTGTTGGTATAGCTGCTCTTGAAGTTTTAGAGAATGAAAATTTAGCTGAAAACTCTGAAAAAATGGGTAAAATATTTAGAGAAGAGCTTTCTAAGGTTGAGTGCTCTAAAATTGTTGAGGTTAGAGGTAAGGGTCTTCTAAACGCCGTAGTTTTTGAAGATGGATTTGAAGCTTGGGATATATGTATCAAGCTTAGAGATGCCGGTCTTTTGGCTAAGCAGACACATGGAAATATAATTAGATTTGCACCTCCTTTAGTGATTAACAGAGAAGAACTTGATAAGGCATTGGTTATTATTAAATCTGTTTTTGCTGAAATTAAATAGAGGATTTGAAAATAATTTATTATATTCCTCTAACTATTGTGTAACTGCCTCCAAATAGCTTGGAGGCAGTTACAGGCTATAATAAGGTTTCAGATACTGAAGTAATGTTTAGTAGTGAGTTGTTTTTTAATCAATGGAGTTTTTTTTGTGAAGATTGAGATGGTTTTTACTCTGGATAATCTTCAGAGTTTGCAGATACATAATAAAATTGTTGTTACCATAGATGTTTTGAGAGCTACAACCTCTATGATTACTGCATTTGAACACGGTGTTACTTCTATTATCTCCGTATCCGAAATAGAAAAAGCTGTTAAACTCAAAAAGAACGATCCTAAATCTCTTCTGTGTGGAGAGAGAAATGGAGAGAGGATCTCTGGGTTTGATAGGGGGAACTCTCCATTTGAATACAAGGAGCTTAAAGGGTTTAATCTCATTTTCTGTTCTACAAATGGATCTAAAACTATAGATATGACCAAAGATAGTAAAAAGATGTACTTGGGTGCACTTATTAACGCTGAAGCTGTTGCAAAGCTTCTTATTGAGAAACATATTGATGATGATATTCTTTTTGTGTGTAGTGGAAAGCTTGGTCGTGCCTGTGTTGAGGATACAATCTGTGCCGGTTACATAATAACAAAGATTATTGATAAAATTGGATTGGTTGATATGGATGATGCCTCAAAGATTGCCATCTCCTACTACAACAGTATCTCTGATAGTTTAGAAGGTACAATAAGAAACTCTGAACATGGAAAATATCTTGCTTCTATTGGATCTGAAAAAGATGTAGAGTATTGTACAATGAAAGACAGTACCGATATTATTCCGTTTTTCGATAAAGATGATTATGAAATAAAGATATAAAATATAAAAAATCTCTTATAAAAGACTGTATTTTTTTGTTATATTGAGATGGAAATACAGTCTTTTTTTATTTGTAAAGTTAAAAGGGGCTGGAAAATATTGATCTAAGACTATTAAAAATAAGATTATTTAACAGGAGAAGCTATGGATAGCTATTCAAATCCTCTTATAGAGAGATACTCTTCCAGAGAGATGAGTTATATTTTTAGTCCAAATTTTAAATTTAAAACTTGGAGAAAACTTTGGATCTACCTTGCAGAGTCTGAGCAGGAGTTAGGGCTTCCTATCAGCGATGAGCAAATTGAGGAGATGAAAGCCAATATAGATAATATAGATTATGATGTAGCGAGAAAGAGAGAAAAAGAGGTAAGACATGATGTAATGGCTCATATCTATACCTTTGGTAAGGTTTGCCCTAAAGCTGAACCTATCATACATTTGGGAGCCACTTCAGCATTTGTAGGAGACAATACAGATCTTATTCAGATTAAAGAGGGTCTTTTAGAGGTTAGGAAAAAGATGGTTGCCCTTATTAAAAAGATGAAAAATTTTTCTCAAAAAGAGAAATCAAGACCAACTCTGGGATTTACTCACTATCAGCCGGCACAGTGTACAACTGTAGGTAAGAGGGGGGCTTTATGGCTTCAAAGTTTTGTTTCTGATTTTGAAGAGCTTGAGTTTGTAATTGATTCTCTGAGGTTTAGAGGGGTTAAAGGAACTACCGGAACCCAAGCTTCATTTATGGCACTGTTTGAGAATGATCAGCTAAAGGTTAGTAAGCTGGATAAACTCCTTTCATCTAAAGCAGGATTTGATAAGAGATTCTATGTAACAGGACAAACCTATGATAGAAAGACAGATTATAGAGTTCTTTCTGTACTGTCATCTATTGCTCAATCAGCTCATAAAGTTACAAATGATATAAGACTTCTTCAAAACTTAAAGGAGGTTGAGGAGCCGTTTGAAAAAAATCAGATTGGATCTTCTGCAATGGCTTACAAGAGAAACCCTATGAGAAGTGAAAGGGTTGGTTCTTTGGCAAAATTTGTTATATCCACAACCAATTCTGTTGCAATGACGGCATCCACTCAATGGTTTGAAAGAACTCTGGATGATAGTGCAAACAAGCGACTTTCAATACCTCAAGCATTTTTAGCAATTGATTCAATACTACTTATTATGAATAATATTTTCTCAGGTCTTGTAGTATACCCTAAGCAGATTGAGAAGAGGTTGTTTGAAGAACTTCCATTTATGGCGACTGAAAATATACTTATGGAAGCTGTTAAACATGGAGGGAACAGGCAAGAGCTTCATGAGGTTATAAGAGAGCTTTCTATGGAAGCCGCAAAAGAGGTTAAAGTTAACGGTAAATCAAATAATCTTTTAGATCTTATTGAAAAGAGTGAACATTTTAATCTTTCAAAAGAGGATCTTATAAAAGTTTTAGATCCTTCTCTGTACATTGGTAGAGCTCCGGAGCAGGTTGATGAGTTTATATCTGAACTCATAGATCCTATACTTGAAAAGTATAAAGATATTGAAGATTTTGACCTAAGCTTAAAGGTGTAAAATGAACTTTTTGCCACTAATAGAGGTTATAGGCAAGGAAAAATGTTTTCTTTCCATAGAGGATAGGTACATCTACAGAACAGATACAACAAGATTTGACGGAATGCCTGATATTGTTATAAATGTAGAGTCCAAAGAGGAGATTATTGAAGCTGTTAGATTTGCAAAGGCAAACAACTTGCCTATCATACCTAGAGGTAGTGGAACAGGTATGAGTGGAGGAACTGTTGCCATTCGTGGTGGAATAGTGCTAAATTTTGAGAAAATGGATTCCATTGGAAAGGTAAACAGAATAAGCAGATCTATTATTGTTGGTGTAGGTGCTATTACGGCAGACATTCAAAAATATGTTGAAAAAGAGGGCTTTTATTTTCCCCCTGATCCTTCAAGTTATAAAATATCTTCTATTGGTGGTAATCTTTCTGAAAATGCCGGAGGACTTCACTGTGTAAAATATGGTGTAGTTTCCCGTTATATTAAAGGGTTTAGATACATTGATGCAGACGGAAACGATATGGCTACAGGATCCCTGGCAAAAGAGTATAATCCATTGGGATCTCTGCTTATTGGATCTGAGGGGACTTTGGGTATAGTGTATGAGATTGAGCTTGATCTTATAGATATTCCCATAGCTTCTAAACTCTTTTTGGTATACCTAAAAAGCTTTGAGCAGGGGGTAGATCTTGTTGTTGAAATGAAAAAGGAGGGAATCTCACCTTCGGTTATTGAGATTATTGATGAATCTGCTTTTGAAGCTGTAACAATGTTTAAACCTATTGAGACACCCGAAGGAACAAACTCTATCCTCTTAATTGAGGTTGACGGAAACTATGCAGCAGAGATCTATGAAAGAGATAAAAAGCTCCAGAATCTTCTTAAAAAGAGAGGAGTTAATTTTAAATCATCCTGTGAAGAAGAGGAGAAAAACAGATTAAATACAATCAGGAGATCAATATCTCCTGCTGTAAGAATGTTAGCACCAAACAAGATGAACGAGGATATTGTTATTCCTATCACAAAGTTTAAGGAGATGATCCTTTTTATAAGAGGGATATCAAAAACTCTCAATATGAGAATACCTATCTATGGTCATGCGGGAGATGGCAATCTTCATGTAAATATTCTCTACGATAAAAAGAGAAGTAAAGAGGTTGAAAAAGCTTCCGGTATAGCTGAAAAAATATTTAAGAAAGCAATCCTTCTTGGTGGATCCATAACCGGAGAACATGGAGTTGGTCTGGCAAAAAAAAGATTCCTTCCCATGCAATATGGTAAAAAAGAGATCTCCGTTATGAGATCTGTAAAAAAATCCTTTGATTCAAGCTATTTGATAAATCCTGATAAAATTTTTAACAGAGAGCAATAATGAGAAAAATAGATAAGAATAAGATAGATTCATTTTATGAAAATATAGATAATAAGAGGATTGCCGTTGTTGGTGATATAATGGTTGATATATATTTTTGGGGTAAGACTAATAGGATCTCTCCTGAGGCTCCTGTTCCTGTTGTAGATATATATAAAGAGGAGATAAAACCCGGAGGAGCTGCAAATGTTGCTCTAAACATAAAATCCTTGGGAGCTAAAGCTATTATGTTTGGGATTATTGGTAGTGATAGAACGGGTGAAGAGCTTTTAGAATCATTTAAAAATATGGGAATAGATTCAAGAGGTATTGTTGTTTCTAGCTGTAGATCTACAACAACAAAAGCCAGAGTTTTAGCAGCAGGACAACATGTTGTAAGGTATGATAAAGAGATTAAGGATTATATAGATAAAGATCTTGAAGATATGCTTATTGATAGATTTAGGGAAAGTATAGATTCTATAGATGCCGTTATTATTGAGGATTATAACAAGGGTGTTTTAACTCCCAGGGTTATAAGAGAGGTTATAGCTATTTCAAGAGAAAAAAATAAGATTATTGCCATTGATCCAAAATTTGATAATATTGATTGTTATGAGGGGGCAACAATCTTTAAGCCAAATCTGAAAGAGGCAGAAGTGATCTTAAATAAAACAATTGAAACAGATTCCGATATAGAAAAAGCAGGACTAGAGATTATAAGCAGATTGAAAATTGAGTATCTTATCATTACTCTTTCCGAAAGAGGTATGGCTCTATTTACACCTGAAAACAGAATGAAAATAATACCGACAAAAGCTTTAAAGGTTGCAAATGTTTCGGGAGCCGGAGATACCGTTATAGCCACACTGGTTACAGCTTTTACCGGAGGTTTAGAATTTTTTGATGCCTCAACTTTGGCAAACTATGCAGCTTCCGTTGTTGTGGAAGATCTTGGTATTGTTCCCATTGCAAAAGAGGCTTTATACAATAGATTGGTTCAATTTAATATGATAGAAGCTTAAAAAATTATTGAAAAGAGTCATAGTTTTCTTAGGGAGAAACCTTAAAAGTAAACTGCATTAGAGAGGTTTAAATATTGTTCAATTTTATTAAATACTCATTGCCGTCATCTATTGTTAATCTAATCCTCTTTATAATTGGGTTCCTATTTTTTAAATCAAACTATTTTGTTGCAGATGAATACTTTTACTGCTTTCTAAAGTATAGTTTTATACTCTTTGGAATCTACTCTGTTTTAACACTTCTTTCCGTATCGTCATCAATCTTGCTTTTTAAACACTCCTTTAAACCCAGAGAGTTTGAAAAAAGGGATAATAAATATTTAGGCTACTTTATAAAGTCATTACTATTTACACTTTTCTTTGATTTTCTTCTAATTACAAGAGAGGTTATAAACTCTCCAACACTATATAATCTACCTAAAGATTCATCTATATCTAAATTCTTTAACTTTTTTATATACAATTTTTCTCCTATTTACTTTAGCTCACTTATATTTTTTATAATCATAATAATTTTGTTTAGGATCTATAAGAATATAAATGATCTAATAAAGACAAAGCTTATCACTCTGTCTCTACCATCTTTACTACTGATCTTCTTTACACTATTCAACTACGGATATTTAAATGGAAGTAATAATGAACCTAAAATAGTTTTGATCTCTATAGAGGATTTTGACACAAAATTTATGGGGGAAAGGTATAGTGAAACTCTGGCAAATATACAGGAGATATACCTTCATTCCATACTGTTTAAAAATTTTATAACAAGCTCAAACAGTCTAAAATTAAGTAAAAAGTCTATCTATAATCTACAATCTCCCCAAAGGTCTTTACAATTTTATGATAAAAAATTTCAATATCAATCTGTTTTAAAGGATAAAAACTATATAATTGATAAATTAGAAGAGGTTGGGTGTAAAACATTTGATTATCCCAATAGTGCAAAGCTTACAAATTACTCAAATAATATATCAGAAGATGATATTATAAAGCTTTCAATTAAATCTAGAATGATAAAGTTCCATCCACTCCTTCTCTCTTTTCTAAACAACTTTTTAACCATTGATCTATTTCCGGAACTCAGGTTTGTTAACGGATATATCTCTTCAGAGTATAAATTTGACAAAATATCCGAAATTGTAAAAAATAGAGAAGAGTTTAATTTAGTTTTAGATATTGAAAAAAGTTCTGTAAACAGATATCCCTATTATCAACAAATCTCTAAATCTAGTAAGAATATAAATTTTATATATCATAAAATGATTGATGATGAGTTGGGGCAACTATTTAAAATATTAAAAGATAATAATGATCTGGAAAACAGTATTATAGCTATCAGAGGTTATAAGAGAGAAAACAGTTCTCTAAAGTTTGAAGATATTAAACACCCTTTATTTCTGTATAAAAAAGATTCAAAACCACGAAAAGTAAAAAATAACTACTCTACAATGGATATCTATAAAAATATTTTAGACTTTGTAGATGTTGATATGGCAATAGATGAAAATAATCTTGATTGTACATCTATATTTGATTCTGTTTTTGTAAAACAGGAAATATTAGTTAGAGAGAATTTTGATGCATTTAAAGAGAGGTTTAGATATTTAAGCAAAGCAAATAGTAATACTATCTTAAAAGAGTATCTCAAATTTAGTAGGAGTAGCTATATAAGAGGAAACTTTAAACTAGATATATACCCTTCCTTAAAAGGTGTTGAGTATAAGTTATACAATATAAAAAAAGATCCTTTTCAGAGAGATGATATATCTGAAAAGAAAAGAAAAACTCTTGAATTTATGATTAAAAATTATAGAGAGATAGTCACCGAAAGGTATGGGTTTAAAGTGGTTAACGGATACACGATTCTGGATATATAAAACTTTATGTTATTCAAAAGAAGTAAATACTTTCCCGGAAGACCAACTCCATTTGGAACTTTACTCATATTTCTGTTTATCCTTTCAATCTACTACATAACTGATAAGGGTATAAAAAAGAGGTTTCCTTATATAAACAGAGAAGAGAATATCTCTTTACTGGTTGAGTATAAAAATCCCATTACTATTGATACAACAAATCTCATATTAAAATCCAAAGATAAGTTTGTTGCTTGGAAGAGAAGAAACGGAATTTATAAAGAGTTGAATGATTCTTTAATATCTTACTATCAATTCCATAATTTTAGAGTTGAAGAGTATAGTAAGGATATCCCTTTCGCTACAATTTTGGGTAAAAAAGGTAAAGTAACACCTTTTACAGCTTTTATCTTTCCTTTAAATTTGGGGGATCAGTGGAGCGATGATAGTTTAGGAATTCTAAGTGAGTATATTAAAGATGATTCTTTAGTTGTTGGAGATAAAAAGTATGCTGTTATCCAAATAGACAGATATTTAAGCTCATCTAAAATTAGAGAGCTAAAAAATAAAAATATTGATGATTTTCTTCTCTATAACAGACATAGTAGTTTCTACAACAAAGAGCTTGGTTGGTTAAAAACTGTTTATCCTGATAGTTCCGAACTCAAAGTTATTAGATATGAAGATCTGTATTGGTTTGAGATGATTCCAAGATTATTTAACATTGGTGTTAGGTAGGACCTACTGAAAAATGTTAAGGTTATATTATTCCCAAACCGATTTACCATCCTA
This sequence comes from Candidatus Cloacimonadota bacterium, assembly GCA_002742935.1. GTDB lineage: Bacteria > UBA4055 > UBA4055 > UBA4055 > UBA4055. The sequence goes on along the minus strand of PDON01000067.1, from coordinate 40,865 downwards.
ATATTCCTCCAAACCAAGAAGATTTATGTATACTTTTCTATAACTTTCACCAAATATTTTATTACCAAACTTTTCCAAGCAATTTCGTGAAATCTCCTCTCTAGTAGTTGTATCAACTTTATCTTCAATAGAGTTAAAAATATCTACCAACTGCTCTTTATTTTCAAAAAACTTAGCAAACTTTTTATTATTTGAAACGGATAATATTTCACTAAAACTTCCTAATTTAGTAAGAATGGGGGAAACTCCACACCCCATACTTTCTGCTAATACAAGACCAAAACCCTCACTTTTTGAACCACTTACAAAATAATCAGCTATTTTATAGTAGTTTTCAATACAGTTAACCCTTCCCATAATCCTAATATTTTCATAACCTTTGGCCTCCTCTTTTATCTCGCTCATAAGCACCCCATCACCTAAGATATATAGGAGAGATTTTTTGTGTACTGATGATTCCTTAAAAGCCCGAACTATAGTTAAGGGGTCTTTAAGAGGGGTCAAATTACCTGCAAAAATAAAGACTATTTTACTACTATTTTCAAAATTAGATTTAGAACGATTGAATATGGTATCATCTATAGAGTTATTGATTACAATAGTGCTTAATGGATAGTTTCTATACTTTACTTGTTGATCTTCAGAGATCATTACATTGAGATCTATAGATTTTAAAGCTTTTATATGAAGGTAGATAAAATATCTATTCAGAATTGGTGGGTAGCTATATCTATAATCTTCAAACATTATATTGTGTATTGTAGATATAGTTTTGATTTTATTAAAATCTCTTTTAATGGATGAAGCTATTATATCTCCTCTAAATCCATGAGAGTGAATAATGTGAGGATCTATATCTTTTAAAATTTTTACTATCTCATATTTTGCAGAAAATATTGCTTTAAATCTACTTAGTTTTAATTGAATAATTTTTGAATACTCTCTTATACTATTAATTAAACTATCTTCAGGCTCATTTGAGAGAGTTATTACATAAAGCTCAAACTCTTCATATTTAGAAATAGATTTGATAAGATTATCAAGGACAATTACCGGTCCAACATTGGCAAGTGTTGATATTATATAAACAATTTTTATTTTTCCTCTCATTTCAACCCCAAAGAAAACTTAAATACAGCTCTAAAGTTTCTTGTTTTATAATCCCTAATATCTATAGAACTTTCCAAAATTAAATCAAAATAGTCCAAATCTCTAATAAAAATAGCAGACAGTCTGTTATAGATGGCACTATTAAGTATATCATAGCCATATTCGGTGTGGATTAAACAACTTATATCAAAGAAGTTTATACTTCCTGTTGTAAAAATGGATATATCACTATCTGTATAGAAATAGTTAATCCGTTTTCTAAAGAGGGTTAGCTTTGAAGAGATAATAAAGCTATTTGAAACAGGGTAGGTTGAAAAAATAGTAAAAAATGGATCTTCATTACTTAAAAGTTGCGTAAGTTCAACATAGTAAAAATTGCTAAGTTTTGGAAAGTTTGTTTTAATGTATCTATCTATTTTGTCAACAGACTTCTGAATGGAAAGAGAGGTTATCAAGCTATCTTGAAAAAAAAACTTCTTATCTTTACCATCAATTTCAGATCTATAATAGATCTCTCCTTTAACAAGGTTTGAAAAAAATTCACTCTTTAATGAAAGGCTCAAACTATTTTTAAGATTCCAATAGTACTCTTTTATCCTCTTCTCTTTAAAATATTCACTGTATATTGAAAGATTCTCTTTGCATTTAAAATAGATAAAACTTTTAGGAGTATTACCCAAACTGTATGTAAAACAGCTGCCAACTCTCTTTTTTTCAACATAGTAGTTTCTATCAAAAGATGTATAAAATGAGGTGGAACTCCATAGAGAAGGAGTTACAAAAAGAAGAATAATATTTATAGTTTTACTTAAAAAAATTGTCGTAATCCTTTATCTCTTTATAAGCTATAAGCCACTCATTATCATAGGTTTCCAGAGAGATGTACAGATGTAAACTGCCCTTCTCAAAATATCCTGAAGATCTATAAAGCTTTCGAGAGTTATCCATTAAACAATTAGCCTCTAAAATAGGGTTAGAAGCAATTTCCCAATGTTTAAGATCTTCACTCCTTGCTATATAGAGATCTTGATAATTAAAGTCAATACTAATACCCGATATAATCATATAATGGTAAGAACTTCCCTCTATTACATCAATGTGCCAAGGCTCAAAATCAAGGTCTCTATTAAAAATAGCTTCACTATAGGGAGAGAGAGAGAAACTATTTTTAATATTCCTATAAACTACTCTATTTTTCTCTGAAGCTTCAACCTCAAAGAGAAATAAGGAGTCGTTTTTAGCAAATGCCGGAGACACCTTTATATTTTCAAGTTTAAGATTAATGGTATCAATAGTAGATTTACTCCAGTTTACAAGGTCTTTTGATTCTAAGAGATTCAATAATTGATAGTTACCAATATATGTTTCATTATAGATTATACAATACTTATCACCTTTTTTGAAAATATCAGGATCGTTATTATACCCTTTTCCTGATAGAGGAGGCACTATTGGATTTGATAAACCTTCTATACCGTGAAAATCTTCTCCGTTAGAGGAGATTAAAAGAGAGGGGTTTTCAAGCTTATTATCTGAATATTTAAATGGTGTAAATGCTAAGTAGATTTTATTGTCCTCTGTAAAAATATCGGGGTGAACCGCTTGTCCACTTCCATCATAGGTTTTAATATCCAAAATTTCTAAGGTTTCAACTCTTTCAAATATATCACAACTAAAAAGGAAGCTGAATATAGTAATAAATATAAGGAGTCTCGTCAACTTATTCTCTGTTTAGTTTTATTGGATTAGATACTAATTTCTCAAAATATTATACAGTTTCATGAGAAGAAATTTAGGCAAAAATCTTGTAGTAACCCTTGTTATTAAAAGAGAAATAAAATCAAATATATTCCAAAATTTAAGATTGTACCCCCTTTTTAAAAATCTATACTCTCTAACAATATAAGTAAAACCTTTTCTTCTGGAAAGCATATCTAAACCGGATCTTGCATTAACAAGAAACAGAGGAAGATTTGCCATTTTCATGCCCTTTAGAGCCATCTTTATCCATAAATGGTAATCCTCAAAATATAGAACATCTTCATAGTTTCCAGCTTTTATAACAGAGGATTTTTTATACATAACAGTCATATGATTAAAAGGGTTTCTATATCTCATCATTCTTTTAATTTTAGAATCGGAACTCTTTGTTATTCTGGAAAAGATTATATTATCCTCATCACCCTCAAATTCAGTTATATAAGATCCAACAATATCAATATCAGGGTTTTTCTCTAAAAAGGAGATCTGCTCTTTAAATCTATCCTTATGGCAGATATCATCGCTATCCATTCTAGCAATAATATTATTACTACACTCTTCTACCCCTAGTCTAAGAGCATGACCAAGTCCCATATTTTTTTCATAGGAAATTATCTTAAACAGAGATTGATACTTATTTTGGTAGCTATTGATTACTCTATCCAATTCCGGAGTCAAGGTTCCATCCTTTACAAGTACAATCTCATTAGGTTGTAATGATTGATGGATCAAACTTTCCAATGCTCTATCGAGATACTCCGGTTTCTCTTTAAAATATACTGACATTAGGACTGAAAAATTCATATCATACTCTCTAGTTTACTCTCTCAAGGATTAATTACCCCATAAATTGTGTAAAAGTTCAAAAAATAGCAGTCTATTCGGCTTCAAACTTTTAGAAGAAACAAAAGTTTAGATACTGATGTAAATAAAGTCAAGTAGATCCTGCTTAATTTTCTCTCTTTATCTGTCTAACAATCTCTCTAAACTTCTCTGTTCCACCATCCTCCTCCAAAAGATTACCAATAACAATATAGTTTGCTCCACTGTTAAAGATAGATTTTACAGAACTATAATTTTTAATACCACCGCCACAAACAATAGGAAGATTTGTTGTTTTTCTAGCAACTTTTATAGTATCTAAGGAGATATGAGTTTCTGAGCCACTACCTGCTTCTAAATAGATATTTTCCATACCCAGATACTCAGCTGCCAATATATAGGATTCAATCTCTTCTCTATTACCATAAGTTAAAGGTTCTGTATTGCTATGAACTGCAACAGAGCTTTTTTTATCACCAAACAGAATATACGCTGTTGAATAAATATCCATTCCACTATTCTTTATAAATTTGGCGGATTTTATATGATTTTCTATTAAATATTTAGGATCTCTACTGTTAAGAAGGGATAGAAAAAGTATACCGTTGCAATTAGATGCTAATGTTCTATGACTTGAGGGAAAGAGAACTATAGGTATTTTGGTATCTTTTTTTAGATATGATATGAAAGCTTCAAGATCTGTTTTTAACGGTTGACTGCTACCAACCAAGATAAACTCTATATCCAAATTATTGATAGCTTTGATTAGATTTGAAAGTTTATTGTTCATTTCCCATTTATCGGGGTCAATAAGAGGTATTATAGATTTATGCTCTCTTTCTGTCGTTAGTCTCAACTTATCAATCCGTTTTATAATCTTTAGAACTGAATATAATCTAAGAAAAAATATTGTAAACTAAAACAAAAAAGAGAAGAATTATATTATAGACAGCAGAAAAAATTCAAAAGTATAAATATCTTTCCACACTCTTAATTAAAAATAGTTAGTTATAGATATTCTTAGTTAAGAGTGTAGATATAAAAGGTGAGGGTGCTTTTTGAAACTTGGGTTTCCCCTTCTCTTTGAAAAATAAATATAAGTCATTATATTGTTGATTGTTAGTTAAAGTATTATCCAATAGGAAGAGTATTAGATCCATATTAGATTCTAACTATAGTGAAGAAGAGATTTATAAGTTAAAGATAATTATATTCTTTTTTTTTGAAAAATGATTAAAAAGAGTTGATAATAATTGAAAGATTTTAAGTACAGCAATAATCCTGATTTAAATTTTAAACTCAATAATTTACCCTCAAATCCTGGTGTTTATATCTACAAGAATAGGGAAGGTGATATAATATACATTGGTAAAGCAAAGGTTTTAAAGAGTAGAATAAGATCATACTTTTTAAATGCTGGAAAGCATCAGCAGTTTAAAACGGAAATATTGTTAAAACATATAGCAAATATTGAATATATAATTACAGATAGTGAACTTGAAGCTCTTCTTCTAGAATCAAATTTAATAAAAAAACATAAGCCTAAGTATAACATAGATCTTAAAGATGATAAAAGCTACCCTTATATAAAGTTTACAAAGGAGCTTTTCCCAAGAATTGAGATCACTCGAAAAGTTGTTGATGACGGATCCAAATATTATGGTCCCTACACAAATGTTAAATCTTTGAGGGAGCTTTTAAGATCTCTTAAAAATATTTATAAGATCAGGAACTGCTCTCTTTCAATTACTAAAGAATCAATAGAGAATAAAAAACATAGGTTATGTTTAGATTATCATATTGGTAATTGTGGTGGTTGTTGTAATGGGATTGTTGATTCCAAATTTTATACAGAGAGAGCGAAGGATATAATCTCTTTTATTACAGCTAATGATAAAACCCTTATCTCTAGACTAAAAAGTGATATGAATGAGGCAAGTAAAAAGTTGGAGTTTGAGAAAGCTGCTTCATTTAGAGATCAGATAGCTGCTCTTGATACTTATCTAGTTAAACAAAAGGTTGATAACAGCTCAACAGATTCTATTGATTATATTGCTATCTCCCAAGAGGATAATGATTCTTGCTGTGTAATATTTAAGGTTAGAAATGGAAGAGTTATTGCAAGGAACAACTATTTTCTGAAAGGTGTTTATAGAAAAAGCGAACCTGTTGTTTTAACAGAGTTTGTTAAGCTCTACTACAATAGAACTACAGATTATCCCGATAAAATTTTTATAAGTAGTATACCTGATGAGTTGGAAATTTTAGAGGAGTGGCTCTCTTCTCTAAAAGGTAAAAAGCTTTCTATAAAATCTCCGAAAATTGGAGAAAAAAATAAAATGGTTTTTTTAACAAAGAAGAATGCAGAACTTTTACTAAATGATTATAAACTTGAGAAGCTAAAAAAGGACTATACCCCAAGAAGTTTAAACTCTTTAAAGCGTGATCTTAATCTTTCCATATTACCAAGGGTTATAGAGTGCTTTGATATTAGCCATTTTGCCGGAAGAGAGACTGTTGCCTCTATGGTTGTTTTTAAAGATGCAAAGCCTTACAAGTCAGGATATAGAAAGTTTAAAATAAAGAGTGTTGAGGGTATTGATGATTTTGCCTCTATGAGGGAGGTTGTTGAAAGAAGATACTCAAGGGTTAAAAATGAGAATCTTCAAAAGCCTGATTTAATAGTAATTGATGGTGGAAAGGGACAGCTCTCTTCTGCTAAACATATATTGGATTCTCTAGGTCTTGATATAAAAGTTATTGGACTTGCTAAAAGGTTGGAGGAGGTATTCTTACCCGGAGAGTCTGAGCCTGAATTTATTCCCAGAACATCTTCTGCTATAAAGCTATTGCAAAGTATTAGAGATGAAGCTCATAGATTTGCAATTACTTTCCATAGAAATCTTAGAGAAAAAGAGCAGGTTAAATCCTTACTCGATGATATAAAGGGTATAGGTCCTGCCAAGAGAAAACTTTTACTTGATCATTTTAATAGTGTAGAGGAGATTTCTAAGTTACCGGTTAAAGAACTTGTAAGAGTAAAAGGAATTACTGAGGATTTAGCCAAGAGTATAGTTGAAACTCTTAGAGGGTCGGGAGAATTTTAACCTTTATATTTCATGAGACTTGAAAAATTATAGGAATCTTAAAGCCTCATGAAATATGTGAGCTAGTAGAACCTGTTTGTTTTAAAAAGAAAAAGAGAGTGTCTGAAAACTACTTATGAGACACTCTCTTTTTTACTGGATTAATTTTAAAACATATAGGATACGCCTAAATTTATAGTGTAAAATAATCTTGATTCAGTATCACTATCTGCACTAATACCACCCTTTATATCACCATCATCAAAACTTGATATAGAGTATCCCAGCTCAACTGATGGAGAGATAGTCCAACCATTGTCCCATGTCCATCTGTATCCTGCTTCTCCCATTGGAGTGAAAGCTATGTATGAAATATCATCACTTTTTCTATTACTTTCTTCATAGAAATGATATTCCCAAGAAATAGAACTAAACCTTAATCCTCCACCGTAGAATATACCCTCTCCGTTTTTATCTTTGTACATTCTGTATTTACCACCAATACCAAATCCTGAAAAAGAATCATAGTTAAAGAAGTACACGGGTATATTTACTTCAGTTTTTCCTTGTGTGTCTAAAAACCTTCCATACTCACCTGAGAAGATATTAAAGAGCAAGCTAAATGGATTAATAGAAACATAATTTTGTTTCCCATAAATTTCAGCATTTAAGTTCATCACTAGTGAACTTACCAGTACAGCTACAATCAACAAAAGTTTTTTCATCTAAACTCCTTCAAGTTTTAAGTTATCAACAATAATGTACGCTTTATTGTTGTAACAGTTTGTGATTTTGCTCACAGAAGCTAAAAAAACTTTGTTTTTATAGTTTAGATAACTAATCCCACTCTAGGATAACTTTTCCACTATTACCTGTTTCCATAACATCGAAACCTTTTTGGAAATCATCAACCTTAAACTTATGGGTTATTATAGGTGAAAGATCAAGTCCTGTAAGAAGCATTTGCTCCATTTTATACCAAGTTTCAAACATCTCTCTTCCGTATATACCCTTAATCTTAAGAGCTTTAAATATTATTTCATCCCAAGGAACCGGTACTTTAGAGTTTGGAGGTAAAATACCCAATAGAGCAATACTTCCTCCGTTATACATATTTTTAACCATATCATTAAATGCATATGGAGAACCACTCATCTCTAGTCCAACATCAAAACCTACCATACCAAGTTCTTTTATAACATCTTCAATTTTTTCACCTTTTGAAGGATTTATAACCCTTGTGGCACCCATTTTCTTTGCTATATCAATTCTATAATCACTTAGCTCTGTAACAACAATGTTTCTAGCTCCTGCAAATCTACATATTGCAACGGCCATAGAACCAATAAGCCCTGCTCCTGTTATAAGAACATCCTCTCCTAAAACAGGAAATGAGAGAGCTGTATGTGCAGCATTACCAAAAGGATCCATAATAGCTATGTTATCATCAGATATTTTTTTATTTATTTTCATAACATTTTCAGCAGGAACAGATAGATACTCGGCAAAACAACCCTCTCTATTTACTCCCACACCAATGGTGTTTTCACAAACGTGCTTTTTACCTCTTTTACAGTTTCTACAGAAGCCACAAGCAATATGTCCTTCTCCGGTAACTCTATCTCCCACTTTAAAATGTTTTACTCCGGATCCTACCTTTTCAACTATACCTACATACTCATGTCCAATAACCATAGGTGTTTTTATGGTTTTTTGCGACCACTCATCCCATTTGTATATATGAAGGTCTGTACCGCATATTGCAGTTTTTTTTATTTTAACAAGAACATCATTTATACCAATAGAGGGAATATCAACTTCCTCCATCCATATCCCTTTTTTAGGGAATTTCTTTACCAAAGCTTTCATTTTAGCCATAGTTCTCTCCAATCTTTTATAAATGTTTTTATTATTTTACTATAACGGGTCTTAAATCTTCATCACCTTTTAGATTTTCAATAAATTTAACTATCATATCTATCTCTTGTTCAAGATCTTTCATACTAATAGTCTCTACAGGAGAGTGCATATATCTTAAAGGTAAAGATACTAGAGAAATAGCAACTCCTTTACCTGTATATCTTAGCTTATCGGCATCTGTTCCTGTAGTTGATGGGGTTAGTTCATACTGAAGATCTATTTTAAGCTCTTTTGCTGCTTCCTCCAAAAGAGAGTTAACCTTTTTGTTTATAGGAGCTCCCAATGCTATAACAGGACCTCCTCCAAGCTTATACTCTCCATGCTTTGATTTATCAATACTAGGATAATCTGTTGCAAAGGTAACATCTGTTGCAATGGCAATATCGGGCTCTACATTTGAACCGGCACTGTATGCTCCTTGAAGTCCTACCTCTTCGCCTGTAGTACTAACAGAATAAACTCCAACATTTAACTTTTTCCCTTTTAATCTCTTTATAACTTCTGCTGCTATAAATGCTCCGGTTCTGTTGTCTAAAGCTCTTCCGGAGAGCTTATCATTTCTTAAAAATTCACTATTTCTATCATAAACAGCATAATCTCCAACTCTCATTAGATCCTTTAACTCTTTATCACTTTCAGCTCCCAAATCTATGTATAGATTATCCATTGTGAACTTATCTTCCAATCCTCCTTGGTGTTCTGCAGGTGCCCCAATAATACCTTTTAAAATATTTTTACCACCATTACCAAGTATATTAACCTTCATTCCCGGAGCTATTTTATGAGAGATTCCGCCAACTTTTCCAAAGTAAACAAATCCATCTGAGTCAATTCTTTTAATAACAAAACCTATTTCATCACAATGTCCCGCTAATAATACCTTAAACTTTGCATCAGGATTGAGGATTGCATAAGCGTTACCATGTATATCTGTATCAATTTTATCAGCATAATCTTTCATATAGTTTAACCATTTACCTTGAATCTCCTCTTCCATACCTGAAGGTGAGTTTGTATTTAAAAGCTCCAAAAGAAACTGTTTTGATTTTTCACTAATTCTCATTTTAACTCCTGTATACTAATCTTTCTTTTAAATTTTAAATTTAGAGTTTTTACTCTATCTTGTAACAAAATAAGATTATAGAAATGTAAATTTATTGTAATATCTAGTCAATAGATAAAATTAGAAGAATGAAGTTCTTTTATTGAACAAAATCAATCCTTTATGTAGTCATATAATATGTTATCCTCTGTTTTGAATAGCTTTTTCTGTACTTATTAAAGTTGCTCTTAGTTGTTAAATGCAAAAGGTTCTTTAAGTTTTGAAAAGGTAAAACTATACTTGTCAAGAGATCTATCATCTTCCCAGTAGTATAGATACCAAAGGTTTCCTATTTTTTTTAAGGTAAACTTGCTTTTCCCTTTAATGTTAATCTCTTCTCCGTTGAGGTTTTTTAAATTTCCACTATACTCAAACTCTATGAGTGTAGTATCTCCTGATACTTCCTCAAAATTTGAGGGATCTATATGAAAGCTTGTTACCCTGTTATCTTCAAAAAATGAACTGGAAAACTTTCTTTCATTTTCTATTCCCCAACCCGTGAAAATTGTTGTATCAATAGTAGAATCATTAGTTTTGAACCTGTATGTAAAATCTGTTGTAACAAACTCATTTATAAAAAGATTGGAGTATTGTTCAACATCTTCATTGTAAATAGAGTTTTTAAAATTTTGAACAAGGTTGTTAACCGTAGTAGCTTGATTATTTGGGTTTGTTATTTGGGGTGATTCAGGAGTTCTTGTGGTAAAGAGATCTTCACAGGAAATAAAAAAAAATATAGTGATAATTATTAAAAAATGTTTGATCATAGAGTGTTTATCCATATCTTATACATGAAATATAATATAGGTAATTTTATGTTTAATAAAAATATTTTTTTAAAGAGAGATAAAAAGGGTAGCGATGAGAAACATGAACTTGGTTTAAGTGTAGATAAACTTGCGTTATCAAATACAATCTCAATAGAAGCTCTTATTGAAGTTTTGGCAAAAAAGGGTGTTATCTCAAAAGATGAAGTTCTTGAAGAGGTTAGAAAAATGGGTAAAAATAGTAAGCTTATAGAAAAGTAATAGAATCTATTTAAGCATAATTTTATAATTGATTATATTGTTATAATTTGTATTGCTCCTCTTTTTTAAGGTATGATACAATAGTAATATTTAGTTTAGGTGGATAGATGTCAAACCGTTTAGAAGAAATAAAAAATAGAATACTTTCTATAGATGATCTTCCTACCCTTCCTTCAGTTGCAACAGAGGTTATGAAACTTACTCAAGATCCGGATACCTCTTTAAATGATCTTGTGGAAGTTATTTTAAATGATCCTTCAATAACTACCAAAATTTTGAAGATAGCAAACTCTGCTTTCTATGGAATGAGATCTAAAATTGATACAATAAGGAGAGCTTTGGTTGTTCTTGGTATGAATGAAGTTGGAAGTCTTGTTGCTACTATTTCAGTTTTTTCAACCTTTCCTATTAGATCTAATTATGAAACATTTGATAGAAAAAAGTTTTGGGAACATTGTTCTGTTACGGGTGAAATAGCAAAAGCTATATCTCAAAAATTGGGGTTGAAGCTTGGAGGTGTTGCATTTACTGCAGGTCTTTTGCATGATATAGGTAAAATTATTTTAGATCAATATTTCCACGATCAATTTTTAGAAGCTTATATGGCAAGTGTTGATAATGGAACACCTCTAATTGAAGAGGAGAGAAGAGTTTTTGGTGTTACACATGAACAGGTTGGCGGTTGGCTTGGTGAGAAATGGAAACTTCCTCAAAATTTGATAGATCCGATACTTTACCATCATAAGCCTATCAGATCCTTTGAGAATAAAACCTTAACAGCTATTATATCCTTATCAAATATTTTTGCAAAAGCTTGCGATGAGTCCTTTGGAGGTGAGCATCTTAAGATAATTATTTCCGATACATCTGCATGGAAAATATTGTTAAGAGAGATACCTGATATTCAAAATATTGATTTGGAAAAGTTTACTTTTGAACTATTTGAGTATTCAAAAAATGCTAAAGATTTTGTTGAAGTAGTAGCCGGGTAGAGTATGAATAACCTGACAATTGAAGAGTTTAAAAAGATACGTGATTTTATATACGAAAGCTCAGGGATCTATTTTACGGAGGATATGAAGTACATAGTTGATGAAAAGATAGCCAATAGATTGTCTCGATTAAATCTGAATAGTATTGATGCGTATATAAAATATCTCAACTTCGATAAAAAAAGGGAGAGTGAGTTAAACAGATTGTTTGACGCTGTTACAATAAACGAGACATCTTTTTTTAGAAATATGCCTCAAATAGATGCTCTGAAAAATATTTTAATTCCTGAAATTATTGCAAAAAAAGAGAAAGATAGAAATAAGAGCTTAAAAATATGGTCAGCAGCTTGTAGCAGTGGAGAGGAGCCATATACTATCTCAATCCTACTTAGAGAGATTTTGGGATACTCTTATCAAAATTGGAATATTGAGATACTGGCAACTGATATTAGTAATGAAATATTAGAAAAAGCTAGGACTGGTATATATAATCAAACAGCTATGAGAAATACATCATCCGATATAATATCCAAATATTTTACCAAAAGGGAGAATCTGTATCGTATAAATTCAGATGTAAGGTGTAATATAAAGTTTTTAAACTTAAACCTTATGGATAAATTGAAAATGAGAATGATTAAAGGAGTAGATATAATTTTATGTAGAAATGTTCTCATCTATTTTGATCTAAAATCAAAGAGTCAGGTTATATCTTCCTTATACAGAAGCCTTTCAGACGGTGGTTATATGTTTATTGGTCATAGTGAGTCTTTACATGGTGTTGAGAATAGTTTTAGTTTTGTCCATTTAAAGAATACTATTGCTTACCAGAAGAGACCGGGTATTACGAGTAGTTAGTTTTATACCTTCCTTTTTATATATTCTACCTCACTACCATACTTTTACATCAAAAACACCATCTGAACAATAGATTCCTCTGTACATTCCATTTGAGTTAAATGGCAAACTATAATTACCATATTTGTCAACAACTATCAAACCGCCATCATCTTTATTAAGCCTGTTTTCTATATTTTCCAAAGAAGCTTTTTCTACAGATTCTCCCTTATATTTAATTCGAGCCGCAATATCGTAAGCAACATTAAATTTTATAAATTGTTCACCTATTCCTGTACAAGATACAGCACAAGTCTCATTGTCGGCGTATGTTCCACTACCTATAATTGGGGTATCTCCAACCCTGCCGTATCTCTTGTTTGTGATACCTCCGGTTGAGGTTGCAGCCGCCAGATTACCGTGAGAATCCAGAGCAACAGCTCCAACAGTTCCATATTTTTCTTCATCTATATCATGATCAAGGGCAATCTTTTTTTCACCTCTTGCTTTTAGCAATTGATTGTATCTAACCTCTGTTTTGAAGTATTCATTATCTACAATATCCAACCCATTCTCTTTAGCAAATTCTAAAGCTCCTTCATTAGCTAAAAATGAATGATCTTTATACTCTAAAACTTTCTTAGCCAAAAGTATAGGGTTTTTAACATTGGAGACACCTGAAACAGCACCATTATTTAAGGTTTTTCCGTCCATTACGGCAGCGTCCATCTCATTCTTTTCATTGTGAGTAAAAACAGATCCTTTTCCTGCATTAAAAGAGGGATCATCTTCCATAACCTTAACAGAAGCTATAACTGCATCTAAGGCTGTTCCTCCTTCCTCGAGGATTTTTCTGCCTGCTTCCAGTGAAGCTTTCAAACCTTTTAAGTGTCTTTTAAATTTCTCTTCACTATCACTTTTTTTAATATTTCCTGCACCACCATGTATCAAAAGTACCAATTTATTCATCTTTTTTACCCTTTGTTGAAATATAAACACCTAATAGTACAAAAAAACCACCTAAAAGTGAACTACTTTTAGGGTACTCATTCAAAATTAACCACTCCATTACTATTACAGTAAGAGGAGTAAAGTATAGAGCTGTTGATGTTTTTGTAGCAGAATCTGAGAGCTCTAAGGCTCTGTTCCATGTAAAATATGCTAGAGAAGCAGGAAAGATACCTAAATAAACTATAGCTGCAATTGTTGAACTTTTAACAACTTTTATTTCATCTATAAGATTAGGAAGGTAGATAAGCATAAAAAGGGTTCCACTCCATATAGACCATACAAGAGAATTCAAACTGCCATATTTTTTTATAAGATTTTTTTGAAGAATCATATAGAGACTTGAAGAGATCGCAGCTATAATAACTAAAATAGCACCATAGTTTATTGATAAGATATCATCTTCGGAAAGGGATATTATACCAATGCCAATAAAGCTTAAAATTATACCAATCCAACCAAAAAGACCCAATCTTTCTTTTAAGAATATAGCTGAAAATATACCTGTAAAAATAGTTAGAGAGCTTATGAGAAAACTTGCTACTCCCGCTGTAACAATCTCTTCGCCCATATTTAGAGCTATATTGTAGAGAAAGAACCCTAAAAAACCTGACAATAAGAAAAGTTTAATATCTTTTTTAGGAAAAACCTTATTTTTACTTAGTATAAAGAAAGGTAAAATTGTTATTGAGGCTATGGTAAACCTAAGCAAAGCCATTGAGCCTGGCGTTATGTTACCCATTGTATACCTTATACCTACAAAAGCAGATCCCCATAGGATAATTGTAATGACAAGGTTTATATAAAATTCTCTTCTTTTCATGGAACTAAATATAGTAAAATATTTGTTTTTATGATAAACTTTTATTAGTGTAGATCTAAAAGAGAGAGATTATGATAGGTTTAGAGTTTGATAGTTTATCTCTTTTTCTATAATATATGTATTCATAAATACCAATCAAAAATTCTCTCTTATTCTGTTTATCCAATTATTTAAAATAGTGGTCTTCCCATTTTCTCTAATTATATATTTCCCATTGTTAATATATAAATATTGTTTAAAATCCTCCTCATGATATGGATCTGTATAGTTTATATCTGTAGGAAAATTGTTATTTAGATAAGATCTATAAACCGTTTTTACTATCTCCAACCTATCTTTATTAAAAAATGTTTCTACCAACTTTTTATAGTTTTCTATATTTCTATCAATCTCTAGATTTGAAAAGAGAAGATTTAAGAAATTTATAATAGGAAATTTATTAGAGTGAAAACTTAAATCTGGATCTATATAACTTCTAATAGAGTTCAATAACAACTTCTTCCCCTTTTTATTTCCCTTTTCATCATTTAAAATATTTAGCAGCTTTCTGTAAAATATTATCTCTTTATTTCTGTTAAAAGAGATCTTTTTTATCTTGGAGTTCAGATATTTAATTCTATTTTTTCTATCTACAATAATTATAGGGAATAGTTTTGATGAAACAATAAAATAAGCACTATCGCCACAAGTTATAACAGTTGAGTTTAGATTGAGATTCTTTTTTGAGAAAAAATTGATACTGTTTCCATTTGTTAGAATGTATGAGGAGTCTAAAATATTTTGACCATTTTCCAGTTGCTCTATTGAGTTTAATCCTACATCTTTTAAACCTTTAACAAAGTAGGTGTTTTCCAATTTGGATTGAAATAGAGTTAACTCCTCTATATTATTATCAAAATACTCAACAGAATCATTTAGAAACTTACCCAATATTTTAGCAAATCCGTACATTGATTGAGAGTAAGAGACAGCCTCTACTCTATTGGGAAAATCTGTAAAAAAACCAATTTTTAAAGGATTCTTATCAATAGTATACTTTACCTCTCTATCAGAATAAAGAGCTACCTTATCCGAACTAAAATAGATATACACTATTGAGATTGCCATTAAAATAGCAATAATACCTATAACCTTAAAAATCTCTTTTTTCATACTATTTTTTTGTTTTAAAAAGAGCTGCCAGTTTTGTTAAAATATCTCTTGGAAGCATTGCAGACAGTACTCTTAAAATATTTACATCTGTTCCGTATACAGATATAAACTTTTTAAATTTAAGATCTCTTAGGGATTTTTTTACAACATCAATAGATTTTGAAACCTTCATACCTTCAGTTTTTACACCGCCTTGAATCTCAAAAAATTCTGTATCTGCGGGACCCGGACAAACTGCAATTACATCAATTTCTCTCTTTTCAAGCTCAACTTTGAGTGCATTTGAAAAGTTTAAAACAAAAACCTTTGTTGCTCCATATATGTTGAAGTAGGGAAGAGGTGCAAATGAAGCTGCCGATGATATATTTATTATCTTACTTCCCTTTTTCATATATTTTATAGCTCTATGGGTAAGATTAACCACAGCTTTGACATTAAGATCTATCATATCAAGTTGAGATTCAAGGTCAATCTTATCAAAGCTCCCAACTTTACCAAAACCTGCGTTGTTTACGAGAAGATCTATGATAGTATCCTCATCTATTAAATCAAAAATTTTTTCAATTTCATCAGATCTCCTAAGATCAGCCTTTACAACTACACCCTTACTATTGGTTAAATTTTGGGCAACCTCTTCTAATCTTTCCTCTCTTCTGGCAACAAGCCATATCTCATCTAAATTAAAATTTTTATCTATTTCGTTAGCATAATCTCTACCAAATCCGGAGGATGCTCCCGTTACTATTGCAATCTTTTTCATAAATACCTCTTGGTAATTAACAATTATATCTTTATTCCCATCCAGAACACTTTTTTATACTTTGTATATCCAACTTTTGATACAAGATTTTGTGATTTTTTATTGTTTTCGGCAGTAAAAAGGTATGGAAGTTTTGAACTTTCAAGTTTTTTTCTTGTCATACTGGTAATAACATCTTGGGCAATACCTCTACCCCTAAACTTATCCAAAACAAATAGAGTTCCAATAGATCCATCACTGTGAGAGAGTGACCAACCTGCAATCTCATTATCTATATATATTGCACTATTTACATCGCTATCAATGCAGGATTTTAAGTATTTGTATGACCAGCTTCCTGTATAGCTCCAGGTTCTATCTACAATAGAAATATCCTTCTCTCTAATATTTTCTATATTGTTGTTTAAAACCCTGTCAATCCTATTTTTTTCATAGATAAACTTATAGCAGATCTCTTCCCAAGTTGTCATAGGAAGGTTTCTCATCTGTTCATAAAACTTATAATCAACAGAGCAGAACATTCTGTCACCTTTTTTTATAAAGGATTTTATAAACTTTTCTGAAATTTCTCCCTCTCCGGCAAAATATATTGAAGTGTCTTTTCCATTCGTTCCCTTTACAACTCTTATAACGGCAAAATTGTTTTCAATCCTATACTCAATCTCTTTCCCGCTATCTATATGATTGAGAACAGATACATTCTTTTTTCTGTCTTTTTCTAAAAAACTAATCAGCTGTTTCAATTTATCTCCAATATATTCAATGAAATATATTAAACTATATTTTTTCTTTTTGCAAATTGATAAAAATCTGTCATTATTTTTAGAATCTTATCTGTTTCAGAGTAATCGGATACTTTTTTTCCACTTAGATAGTTTTCAATATCTGCTACCTCTACATTTTCACCCTTAACAGATCTGTAGAAATCGGCTAACTCATTTTCACCCTTCTCTAAAGCTCCAGTAATTAAAGCTTCTCTATTCCCAACAACACTATTTTTAGATTGAAGAGTTTCTGAAGTTGCCTCAATAATAGAGATCATCTCTCTCATTCTGTTGATATATGTATGATCTTTTAAAACCCTTTTTTTTGATTTTTTGCTAATGAGATGAAACTTCTCTTCATTATTTTTAAACTGATCAATAAGAGCTTTTAAACTCTCCTCATCTTTAAAGGTTATTATCTCATCTTTATCAAAAAGTTCCCCTAAAAGTGATCTTTCATCAACAAACTGAACTCTTCCGGTAGCGGCAATCTCAAAGGTTCTTGGATTTACAAAATCTCCCGTAGGGTTTACACCTTCCGTATAGCTGCTGGAGTGTAGGTTTAGATTTATCTTACTACTATTAAATATCTTTACACACTCCTCGCTACTAACTCTTCTCTGGTTTTCTTGAAAATGTGGCTTTAAAACAGAGCCATTACCCCAACCATCACCCCATATTTTAAAATCTTGATCCATAAGTGTGGTAAAAAACCTTCTTCTATTGTAATATCCTGCACCAATAAATGAGAGTGTTGAACCATATCTCTTTATCTCCTCTTTATCAACTTCAATAGTTTTATGAATCTCAGGATCGGCAGCCATTGGCAGATAGTGTACATTTTTTGCTCCCAATGATTTAAGTTCTGAAAAGAATGGCTCTTTTTGGATAGTAAAAAAGTTATCAAATTTATGTGCAATACCTTTCCAATACTCCAAAGTTCTAAAATCTTCAACAAACCAGAAAGCTGTAACAATATTGCTATTTTTTAATCGTTCTAAAATATTTACAGTCATAGGAGATTGAGCAATACCCAAAACTATATCAACCCTCTCCTCCAAAGCTGTTATTAAAACCTGTTCTGCCAGTATATTTACAAATTCCGGCATAACCTTTTTTTGATAGTAGGGATTTTCGCTTGTTTTACTTATAGAATCATAGCTCTTTTTATGAATGGAGTTGTCAAGGGTAATAAGATTATGCCCAAGTTTTTCCAGAGCAGACTTACAATAGTAAAAAATTGGCAATGATCCTCCGTAAACAGGCCCTACCAAAAGAATTTTATATTTCTTTAAACTATCCTTCCTTAAAGTTAATCTAAGCTTAAACTGTTCATATTTCTCATTATCTACTTTGATAGAAACCTTATGCTCAAATATTGGTAAACCTTTTAGTTCTGTAAAATCTTCATTATGTAGGTACAGCTTAGATTTTTCTACTATTGTTTTTAGGTCTATATGTGATAAACTCTCATTAAAAAGCTCTAAATCGGATATAATAATGTGGGTAGTTATATCTCTTTCTATAAATTGAAATATATGGTAAAAAAGAGCTGCTCCGTAAACTATTATCTCTTTAGATTCATTATTTTTTAAAAGAAAAGCTTCCACTTGATTTGAAGATTCTTTAACAGGATTATATTTTGAGTGGAGAAGAACTCCTCCCCTCTTACAAAAAAGATTATTGTTAAATATTTCAATAACAGGATCTTTTGTATCAAAATCTTTTATCTTATCAAATATTTTGGGAGAGCATTTTTTAAGTAACTCTAAATTTTTTTCTCTTAACTTATCCATACAACTCTTATCACATTTTTATCAAATAATAAAGTAACTACCTCTCATATGAGAGATAGTTACCAATGTAATATATAAAAAGAGATTAAAGTAGGAAAGTTAATTGAGTTTCTATCATATCTTTAACTTCTCCGAGGATACCATCCTCTTCAGAGAATACATCATACTCCCTTAATCCTACTTGAGATACAGTGAACTCTACATCGTAATTATCGTTAAAAGTTGGGTTGTATCCAAGTTCATATGCTACCGCATCTGAAATCAGTAGAATATTATTTATAAATTTAAGATCTTCATCAATTTGATCATCCTCAAAAATATGATGTTTGGAGCATATCTTTGCATACTCTTCCGGAAGATTCCATCTTCTCATTAGCATTAAACCAACTTGTGTGTGTCTAAACTTTTTCTCTAATGTAACTATATCTTCTCCATGACCTATTTTATCTATTATGCTTTGAAAATATTCAGGATAGAAAATAGAAAGTACTATCTCGCCAATATCATGGAATAGCCCGTAAATATAGAAATTTTCCAGACTGTATTCAGTTTTTCTGAAATGGTTAATTTTTTGTATTAATAATTTTGCAACATAAGCTGAAACTATAGCCTTTTCTTGAAACTTAGACACCAACAGATTGTTTTCATCTTGTGTTTTAAGAGCATTTATTGAGCTTGTATAAGCTATACTCTTTATTGTATTAAAACCAAGATATTGAACTGCATGTGCAAGATTTTTTATAGGTGATTTTGGTGAGTAAAAAGCTGAATTTGCAATATTTATTATTCTTAATGTTAAAGATGTATCCATCAATATAGTCTTGGAAAGCTCTTTTGAAGTTGTCGATTCTTCATCAATCATTTTTACTATTTTTAAAGCAACCTCCGGGAAAACCGGTAACTCATTTATTTGTGAAATAAGAGTAAAAAGTTTTATATTTTCAATACTATCTTTCATAGCTTTTACCTCAAAATTTAATTTGTATAATTTCTAAATATTTTTATAAAGCGTAACAAATATTTCAATTTATAAAACAATGCCCTACCTAACTATAATATAATGAAGAAATTAGGTAATAAAAAATACTGACACATCTAATTTATAATAATAAATTTGGATTTTCGCAATATCTCTTTTTTATTCTTTGTTTTGTAACAATTTTTATCTTCCACCCGTTATAAATTTTAATTTTTCAAACCTGCTTATAACTTTGTTGAGTAGATATATTATGAAAAATGTTAATCCTAATTGTAAAACCAGATTCATATAAGGATTCTTTACAAAAATAGTAATTATAGGGTATGTGAACACTATTATAGGCGAGTGGTAAAGGTGTAATAGATATGAATACCTTCCTGTTTTAGGGAAGTTTATCTCTATTTTAACTACTTGAGTAAACAAAAAAAACATGAGATAGTATCTAAAATAATTAAATGATACAATGGATAGTAAAGTAACTGTAAGCAGGGTCTTTACGAAAGTAAACTTTTCTTCATGCTTTCCAAATATTACACCTGATAAAAAGAGAAACAGAATATCATATCTTAGTAATAGTTTACCAAATATGACAACAGGCAGTAAGATAGTTAATGTTTTAAAATTATTATTTGCAAAAAGATCAATTAAGAGGAAAATAATAAATAGATCTCTTACAAAGTAGGTTGGCGGATTTATAGGAGGAGAGCTTAGAGAGAAGAGACCTTGTGTTAAGATTGTATAATCATAACTTAATCTATTTAAATAATCAAAACCCAGTAGATGAAGAAGTAAAACCGGAGCTATAACAAAAAGGTTTGCTGTAAGGAATGGGATTAATAAGCTTTTTATCTTTTTACCCATTATATCTTTTTTTGCATAGGATATTTTAATAAAAAGATATCCCGAAACAATAGAGAGAATGAGAGTTCCAAACTTTGGGATATCGTTTAGAAGTGTAGAGATAACCCCTTCTTCAAAATTGTGTCTTGTATGTGTAAATGAGATTAAGATAACGGCTATAATTCTTATTGCTTCAATAGTTCTGTTCATTTAAAAATATATACCCTTCTTTCAGTAAGTTTTTTATATTTTAATTCCACCCTAAATTTAGAGTAAAAAAATGTTTTGCACACCTTTTTTGTTAATGATTTTGAGAAGAGTATACTTGGAACTTTAGTTATCTATAAAATTTTATTTTTTTATGGTATCATTATGACAACTAAATTATATTTGTTTGAGTCAAATAGTTGATAGTTTAATTTTTAAAACAGATTGTTTTGGGATTGGAAGAGATAATTTAAGCTGTTATTTTTAAGAAAGCAGAGTTAGATTTTCTGTTGTTAATAATAAATTATGGAGTTGTTGTGAAGAAAATTATCTATATAGTTGTAACTTTAATTATAATTGCTGCAATAGGTTTTGGAGTTTCAAAGAGAATAGCTTCCGAAAAATCAGGTAAATCAGATAAGCCTAAACATAATGTTAAGGAGAAGAAATCTCTTGTTAAAGTAACCACAACAAAAGCTGTTATTGGGGATATCCCCATAAGTGTAAACTGTACCGGTACCGCGAGAGCTATAAGATCTATTGAGATAAGCAGTAAAGTTTCCGGAACTGTAAAAAATCTAAAAGTTCAAAATGGAAGTTTTGTAAAAAAGAACTCTAATCTAGTCTCCATATTTAATGAAAATATAGATCTCTCTTATGAAAATGCTCAGCTTGATCTTACAAAGGCAAAGATTGAGTATGGTATTGAAAAAAAGTATTCATCAAATATTGATAATAATAATAGTAATAACCTAGATAAAATAGCAGATATCAATGTAGAAGATCTTCTAAACTCCTCAGATAAAGATCTTTTGATTAAACATAAAACAGGGCTCTATTCCAAACTTATGAATTTTAAAAAGTCCAAGATAGATAAGGAAAATTGTGATATAACGGCTCCTTTTAACGGTTACATTGGTAATCTCGATCTTGTAGAAGAGCAGTATATAAATAGGGGAACTCACTGTTTTGATCTTATTGATCTTTCAGAGATAGAGGTTGAAGTTCCTGTTTTGGAAACTGAGATTGCAAATTTGGAGATTGGAAGAGCAGCTAAACTTACCTTTAACGCTTTTCCTGAAAAGGTATTTAAGGGGAAAGTAAAACATATAAATCCTGTTCTTGATAAAAACAGCTCAACCTGTAAAGTTGTTGTATCTATGGAAAATAATGAACTTATGATTAAGCCGGGTATGAGTGCCACTGTATCCATTGAGGGAACAATCTACAGAGATAGGTTATTGGTTCCCAGAGAAGCTATTATTGTTCGAGATAATAGAACTCTTCTATTTAAGGTTGAAGATGGTCTTGCCAAATGGGTTTATGTAGCTACAGGTAAAGAGAATGGCGAAAAGATTGAAATTTTAGATAAGATTAAAGAGGGTGATGAGGTTGTTACTTCAAACCACTACACCTTGGCTCACAATGCAAAATTAAAAATTGTTAACAACTAGGGTTTTATAAATATGTTTAAACAGATTTTACAAAGACCGGTAACAATAATAATGTTTTTTATTGCAGTTGTAACTTTTGGTATTATATCACTTAGTAAACTTCCGGTAAATCTACTTCCTGATGTAAACTACCCTTCTGTAACAATATGGACAGAGTATCCGGGGTATGGTCCTGAAGAGGTTGAGAAGGAGATAACCTCAAAACTAGAAGCTCAAATTGGTTCTATACAAGGTTTAAAAAGCACGTCTACAATATCCGGTACAGGAATCAGTTTAATAAAAGCTGATTTTAATTGGGGTACCGATATGGATTATGCCACTGTTAATTTAAGAGAAAAGCTTGATAGAGTTTATCTTCCGGAGAAAGCGGAAAGATCAAATATTGTAAAGAGTGATCCTACAGAGAAGCCTATAATTGGTATCTCGGTTAGTGGAAAAGATCTCTACTCTGTAAGGAATGTTACAAAAAATGTTATAAAGAAGAGATTGGAACAGCTTGACGGTGTCAGTTTAGCCGATATTGTTGGTGGAAACGAGAAGGAGATAAGGGTAAATGTTGATAGAAGTAAACTTAACGCCAATAATCTCTCCTTTAGAGATATTAAAGCAGCCATAGATCAAAATAATATTATCCAGAGTGGAGGTTCTGTAAAAGATGATGTTTATATATATGACCTTAGAATTTCATCTTCATACTCCTCTTTGGAAGATATTGAAAAAACCCCTGTAAAATATCTTCCTAACGGAACTATTCTTTTTGTTTCGGATATTGCTACTGTTACTCTGGAAAACAAGAAAAGAAGATCATTTACGAGATACAATGGTTTTGAAAGTGTAGGTATTCTTGTTAAAAAGAGTGGAGATGCCAATGCTGTTGAAGTCAGTAAAGAGGTTTTAAAGATAATTGAGGAGCTTAGAGAAAGATATAAGGAGCTTTCAATAAATATTGCTTTTGATCAAGCCGATTTTATCAATGAAAGTATTGATAGTGTGGAGCAAGCGGTTATATATGGAGGAGTGCTTGCCTTTATAACCCTATTTTTCTTTCTCAAAGATTTCAGAACACCTGTAAACATAGCTCTTTCAATACCTGTAAGTATAATCTCAACCTTTGCACTCTTATATTTTTCAGGTATATCCATAAATCTAATCTCTCTTTCGGGTCTTGCTCTTGGTGTCGGTATGCTTGTAGATAACTCCATTGTCATTTTAGAAAATATATCAAGACATAGAGAGATGGGTAAGAGTAAGAGTGAATCTGCCATAGTAGGAGCCAGAGAGGTTAGTATGCCTGTTATGGCATCTACAATAACAACTATTGTTGTGTTTATGCCCATTGTGTTTATAAGTGGTGTTGCCGGTGAGATTTTTAAAGATCAGAGTATAGCTGTAACCTACTCTCTCATATCATCACTTGTTGTCTCTTTAACCCTTCTTCCCGTTCTCTACAAACTTAAAATAGATCTTATTGAAAAGAGGGATAGCAGTATTGAATTTGAGCAGGGAACTTTTCTAAAGGTGGGAACATATTGGACATTTAGTATAACCCTCTTTTCCCTACTTTTTATGTGGCTTGATGTAGGTGAGGATATTGAACTTATTATCTACTCCGCTTCATTTGCAATATTTTTTGATCCTATATTTAAATTCATAGAGTTTTATTTGTACAATAGGAAAGAGAAAAAATATTCATTACTCAGATTCTTTTTAGTAAATAAGATAACCATTTTAATCTCATTTGTATTTCTAATGCCTGTAGTGTATATGAGTAGGATTGATCTTTTTGAGCCACTGTATAGAGTTGCATACCTGCTTGAAAATACTGACTTTATGTCTGTAATCTTAGACCCTCTAAATGAGTTTTCCTATATGATACAAGATTTTTACAGACCCCTAGAGGAGAACTATGGTACCAATATGTTTATGGTAGTAGTCTATTCCGTAGGTTTTCTTTACTTCATAGTTTATATTTTTGGCTTGGTAAATTTTAATTTTCTTAGAAAGATAGACAAAGAGTGTAGTAGAGAACTGCTTAAGATGGAAACAATAAGAGGTGGTATAAAGAATATCCTTAAATATATTATTCAATTTTTCTCATCTCTTATTAAGTTTTGGATTGGTGTTTTTATTTGGTGTGTTAATTTTTTTGTAAAGCCTCTAATGAGTGGATTTGAGATCCTGTTTGATAAGTTTACCCAATGGTATCACTCTAAGCTTAAAGTGGTATTAAAATATCCCGTTGAGACAGTTCTTATTACTTTTCTTGTTTTGATAGTTTCCTCATTAGGATTGCTAAAGATAGAGAAGAGGTTACTTCCCGATATTGATAGTGGTGAATTTCTAATAAAGGTTGTTTTTCCTCCTCAAACATCAATTGAAAGAAATGAAAAAGTTATAAATGATTATGAGAATATTATACTTTCAGACTCCCTTGATGTTAAATCTGTTTTTTCTTCAGGTGGTACTCCTGATGAAAAATCCAAGATAAATGGAGCGGCCATATATAAAAGTGAGATTAAGATAGAGCTTAAAAAAGATGTTTCAACAGATAGCTATATCTCAGATTTGAGAAGGAGGATTGAGAACTATAACTCTCTTCAAAATGAGATGATAACTGTTGAGTATATAACGGAAGTCAGTACTCTTTCAGAGTTTTTGAACAGTGAGGGAGGGGATCTTCAGATAAAGGTTAAGGGCAATAAAATAGCTGAACTCATGGAGATAAGCAATCTTACAATAGAGAGATTAAAAGAGGTTGAAGGGTTGGAGGATATACACTCAAACTTTAACTTTAATAAGCCTCAGGTAAGGATAAGATTTAAAAAGGAGAATCTTGTAAGATACAATATTACACCTTATGAGATTGAGAATTTTATTGCAACTATTTTAGATGGGAACATTGTTTCTGAGCTTAGTAAAAATGATGAGAAGATAGATATAAATGTTGTTGATATAAATAGAGATTTCAGTATTGAACAACTCTATTCAGCTGTTTACAAAAAGGGGAGCAGTATATACCCTTTAAAAGATCTTATTATTTTGGAGTTTACAACGGGACCTGAAACAATATTTACAGAAAACCAGAAGAGGGTAATAACTATTTCGGCAGATATTGTATCTGATAACTTTAATATTGTGTATAAAAAGGTTCAAGATATAGTTGATTCAATTGAGCTTTACGGTAATATAAAAATTGAAATAGCCGGTGAGAACAGGGAGATGAAGGAAAGTTTTTCTCAACTCATTTTTATATTTATACTATCACTCGCTCTTGTTTATATGATTTTAGCTTCCCAATTTGAATCACTTCTATCCCCATTTATTATTATCCTTTCAGTTCCATTTAGTCTCATAGGTGTAACTATTGGATTATTTGTTTTTAATCTGAGCATTAATCTTATGTCTGTAATTGGGGTTATTGTACTAATTGGTATTGTTGTAAATGATGCTATTGTTAAGGTTGAGTTTATAGATAGGCAAATAAAGGAAGGATCACCTATTGTTGAAGCTATTATGAGTGCAGGTATGAAGAGGTTGAGACCTATTCTTATGACAACCATTACAACAGTTTTTGGAATGATACCTATGCTCTTTACCTTTGGAGGAGCGTCAGAGCTTAGACAACCTCTGGCAGTTACGGTTATATTTGGACTTAGTTTTGCCACAATGCTTACCCTTTTTGTTATACCTGCTATCTACCTAATACTCAAGAGGTTAAAGGTTTAAGTTATGATAAAGATTTCAATAAATAGACCTATTACAACAATAATGTTGTATATAGCTTTGGCTACCATAGGAGTTATCTCATTTTTAAAACTTCCATTTGAACCGGAACCAAATGCAGAGTATCCTAAACTAACCATTAGCGGTTTTTGGAAAAATGCTTCACCTGAAACAATGGAAAAAGAGGTAACCTCTCCTTTGGAATCTGCCATTGAGGGTTTAAGTTATGTTCATAAAACCTCTTCAACATCAAAACCTGAAATGAGTATTATAACCGTTGAGTATGAGAGGGATACAGATATGGATATGGCATATATTACTCTCAACGAAAAGGTTTTTATGGTAAAAAAGGATCTTCCTAAAGATGTAAAGAGATCTGTAAGCATTAGAAGATATATCCCAAGAGATATTGATGATAATGAATCACTTTTAAGGTATGAGGTTTTTGGTGAGAGGGATCTTTCTTCACTTCTAAAGTATGCTGAGGATAATATTGAAAACCATCTAACCTCTATTGAGGGTGTTTCAAACATTGATATTACCGGAGCTTCAAAGCGATCTTTAAAGGTTTTAATTGATAGAGATAAAGCTAAAATATTTAATATAAATCCGTATAGCGTAAGAAGACAGATAGATGAGTGGGGAAATAAGAAAGATATAGGTATCATAGACCAAAAGGGTAATCAGCTTACTGTAATTATGGATAATAGATACAATAATTTTTCAGATCTACTTAATATTCCAATAAAAAAGGTTGGTGCTAACACTATCTACTTAAAAGATATAGGAAAGGTAGAAGATGGCGTAAGTGATAGCTACAGAATCAACAGAATAAACGGTAAGTCTACCATCTTTATTCAGATAGATAAGGAAGCTGGTAAGAATGCCATTGATACTGCCGACAGAGTGTTTGAAAAGATTGAAGAGATAAAGAAAGAGTTACCTAAAGATATGTCTCTGTTCCTAAGTTCTGACAGAACCAAAAAAATGAGAGAGGATCTTTCAGATATAAAGAATCGTGCTTTTATAAGTATAGCTATCATAACTTTGGTACTTCTATTCTTTTTAAGAGACTTTAAAACACCTTTTATTATTTTACTTACAATCATTATATCAATTTTAATGACAATGATCTTTCTATACTTTTCCGGTAATACAATAAATGTTATTACCCTTTCAGGTCTTGTTTTAGCCTTTGGTCTTTTAGTGGATAATTCCATTGTTGTAATGGAAAATATTTACCATAAACTTCAAAATGGAATGGAGATAAAAAGAGCCGCTTATGAAGGTGGGAAAGAGATGATTCAGCCTGTTATAGCCGCTACCTCCACAACATGTATTGTGTTTATACCTTTTTTGGATCTTCAAGGCGAAAAATCTCTATACTGGGAACCTTTGGCGTTAGTTGTATCGGCAGCTTTAATAAGCTCTCTTTTTGTATCGTTTACACTAATACCTACCCTTACAAGATTTACATCTAAAGGTAGAAATAGAGAGTTAAAGGAGTATAAAGGTCCTCTGTTTTTGAAAAATGTTCTTTATGTTCTAATAAAAAACAAGGTAATGACAATAATCTTTACTCTACTTATAATTATATCCTCTTGGTATCTATTTGATAAATATGTTGACAAGGGTGAGATTTTTAGCGGAAAAGTTCCTGATACTGTGGCTCTCTATGTTTCTATGCCTACAGGATCAACAATAGATATGACAGATAGAATAATTACAGGATTTGAAAAAAGTATAGAGGATATGAAAGGGTATAAAAAGTTTGAATCCTACATAAGTAGTAACTTTGGTCAGATAAGTGTTATTTATGATGAGGATAGTATATATACCGTTCATCCTTTTGAGATGGAAGCAAAGCTTGTTTCTAAGGCAAGAAATTTTGCAGGTCCCAGTATAACTATCTATAACCCTTTAAACCCTAGCGGATCCTACAGAGCCGGAGGTACAACCACCAAACAGCTTAGTAATAGATTTACCGTTAAAGGTTTTTCATATGAGGAGCTTAAAAAAGAGGCTAAAAATATTTCAGATCTTCTTAAAAGTAATAGTAGAGTTTCAGAAACAGATATAAACGGAACTTCCAGATTTTGGTCTCAAACAACACTATTTAATTATGTGTTTAATATCGACAGAGAGAGTTTAGCCAAATTTAAAACATCTGTTAGAAATATAGTTCAGTATGTTAAAATTAATATTGGAGGCTCTTCCCAAGATAATATAAATATTAACAATAGCGAGGTTGATCTTTCGGTAAAATATTCGGACGCAGATAACTTTACAGCAGCACAACTTAAAGATTTGGATTTTAGTTATGGGAACAAGCCATTTAAAATAGGAAATACCGGAACTATAGAAAAGGAAAGAGTACTTTCCGATATTACTAAGGAGGATCAATCATACAGTAGAATAGTTGCTTATGATTATAGAGGATCAAATAAGGCAGCAAATAAGTTTAATGTAGAGTTTCAAGAAAATTATAAGTTGCCAACAGGATATAGCTTTTCTAAGACTAACTACTCTTTTATGAGTAGAGAGGAGGAGAAAGAGATACTTATGGTTGTGGGTATAGCTATATGTTTGGTATTTATGATTACAGCAGCACTGTTTGAATCTATCTGGCACCCTATTATTGTAATCCTCACCGTTCCTTTGGGTATGGTTGGAGTGTTTCTTATCTTCTTTTTTATGGATGTTAACTTTAATAGGGAATCCTATATGGGTGCAATTTTACTTTCAGGTATTGCCGTTAACAACTCTATTATTTTAGTAAATCATATAAACCACTATAGGAAAAATGGTGCTAATATCTTAGATTCTGTGGTAAATGGAACAGTGGAAAGGTTTAGACCTATCCTGATGACTACAACCACAACCGTACTTGGTGTATTACCTCTCTTTGTAAACTCAGATGTTGATAAAAACTTTTGGTATACACTTTCACTTGTAACTGTTGGAGGTTTGATAGCCTCAACAATATTTGTGTTAACCATTATTCCTGTACTTTATGTTGTTGTTGAATCTTTTAAGCAGAAGCTTTCATTGCTAATATCTCTTGTTAGAAGTGCAGAGGTTTAGCTTCTATTTCAACAACTCTCTCAAATAATCAGGGTTGATATTAGGGCAGGTTTTCCCTTGTGCTATAGCAGTGTCATATTCACAATGACCCTTAATCTTAGCATCTTTATAGATTGACTTTAAGGTAGAAACTAATGTTTTTAATGTTCTAAATTGTGAAGATGTAAAGCTTCTATCACCAACTAAGCAGATTCCGATAGAGTTTTTATTGTGTCCTTTTACATGAGCTCCACTTATCTCTATATCCCTACCAATCTCTAATACTCCATCCATTCCATAATTAGGTTTTTTATTCACATAATCATCTCTACATTGATAGCTGTTCAATATTACATAGTGGTATCCAATATCATCCCAACCATTTTCATTAACATGCCAATCCCTAAAGATCTCTACATTTCCATACTCTGTAGCACTACAGTGGATAACTATCTCATTGATTTCTCTCATGCTTTTACCCTCTTTGCAATAATTATAAAAAGGGGTGAATAAAAAATCACCCCAGATTGTTTAAAAGTCAGACTGGTTAGAAACGAGTAGTACAAGAAATCCAATTTTTATCTGATCCATTGCCTAGAGATACTAGGTTATTTGAACATAAAAATTTGATGACTCAGTAATACTAAGTTTACAGATAGTCTAAACTCTATTTCAAAGAAAGAGAGGTGTTTTCAGATCTAAGATCTCTAATAGCTTGCTTGATTCTTTCAGCCATGGCTTCTTCACCTTTTTTCAAGTAAGATCTAGGATCATAAACCTTTTTATTTCCAACTTCACCTTCAATCTTTAAAACGCCATCGTAATTTTTCATTATGTGTTCAACAACAGGTCTTGTGAAAGCGTATTGAGTATCAGTATCTATGTTCATCTTGATTACACCATAATCCAATGTTTCATGAATATCTGAAAGCTCAGATCCTGAACCACCGTGGAATACAAGATAGAAGTGAGCACCTTCCCCAAACTCTTTAGCAAGAGCATCTTGACCATCTTTTAAAATTTTTGGTCTTAACTTAACATTACCCGGTTTATAAACACCGTGAACATTACCAAAAGTAGCAGCAAACATAAAAGTACCGCCAATAGGTTCTAAAGATTTGTAAACTTCAATCATATCTTCAGGGGTAGTGTAAAGTTTTTCAGATGGTACATCTTCATTGTTTACACCATCCTCTTCTCCACCAACAACACCGGCTTCAACCTCTAAGATAATATCGTTCTCTTTACAGAGTTTCATCAATTTTTTAGAGATCTCCATATTCTCCTTTAAAGGAAGCTCTGCTCCATCAAACATATGGGAGTTGAAAAGGTTTGGTAATCCCTTAGCTCTTCTTTTAGATGTCTCTTCAATAAGAGGCATTAGGAAAGAATCAACCTTCTTTGCAGGGCAGTGATCGGTATGAAGTGCAATATTTACATCATATTTTTCAGCCATTAGATGAACATGCTGAGCTATTGAAATTGCTCCAAGAACCTCATCTTTTACACCTAGACCGGATGCAAAGGACCCACCACCTGTTGAAACCTGAATGATTCCATCTGATTTTAGTTCTGCAAAAGCCTTTAAAGCTGCATTTGCTGTAGCCATTGAAGTAACATTGATAGCAGGGTATGCAAACTTGTTTTTGTAAGCGTTCTCTAACATTTTGCAATACTGTTGATAATTAACAACGGGCATGATAACCTCCATAAAGTTTTAATGTTCTGTAATGTATTGTAACTCTTTTAATCTATTAAGTCAGTGTCTTTTACTTTGTATAATATGAGAAAAGTTAATTTGATTTAACACCTCTTCATAATTTACAATGAATAATCGCTTTTAGAAATCTTTTTTGTTAAAAATATAAAGATTTATAAAGTACATTATGACACCTCCTACAATAGTTATGAGAAGAGGAGAAAAGTCGTTAATCTCTTTACCCCTAATTAGATTAACTACTATCTCTCCTAAATGGGACACCTTAGGAATTATATAGTAGAGTGTGTCAAATAGGAAAGACCAACTATTACCTAGTAGTGATAAAAGTTTCTCTCTAGCTAAAAGGATTGGGGAGATAACAATCATTCCATATGTAATTATTAGTCCAAAGCGACCATTTCCAGTTAAGAGGCTAAAAAATAGTACATACATATAGAGGATTGAATATATAATTATTATCATAAGGCTAGAAAGAAGGAATGAGTAGTTCCATACTCCAGATTTCCACGATATGATCAACCAAGATCCTACTACAATATATAGTATTAGTGCAGATACAATAATAAGAGACCCTAAAACTCTTTCATTAAATAATCTAGTTCTAGAGAAAGGTTTTGAGACTATAAGATCTATATAACCTTTTTTTATCATAGATGGGAAAAGATCACTAGTTGCAAATAGGGTTAGAAAAATCCCCATTCCATAGGTAATTCCTCCAATCCCTGCTTGGATTAGTGTTACTACCTCTTTCATGTTTTTAGAGATAATTTCGCTTGTATCTTTACCGTTCTCTACAGCTTCTCTTATTCCAAGAAATTGAACATATGTTTTAGCTCCATCCACTACATCCAAGGTTAAAAAGAAAAGTATAAGAAGCAAAAATAGGGTTGCTGATATAAAAATTGCCAAGAGTATTTTTTTCCCAATACTCTCTTTTATTGTTAAAGCTGTTAAAGGGAACATGTTACTCCTCAATAATTTTTATAAAATAATCTTCTAATGATGTTTTTGATCTTATGATCTCATTTATCTCTATACCATCCTTTCTCAATAGATCTATAGCCTTATTGAGTGTTTCTGTCGTAGAGTCAAATGTGTAGTCGGTTATCTGTAACCCTAAAGGTTCTAAGCAGTTTTTAAACTTATCAGTATCGGCATTACACTTAATTTCAACCTTATCGTTTTCAAATATAAAATCGGATAAGACCCCCTCTTTAATCATTGATCCATTTTTCATTATTGCAATTCTATCGGATATCTTTTCAACCTCTGAAAGAAGATGTGAGTTTATAAATATTGTTTTTCCTTCAGATTTTACTCTTGAGATTATATCTCTGACCTCTTTTCTTCCAACAGGATCAATTCCATCGGTGGGTTCATCTAAAAATATAATCTCAGGATCCCCTATGAGAGTTTGAGCAATCCCCAATCTTTGGAGCATACCTTTAGAGTATTTTTTAACCTTAACTTTCTTTACTTTTTCTAGATTTACCAAAGAGAGTAAAGGATCAATTTTATCCTTGATATATTTTTTGGATCTCCCATTCATCATTCCGTAGTAGTATAGAACTTCACTACTGGTCAAAAAGTCAGGGAAAGCATGTTTTTCTGAAAGATATCCTATAGATGACCTACTTTTAGGGTTACTTATATCAAATCCTCCAATTGATGCTTCGCCAGAAGTAGGTAGAATAATTGATAACAGAACTCTCATCAGTGTTGTTTTACCAGCACCGTTAGGACCTAGAAGAGAATATACTTCTCCTTTCTTTAGATTGAAACTAAAGGAGTCAAGGGCTTTAACTTTGCCAGAGTAAACTTTTGTTAGATCTTTAGTTTTAATAATTGTTTCCATAACTATTGTTATCCTTTTGGATTGTTTTTTGTTTTCCTATATAATTAACTATAATAATAGAGAGTAAATTGCAAAACTAATAGTAATTTTTTTAATAAATTCATGAGTGGTTATCCACCATAAAATGATAGAGTATCTTATTTGCAACTAAAAATGTTTCACCACTCTTTATATTAAAACTAAATTTTAAAAGAATATCACCTGTGAAATAGAAATAAACTCTCTCATTCTCTTTTGCTGTATATGTGTAGGTATTTCTAAATAAACCATCTTTAAAAATATCAAATTTATATTCTAAAGAATCTCTAGAGGTTGTTTGAATCCATAAATAATCCTTATTGTCTAAAAATGAGTTAACTATTGGTATATCTAGTGATAGTTTTTTATTCCATAGATAGAGTCTTTCTCTAAATGTATTTTTAAACTCTGGGAAATGCTTTCTATACTCACTTTTAATATCCTTCATTTTCTTGTCTGAATAATCATCTCTATACACACTTTTCGATACTGATTGTTTCTTTTTAATTGAATCATGAGAAGGTGTTTCTAAACTGAATATGTCGTAATGATACTTATATCTATCTTTATAAACTAGATAGAGGTTATCACCTAAATGTATATTCATTCCGTTATCATAGGGGAATCCATCTTTAGATAATTTTCTGTCAAATTTATAGATCTCTTTTGATTTTCTTAGAGATAAATCTAATTTAAGTATGGTTGTTGATTTTATTTTATTCTTATTATCATAACTATAGTTTAATGCTAAGAATGTTTTATCCTTTAAAGGTAAAATCTGATATAAAGGGTAATCGGTAGGAAAAGATTTAACAAACCTGCCTGAAGTATCAAATTTATGTATAGTTGAATTAGAAAGTTCATAGGCATATAAATAGTTGTCAACAACAAAAATATGAGATACAAAACTACTAAACTCACCAGGACCTTGCCCTTTTCCACCAAACTTGGTTAGGAGTTTTCCTCTATTGTTTACTTTATAGATCTTTTCTCCATTAGACATAAATATATTACTATTTTTATCCAAGGTATAGAGTGCAGGGTAAAAATTTAGGAAATCTTCATCAATATCTGAGTCAAGGACAATTGTGAAGATAGAGTCTAATTTAACTGCTATACTACTATCTGGTCTAACATTTCTAATAGACTTAACCCCTTCTTTATCTTCTATTGTACGAGCTTTCTTCTTTGTACAATTATTGCAAACAACTAAAGACAATACAAGCAATAGATAGTAAACTATTCTCATTTTTAAATCCTCATTTATTTTAATCTTTCATGATAATATTTTTACACCTATAACATTATCAAAATAGAACTCTCTAATCTCTTTTTTATTAATCTTTTTGATTATTTCATTTCAATATCAAGTAAGATAGCTTGAATAGAAAAAACAATTATAAATGGAACTATTATATTTGGCTTTATAACAATATAATTTGTAGCAAACCATAGCAAAAGAGTGCATGTAGCCCAAAAATAACCTTGGAATTTAGATCGAGAACTACCAATTTTATAAAAAGTACCTACTATTAAGATTAAAGAAATGATAATTAGGATAAACATACGAACTCTTTTTTCTAAGCTATTTAACTTTATATCAATTACTACTCTTAAATGAGAAATGTTGTATACAAGTTATAGATTGTATAACACACTTTAAGATATGTGATTAAAGTCGTAATGTAAATAGCTAGCCTACATATTTTTTACTGCTCATGATGAAACTATACAACTATTGGATGAGATTCTTGAAATCTACTCTATTAAAAGTTGTGTTCTTTGAGATTCTCAGGATACAGATATAAATTGTATTTTTAGTTTTAATTGTTATATGAGACAGTATATAGTTTTCAGATCGAACTCAGATTAAAATTTAAGATTTTAAATAAAAGAAGATTAGACAAGTGGATTATATTAGGGTATAATCCTATTGACAAATATCACATCAAACCATATATTTATTCTCTTTCGGGTATAGTGTTTAAATGATTGTTCATAATCAAATTGAGAAAGCGGAGGATTCAGAGGAATTATGAAGAAAAGAAACAACACGGTAAGATGGTTTATCTTCTTGATATTATTAGTTTTGGCTGTATATTCATTGTTGCCGTCTTACAAGGTTTATTTTTCTAAAGAAAAGAACCTAATTGAAAAGATTAAGCGTAAAAATGAGCTCAAGCTTATCACCAAGAAAAAAAATAAAGGTGAAAAGCTGACAAAAAATGAAGAGAGAGTTTTTGCTGATTTAAAAGATAATGAAGATTATAAAACTATCAGCGATGAAGAGATTGAAAGGTTAAACAATTTTAACACTGAAAAAGAGCATAGCCTCAGTTTAGGTCTTGATCTTCAAGGTGGTATGCACTTAGTTCTTGAAATAGACTATAAAGAACTTATGAAAAATCTTTCAAAGAAGAAAGATCAAGAGTTAGAAGCTATTCTAAATGAGGTTGAAGAGAAAACAGGTCTTGATAAAGAGATCTATTTCGATCAACTGCTATCTGCTTTCCAAAAGAAAAACATAAGACTTGATACTTACTTTGGTAAAAAGGGAAGAGAGGATGTTGATATTATTAACTATCTTGACAGTTCTGCAACCAAAGGTATTGATGTTACATTAGAGAAATTAAGAAATAGAATTAACCAATTTGGTATATCTGAACCATCTATCAGAAAGCAAGGATCAAAAAGAATTGTTGTTGAGCTTCCGGGTGTAAAAGATGAAGAGAGAGCTACAAATATTGTAAATCAAGCGGCTTTCTTGGAGTTTAAACTTGTTGCTGATAATAAAACTACCGATGCTATTTATGATAAAATTGATGAGGCTGTAAAGAAGCATAATCTTCTTAACAACAATGAAGAGACTGAATCTTCCAAAAATGAAAATATAGCTGTTAAAGAAGAGGAAAAAGATGTTTTAGATCTTGGTAAAGAGAGTTCTAATACAGATTCTACATCGGAGGAAGCTTCTAATAAAAGCGAAGATGAAAGATTTAAAGATTTTGAAAAAAGCAATCCTTTCAGAGCTCTTATGAACAGAGGTCCTAGGGGAGAGGTTTTTGTTTCTGCTAAAAATAGGAATAAAATCGACAGACTTATTGAGAAGAGAGAGATTAAATCCATCTTGGGTGCTTATGAGTTTATCTGGCATAAAGATGCAAGACAGATAAGTGTAAATAAAGATGAGTATTATGAACTTTTCTTAGTAACTAAAAGAACACAACTTGACGGAACATACTTAACAGAGGCAAATGCCGTTATGGCATCCTCTTCAAGTGCTACCGGAGGTTGGGAAGTTAACTTTGAGCTAGACAGAATAGGTGCTAAAAAGTTTGCTGCTGTTACAGGTAACAACATTGGTAGAAGATTAGCAATTGTTCTTGATGGTCAACTTTACATGGCTCCAAACATTAATGGTAAGATCCCCGGTGGTAGAGGTCAGATTACAGGAAACTTTGATGCTGCTGAGGCTAGAGACTTAGCAATTGTATTAAAAGCCGGAGCTCTTCCTGCTCCTCTTGAGTTTATGGAGAAAAGGGTTATTGGTCCTTCTCTTGGTCATGACTCTATTGTTAAAGGTTTGTGGGCAATGGGTATTGGTCTTGGACTTGTTATGATCTTTATGATTTTCTTCTATAAGAGAAGTGGTCTTTTCTCAGTTATTGCTCTTATTTTAAACCTTGTGTTTATGATGGCAATTTTAGCTTACTTTAAAGCGACTCTTACACTGCCGGGTATAGCAGGTATTATCTTGACTATAGGTATGGCTGTAGATGCTAATGTTCTTATCTTTGAGAGGATTAAAGAGGAGATAAGAGCTATCAAAGAGAAGAATAAGAAGTATACATCTCTGTATTCAGCTGTTAATGCCGGATATGAGAAAGCTTTTAGTACTATTTTTGATGCTAACATTACCACTCTGATTGCCGGTATTGTTCTATATCAATTTGGTACAGGTCCTATTAAAGGTTTCGCACTTACTCTAATGATCGGTATTACTTGTAGTATGTACACTGCAATTGTTCTTACAAGACTGCTTACAGATCTTTTTGTAGATAAAAATTCTAAAAAGATAAGTATTTAATAAAAGGAGTTATTATAAATGTTAACTGATAAACAGATAGATTTTGTAGGAAAGCGTAAGATCGCAATGATTACCTCTCTACTAGTAATTGTTGTTTCTATGGTATTTGTTATTATTAGAGGTGGTTTAGATTATAATATTGAGTTTAATGGAGGATATTTAGTTCAAGTTGCTTTGGCTGAGGATCAATCCATTGGTGAGATTAGAGAGAATTTTACGGCATCCGGATTAAAAGGTTTTGAGCTTCAGGAGTTTTCTGATACTGTTCAAGATGATAATTATAAGAAAGAGATTGTTATTAAAATAGAGACAAGTGACGAAAATACAGATGATCTTGAGGAAGCTGTTGTTTCTACTTTGGATAAGAGCTATGGAAAAGGAAGCTATCTTATCAGACAATCCTCTACTATTGGACCAAAAATTGGTGAAGAGCTTAAAAGTTCAGCAGTTTATGCAATAATTTTTGCATCCATTGGAATCCTTTTATATATAACTCTAAAGTTTCAATTCAGATACGGTGTTGCAGCTATTATTGCGGTGCTTCATGATGTTTTGGTTACCTTAGGTCTTTTCTCAATTTTGGGATCAGTTCTTAATATAGAGGTTTCTCTTGCTGTTATTGCTGCTCTTTTAACTATTGTTGGTTATTCTCTAAACGATACAATTGTTGTTTTTGACAGGATTAGAGAGAACAGAAACAATATGGAAGATATGAACTTTGAACCTTTGGTTAACCTTTCAATAAATGAAACTTTAAGAAGAACACTCTTAACCTCATTAACTACTCTTTTTGTAGTACTTATTCTTTTTATTTTTGGTGGTGAGGTTATTAGAGATCTTTCTACAGCTTTACTACTGGGTGTTATTGTTGGTACATACTCTTCAATATTTATCGCTTCACCTATTGTTATTGCTTGGGATAACTATACAAAGCGTAAAAAGTAGTATTTGTTTAAAATATTTTTAATTAAAGTTTAGGGTAGTTCTCTATCCTAAACTTATTTTTTTGGAGGAGAATAATGGGTGCAAAGATTGTAGTTGGTACTCAGTGGGGAGATGAAGGAAAAGGTAAGATTGTTGATCTCATAAGTGAAAAAGCAGATCTTGTAGTTAGAGCACAGGGTGGTGCAAACGCCGGTCATACCGTAATTATTAATGGTAAAAGCTATATTCTTCATATAATACCTTCAGGTATTCTTCATGCTAAAACTATATGTGCTATTGGAAACGGTGTTGTTTTTGATTATAGATCTTTCATGGAAGAGCTTAAGATGCTAAAAGATAATGGTGTTGATCCTAAGGGAAGATTGTTTATAAGCCCTTTTGCAAATGTAGTTATGCCTTATCATCCTGAGTATGACAGAGCAAGGGAAGCTGCAAGAAAGGACAAGATTGGAACTACATCAAAGGGGATTGGTCCTGCTTACAACGATAAGATAACAAGAACAGGCATTAGAGTTATAGATATTTTAAACGATGATATCTTTAGAGCTAAACTACACAACAACATAGAGATAAAAAATCATGAGTTTGAGAAACTCTATGGTGTTCAAAATAGATTCAGTTTTGAAGAGATCTACAAAGATTGTTCCAATGTTTTTGCTAAAATTAGGGATTATGTTAAAGATGTTTCAATTATGATTGATGATTATCTAAAAGCAGATAAAAAGGTTGTTTTTGAGGGTGCTCAAGGTACTCTTTTAGATATAGATTTTGGAACATTCCCTTTTGTAACATCATCAAATACAACTTCCGGTGGAGCTTGTACAGGAACAGGTGTTGGTCCTACAAAAATTGATGAAGTAACAGGTGTTCTAAAAGCTTATACAACAAGGGTTGGTAACGGTCCTTTTGTTTCAGAACTCGATGATGAGTATGGAAATACACTCGGAAAAGTTGGTCATGAGTTTGGTGCTACAACCGGAAGAAAAAGAAGGTGTGGAGCTTTTGATATTCTAATTGCTAAATTTTCTGCAAGAATAAACGGTTTAACCTCTTTTGCTCTTACTAAACTAGATGTTTTAGATAGTTTTGATACTATTAGAGTTTGTACCGGATATAAGTATAAGGGTAATACTCTTACAGAGTATCCTGTAGAGTCATATATTTTAGAGGAGTGTGAAGCTGTTTATACAGAGCTTCCGGGTTGGAAAGAGGATATATCCAATATAAAAGATTATGATAAGCTTCCGGAAAATTGTAAAAAATATGTAGAGTTTATAGAGAGAGAGACTGGTGTAAAAGCTGATATTATCTCTGTTGGGCCAGATAGGAATCAAACAATCTTTAGATAGGATCTGCTGAAAAAAGGGAAAATAATATTTATTTAAGAACTTAACAGATATTCAGCCACTGTAAACTGCAAGATTTTCAAGCAATAGCTATTAGAAACCTTGCAGTTTTTTTGGGAGAAAGAAGCCATAAGCTTCGAATTTCTTCGTTAAAATAGCTTTTCTGGTACTCACCTACTATTGCAGGCTCTGTTCCTCAAATCTATTTTGCCTTGAATTTCTTTGCTTATGACTTTTTCAGCAGACCCTAGATAGGTTTTATATTTTAGTTTTCAATAAATAGTATAAAAGGGCAGATTTTTTCTGCCCTTTTTTTATATGTTGTAAGTTTTTTAGTTGGGGCCTACATATATTTTCGATCAGTTTACCATTATCGGAAAACAACACACTCTAAGAATAATCTCTAAATTTCCTTCACACTTTACTCTACAGAGGAAAGTTTCTCTATCTCTTCTATAGAAAGACCTGTTTTTTTAGCAATTATTTCTACATCTAAGAGATCAAGTAGAGATTTAGCAATTTCAATAGCTTTTTTTTTCTCTCCCTCTTCTCTGCCTTTCTCAATCCCTTCTTTTAAACCTTTTCTCCAAATATTCTCTTCTGCTTCTACTTGTACAGATTCTGCCATACTTGCTTTGTAGTGAAGATTTTTCAAATATCTTTTATAAGAGATAAGTTCATCATCTGACAGTTTCATAATATCTAGTTTTTGTTTTGCTTCTTTAAGACCCTTAGCTTTAAACTCCGGCTTTATCTCCTCATTTTTAAGGAAGTAGATCCACTCATCAAGGGTATTTTTAGCTAAATCATTAAAGTTATTTATTTTTAGCAGGTAATATTCTGGATATAACTCATAAACTGACTCTTTTTTTAACTTCTCTTTTTGAGACATAGTTAATTTAAGTTCATCCTGTTTATGCAATCCTATAAAATTGGTAGTTCCTTTATATACATAATCCTCTCCTTGTCCTAGATCAAAGTAGAGTATATTTATAGAGATTA
Source organism: Candidatus Cloacimonadota bacterium (assembly GCA_002742935.1). Taxonomy (GTDB): domain Bacteria; phylum UBA4055; class UBA4055; order UBA4055; family UBA4055. The sequence continues at coordinate 665 of PDON01000067.1, read as the reverse complement.
CTTTTTTTATATCTGAGTAGGAGTTACCTTTTTTCATATAGTCTGTAATAATTTTACTTGTGCCATAGAGCATTCTGAGCATAAAATCATATTCATAATCATATTGAACTTCAATTATGACTATCTCTTCTTTGCTATTTTTAACCAACAGATCAACTTGATTATATTTATCATCTTCGCTATCTTTATTGCTCTCGCTTTCAAGGAGTTCAAGTATTTCTATATCCTCAGCCAATAATTCTGATAAAAACCCTTCAAGAATATCAAAGTTAGCTTTACTTCTAAGCAGTTTTTTCATTGCCCAATCAAAGCTTATAAGTTTTCTTTCTCTTCCTATGCTCATAAGTAACCTCTCTATAACACTTACTATATATAAATTACAAAATTTTGGTTATTTTTGAAATAGGAATTTTATATTAGGTGGTAAATGTTTTAACCATTACACCCGTAGGGGCAACTCTTGTGCTTGCCCTTTATTTATATCATGAACATATTTTATTGAGAGTAAATATCACTTGAAAACTAAACTTTTATCGATCAGTCTGGGAAAAGTTTTAAGATTTTTGTCAAAATCTATAAACTTTTTACGGCATTTCTTTTGTAGCCAAAAGAAAGAAAAGCTCTTCTTTTTCTTCTGAAAAAGAAGCAAAAGCAGAATTTGGCAA
>PDON01000045.1 GCA_002742935.1 Candidatus Cloacimonadota bacterium | reverse complement strand
TTTATCATTTTGGAAATAGGGTTTATTTTTGGTTAAAACATAATATAATGATATTATGGCTCTATTTCCAATTCTTTTTCATGAAATATGCGGGCTAGAAGTAGGAACCCATTCCATAGAGTTTGATGGATCAGATCTTAATAGTGGTATTTACTTTTATACCCTTAAATCTAAGAAAGGTGAGCAAACTAAAAAGATGATATTGCTCAAGTAAGTCATATACAAATATGTTTTAAAAAGAGTGAAAGTAATCTGTTTAGTGGCTCATATAGATTTTCTCGAGATAAACTGTAAGGTTTTTTAGATTATGAATTTCTTTTCCCATGATTGGGATAGTATTCATAATCTTTCAAATATATATCTATGTAGATATTTATCAGATGTTTTGTACCCCTAAACTCAAAAATAAAAAATGTAGATAAAAGATGAGAAGAGGAAAAGTTTTATTGGTAGTATTAGTCTTACTATTTGTGACTATGCTACGAGCAGAGGTTAAGTTTTCAAAGGATAAAAATGGTGATATAGTCAATGAAAAAGGACAAACATTACTGTTTAAAGATAGAGTAATAACAGACTCAAAAGGTAATGAGTATGTATTAGATCACTTCCATAATGAGACAGGACTTACAATTCCTGAATTTATAAAACATAAAAGGGATTATTTGGATAGAATATCTGAAATACTTGAAGAGAAAAAACTGGATATTAACGATGTTTTTGGTTCAATTAGTCGCTGGTATGAATACAAAGTTAATTTGGATAAGCTTGAAGAGTTGAAGGAAGCAGGTTTTGATGCTCTGCCAGCAGATCCTAAAGTAAAAGGGATAGGTGGAAAATTTGAAGCAAGTGCTATTGCCTCCGAAGCTATTATTGTTGGTAAAGTAGTAAAATCTGATAAGCCTAGTCAAAGAATAACTGGTTATCGCGATATATATATAATTAAAGTGGATGAAATTATTAAAAACTCCAAAAATATCTCTATTAATGATAAAATTAGATGTGGTCTATATTTTAGAAAAATGGCTAAAAACCCTCCTAAAATTGGAGAAAAAAGAATCTTTGTCATTAGAAAAGTTGTTGATAGTTCTCTAATGCCGTTTTGCCCATTACTTCTTACTGGAGCTTGGAAATTAGATGGTGGTATTATTAAAGGAAAGCCTAATGGTTTTGATGATATGAGTATCTCTTTAGTCGATTACAAAAAAAGGGTAGAAAAACTTATCAAGATTAATAACGCTGATAATTTTTTTAAACGCAGCTGGAAGAAGAATAAATGATGAAAAAGATGAGAAGAGGATAAATTTTGTTGGTAGGATTAGTCTTACTATTTGTGACTATACTATAACCTCAATTATGGATAAATTATCAGGAGTGTTAAAGAAAGTTTTAACTTTTAAGTTTTAATTATTACTTTTATAAAAGAGTAAATTTTTTATTAATATGGTTTCAACGAAAAGATCATATGGGTAACACTTTGGGAAATAAAAAATATTTAGGATTAAAAGAGGTTTCTGAGCTTCTTTCTATTTCAAAAGCTACTATAAATAATTGGGTTAAAGCAGGTCTTATTAAGAGATCTGAAAAACTATTTCTCTACGATGAGATTATAGATGTTAAGAGAAGGATAGAGAATGGTGAGATCTCTAAATTGAAAAGTAGGGCTAATAAAATCAGTTCAAATAATAGATTTATTCCTACCGGGTATCTCTCTAAAAAAAGTTCTAAAAAACATATTGAAACAATTTTGGATAGATTGAAAGAGTTTAAACTGGATATAGAGAGTACAATTTTTCTTCTATCTACAAATCTTCTTTTAAAAAAAGGGGAGATAGAGATAACAGGGGATAGGACTCTTAAGTTTAAACGATCCGGAGTTAAAGAGGTTATCAATCTTTGGATTGAGGATAGGTCATTTGATCTCGACTTGGAGTTGTTATCAGATCTTTGCCTTCCTGATGAGGTTGATATTTTGGGTATTATCTACCAAAGCCTATTAGCTGAAGGATCAAAGTCAAAGATGGGCTCCTACTACACTCCTGAAATCTTTATAGAGGATCTTTTTGGTGATAAGATAGAGAAAGAGTCTAAATTTTTAGATCCTTGTTGTGGAACAGGTCAGTTTTTGATAAAGTTTTCAGATCTTACAAACAATCCTCTAAATATATTTGGATTTGATATTGATTATCTGTCTGTTCAGATCAGTAGAATAAATCTGCTTTTAAGATTTGAAGATTTTGATTTTTATCCAAATATATATCACTTGAACAGTTTAACAGATATTGATAATGGTTTTACAAACTATTTTGATATTATAGCTACAAATCCACCTTGGGGGGCTAAATACTCTACTAAACTTGGGAATATACTAAAAGAGAGATACCCTATTATTGAGTCTAGAGAGTCATTCTCATATTTTATTGTAAGCTGTGAAAGGTTGCTTGTCAAGGGAGGATCTTTGGGCATGGTTCTTCCTGAATCTATTACAAATATTAAGGTTCATGCAGATATTAGAAAATTTATTTTGGATAAGTTTTCCATTAAAAGTTGCTATAAGTTTAGAAAGAAGTTTAAAAGAGTTTTATCCCCTGTTATCTCTTTAAGGTTGGTAAAAGGGAACAGTAATGGAGTTTTAGAGATTAGAAACAGTGATGATACTTATAAGGTTGATCAATCGAGATTTTCCAAAAATAGTGGATATGTTTTTGATATAACCATGAGTAATAAAGATAGAGAGATTATTGACCTAGTGGATAGTAAAGGTGATTACTATCTTTCAAAGGGGTGTAGATGGGGTTTAGGTGTTGTTACAGGTAATAATGAAAGGTTTATCTCAGAATCTGAGAAAGAGGATTTTGAACCTATATTAAAAGGTAAGGATCTTTTTAAATTTCTCTATAAAAAGCCTAGTTCGTTTATCGATTTTAAACCGGAACTATTACAGCAGATCGCTCCATTAGATATCTATAGAGCAGATGAAAAACTGATCTATAAATTTATATCCAGCTCCTTAATCTTTTCATACGATAATAGAAAGAGTTTAGCCTTAAATAGTGGAAATATTTTAATTATTGATAACTCTGTCTACAACACAAAATTGGCTTTAGCTTTTCTAAACTCAAATCTGTTTAACTTCTATTTCAAAAAAAGGTTTAATAGTTTTAAGGTTTTGAGATCAGATTTAGAGAAACTCCCTTTTCCTAAGCTAAATAAAGAGTTGGAGTTAAAGATAGTATCTATGGTGGAAAAAATACTATTAGGGGAGGATCTTTTATCTGAACTTGAAAGAGAGATCTACTCTATCTATAATTTGAGGGATGATCAAATATTGAGAATTGAATCGGTTTAGATGTAGTGTGATAGAGTTTATATATTTACTTTTCATATTGCTATAAATATCTTTTTCAAAAAATATCCTGCTAAGTTATTTTTCTTGTGGAAAGGTATCAGAAAATGCTATTTTCTATTATTTAATTATGTTGAAAAAATGGATAGAGAGAGGTATTATGATAATTACTCTTTCACCTCAATGGAAGAGTAAATTTTAGGCAATGTCGTTAAAAATTAAACAGGAGAAGGTGAAATGAGAAGTGTGTTTTATTTCATTTTGGGTGTTGTAGTGGTTTATTTATTAAGTTCTTGTAGTGAGGATAGTAGTAGTCCTACTGAGAATTCAGATTCTAATTACAGAGTGGTCAAAGAGATAAGAAGAAACTACAACCAGGATAGTGAAATTTGGATGTTAAATTCAGAAAGAACAATAAGCTACGATGCTTATAATAGAATAAAGAATGATCGTAACTATTATGATTCTGATAGTTATTTTACAAATAAGGGGTTTACTTACGATAACAATTCAGTAGTTATTCCTAAAGGAATGGAGTATTTTGATGGTGAAGATGATTACTTTTCGAATGTAAGTTTAAGTTATGAAGATGGAAAAATAAAAGAAGCTATTGGATCCCAAGATGATGGAACAGGAGTTTTGGAGGAAACATTAAAGTCTATCTTTACTTATGATGGAGATCTTTTAACAAGATCTGTTCAATATTATAAGTATAATGGTAGCTGGATCAAAGAATTTGAAAGGAATTGGCTATATCTAGATGGGAGATTATCGGAATATATTATAAATTGGGTTGAAGAAGATGAGAAAGATAAGTATTTATATACTTGGGAGAATGATAAACTAATTGGAATGACTCATTATGTTTGGAGCTCTAGTTGGGAGAAAATTTATAAAAATGTATATAGCTATGCAGACGGAAAGGTAGCAGAGAAAAAAGAATATATTATTTATCAAGGAGATTGGGTTCTTAATAATAAAAGTATATATCAATATGATAACGAATATCTTTCGTCGATTAGAACTTATTCTGAAATAGGTAGTGGTAAAAGTAAGGTTTCATTTAGCTATGACTCAAAGTGGAATTATACAGGATTCATTAATTATATATGGAATGAAGATGATAATGGGTATATACCAAGCATTAAGCAGGAGATAGTATATGAGGAAGGAAAAGGAAACTATGAAGATATAAATAAGGTTCTTTATCCAGAGTATTACTATACTGGACTGAATGATGTAGATCCTGATCCTAGGGTAGAAGATGAATACTACAAAAATAAAGGTAAAAACTTATTTTCATCTGATAGAAAATAAATGATAATTTTTAAAGCAACCTCAAAAGCCCCAAACTGGGGCTTTTATATTATACACATAATAATTTTAATATTATCTAAATAAAAAAGCTCAGTATTTCTACTGAGCCTTTTACTCCGAAGGAGGGACTTGAACCCCCGACAAATTGGTTAACAGCCAACTGCTCTACCGACTGAGCTACTTCGGAATCTCAAATCTTTTTTCAAAGACAGGGAGAATTTAAATCTATTTTTTAAAGATGTCAATATCTTTTTGTATAAAAATAAAAATAATTGTTATAGATATACTTTCAATCATAAATATGTTATATTTATGATTAGTTAGGATCTGCTGAAAAAGATTAGATTTTAGACATTTAGTAATTTAGACGGGGCTTTTGAAATAAAATGAAAGGTTTTAACTGATAGGTAATTAAAAGCCAACTGCTAATTTATTTAAGAAAAAGAAGCAATTTAGCAAAGATCTTTTTGTTAAAATGAATTTTCCGAGGTTTGTCTAATAAGGTAAGATCTACTCCTTGGAGTAAATTTTACCGTAACTTTTCTATTTATGCTCTTTTCAGTAGAGCCTAATTTAGGGAATTGAGTTGTTTGGGGTTAATTTCTACATCTTTGGGAATAGATGAAAAAAGTTTATTACATACCAATTATCACCATAATTTTTATAATTTTAGGGATTGCTTTATATCTTGGATTAAAAACTTATGTTATGTCTGATAATTTTAAGACCAAGGTTGAACATGAACTTTCAGAAGCCCTTGAGAACGATTCAATAAGTGTAAGGTCTGCAAATCTTATTTTTAACAGGGCTATATTTGAAAATATAGATATTAAAATGGAGAGATTTGACCTCTTTATTGGAGAACTTTCTGTTGAGGTTGGTTTTCTTTCTCCAATAACAAAAGGTTTTGATTTAAGTAAGTGGTTCAAGAATATAGAAATAGCAGATATCAAGATTATTTTAAAGGGTGAATATCAGAATAGTATTTCAGATGGTAATATTATTGAAACGGATACAGACCTCATAAAAGAGAGGGATTATCTTAAGGTATTAAAACTTCTTCAAGAGATTAGTTATATAAAGAGAGCTAAAGTATCAAATTTTGGTATATATCTAAAGAAAAATAAGCTTTACAGGTTTATTGAAAACCTAAGTGGGAGGATCTACTTTGTCAGCAATGAACTGTTTAAGCTAAAGTTAGATGCTAATTTTTTGGGTTCTATGGATAAGAACTTAAAACTTACCGGATATATCAATCTAGAGACATATATATCTAAATTTAATATTGATCTTGATAGGACAAAACTTAAAAAACGTTTTTTCCCCTCAGATATATTTATAAGCAATGGAGAGCTTTTTGGAGGATTACAACTCTTGTACAGTAGGAGTGGTAGTGATAAATTTCAGAAAGAGGGAAATCTAAATATTAAGTTTGATTCTCTGTCTTATAAAAATCTTACTATTTTGGAAAGGTTAAAATCCTCTCTAACTTTAGAAAATGATAGTCTGTTTTTTGATGACTTTACATCATACCATAAAGGAGGAAGGATTGATTTAGTAGGTGGAGTTGAGAATATAAATAAACCGGAACTTAAAGTAGATATAAAAATAGATTCTCTAAAAAATATAGATCTTCCCTTTAATGGTCTGGAGCTTAGTGGTAGCTATAATACCAATAGTAGTTGTAAGCTCTTTTATAATTTTGATGATAGTTTGTCTGCCGTTGGTTTTGCCAATATAAATAATCTTAAATTTAATGACAGAGAACCAAAATCTATAAGTTTTGAGTACTTTTCAGATGGTAAATCTATTAATGTAGATTCTTTGGAAATAAGTTGTAAAGGTGTTTCCATAAACGGTAAAGGATATTCTACATTTAGTGGAAAAGGTAACTTTTTTCTAAATTCTGCAGGGGATTTAAGTAAATTTATAGGTAGTGATATTCTTAAAAGCCCTCTATTGAATTTTTCAACTCTGTCTCTGGAATTTAATAAGGAAAATATAAGCTATGATCTTATATCTGACTTTTATAATAAGAGTTTAAATAGGAATAGTAGCTTTTCTATTATTGCTAAAGGTGATCACGAGAGAGTTGATTTTAAGGTAAGAGATAATCTTTCTGCAAATGGAGAGGGTTGGTACATTTTTAACGGCAATGATTTTTCTTTAAATTTAGAAAATTTTGAAAAACTGTTTTCACTTATCAAAAAAGATTTAGAACTTCCAAACTCAAGTAGTTTGGAGTTTGAAAAGATAGGTAATAAGAGTAGGGGTAAATTTGAAGTTCTAGATAGAAAATCTCCTCTGTGGGGAGAATATTTAGTTAATAGTGAAGGTGATACAAAAAGTTTCACGAGTAAGGTGAGAGCAAGCAACCACTATTATGGAGATATTCCAATAAACCTTAACCTACACAAGGAGAAGGATGATATCTCCATAAAAGGTATAAATATAAATGGTGTTAAGTTAAAAGGTAATTTTAACTATTCACTTAAAAGTGATATTGTAAACTGCTTTCTTCACAGTGATTCTCTGGATTTTGGTAAGCTTTCAGATAGTGAGAATTTTACGACCAATACCAATGTTGAGCTCTATCTTTACAATACTCTTTCAAATCTTAAGGGTGATCTTTTCATAAATGAAAAAGGTATAGAGTCTGCCATTGATCCGTTGTTACAGAAAGTTACGGGAGAAGTGGATATTAGTTTGAGAGATAGCCTTATTTCAGTTGATAGAGGAGTTCTTTTTAATAGTTCTAAAGTGTTGGCAAAAGTTACCGGATATTATAAAAAAGATCTTGGTTATTCATTTAATTTAGATGGAGATCTTGACCTCAACAGATTAGGCCCATTCCTTGGTATGGATATTCCACATGGAAGGGTAGATTATAACCTCTATCTTGAGGGAAAAGATGGAAGACCGGACTCTCTATCATTTTCCGGTTCAAGTAAAAGATTAAAGTTTGGAGATTTTGATTTTTACGATTTTGGGGTAGATATGGGAGGAGATTCCAACAATTTGTATCTTAAAAATCTTTCTGTTTTTAATAATATCTTTAAAGAAACAAGAGCTAAAGGTGTTTTTTCCTACAATCTTAAAGATAATATTAGTTTAGAAACACAGTTTGATGCAGACCTTTTAAAATTTGCAGGGGATAACTCTTCGGCTCTCTCCAATTGTAGCAGTAGCGTTAAAGGAAATCTAAGCATTGGTGGAACTCTTCTAAAACCAAAGCTTAAAAGTGGAAGATTTGATATAGATAAGGGTATTCTTCATATTGATGACATTGTTCCTAAGATTTCAGATATAAACGGAACGATAACTATAAAAAATGATTCGGTTTTTATAGATACTATTAGGGCAACCACTGATAACAAACAGATCTTTTTCAGAAATAGATTTGGTGTTAAAGGTTTTGAAGATATAAAACTTCCCCTAAATCTAAATGGAGGAACTATTGAGCTTGAATTTCCTGACGGTCCTATCAAAGCTAGAATCCCTGGATTTATGGAGGATGATGTTTATGGCGAGTTTCTTCTCAAAGGTTTTAATGATTCTAAGTTTAGGATTGGAAAGAGAAATGGTATTTATACTATTTCCGGAAAAGGGATAATAGACAATGTAAGAGTAACCTATCCAATTATTGATGATAATCCTGATGTTGATGATGACAATATCTTTGATTACGTTTGGTTTGATGTTGAGGTAGTTCCAAACTATGGTAATATATACCACTTTAATGCTAACAGAGGCGAGGATGGCTTTTTCCGTAAGTTGGTATCTGCTTTTAGCTTGTCTGAGAATAAAACTTTAAATAGAGCTTCTATACCTATAAATTCTTCGGAAAATGGTCTTTTTATTGAGGGGATGTATATGAACTCTGAAACTTTTGACCTAAAGGGTAAGATAAAAGCTTCGGGTGGAGAAGTAGGTTTTTCAGCATTAAACTTTGATATTGTTGAGGCTCTTTTAGATTTTGACAGGGATAGGGAAGGTAGTAAGGTTGTTCCTTTTCTTTCAGGAACAGGTAAAACAGTTATTGTTAGTAGAGAAGATTCTCTATCATTACCTGAATATGAAGATCTTTATATACATATAGTTACAAGAGAGGGTGGAAATATTATTGACAGAGATGGAGCCTATATTAATGACTTTTCTATAGATATTGTTGATTCTGATGGTAAATCTTGGTTGGATACACAGCAGGATGAGGATGAGGGTATAAACGCTTTTGATGGAGAAAATACGGCAAATACTCTCTTTAATAATGCCGTTGATACAAAGGTGTTTAAAACATTCCTTGATCCTATTGAACTTGCCATTGGAGATATGCTTGGGGGATTTTTAACTATTAGACCAAGTTTTACTAAAAATATTTTAGATGATGATAATAAGGAGATTAGAACCTATAACTATATAGCAGGCTATTTTGAGGGTAGCGAGATTTTCTTTACAAAGTTTTTAACCAATACTATTGGATTAAATCTATACTCAAAATTTATTGGAGAGAAAAACTATTTAAGTGAAATAGATAAGGATTATGGAGTTTTGAGTTCCGCAAGTTTGGAGTTTAGATTTGGTAGGCACCTTGTTGGTTCTATAGGTTATCAATATGATTCTCTTGAGAAAGATGGAGGGTATCTATTCTCTATTAGATATAGATACAAGTTTAGTAATCTTAAAGAGGAACTAAAAAAATTAAAGAAAAGTTTTTATGACTTTATGGATAGTTTCTAATTCGCAAATTAAAACTTATTGAAGAAAATGGCTATAACTTGATTGAGATCACTGAGAATAAGGTTAAACTTACTGATATTTACGATAAGATATACATTGATAAATAGGATCGTTAGATTTTAATATAGCCTCAGTTTGGTATAAAAAAGCCCCAAACTTTGGGGCTTTTTTAGTAGACAGTTTTAGCTATACAGAAAAGATTTTATAAGCTCCTAAATCCGAAGGTTCAGAACTGTTTATATAGTTAATTTTATCATCATTTTCAGCATTCGCTATTTTTAGGAAAATCTGACATATAACTTTCTTCTCTTTATCTCTGTTTGCATCTAAAAGAAGAAGGTATCCCATAATAATGTTTCCTGCCATCTCTACAAGTCTTCTTGCGTGGAAATCAAGATACTCATTATCGTTATTATCTATAACTTTTTTAACGGCAGTTTCAAACTCGTGAGTCATCTTTCTAAGGGTTCCTTTTTGGAAATCAAATTCAGGAGCAACCTCAACCTTATCATACTCTTTCATAATAGAAAGGTATAAACCACTGCCAACACCACGAATAGCTGCAACAACCTGAAGCTGAGTAGTACCCTCATAGATAGATGTTATTCTTGCATCTCTATAGAGCCTCTCTACAGGGAAATCTCTCATAAACCCTGTACCACCATGAACTTGAATAGCATCATAGGTTATAGAGTTACAATACTCACTACTAATACCCTTTAAAAGAGGAGTGAAAAGATCTGCTCTTTTTTGGTAAAGCTTCATATCCTGCTTCTCTTCAGGTGAAAGTTTTCTTTCCTCAGCAGTAAATTCATAAGCCTTATAAATATCTACAAATCTTGAGGTCTCATATAAAAGAGTTCTCATAGCCTCAATCTTAACTCTCATATTTGTTAACATCTCATATACAGCAGGGAACTTGTTTATAGGCTTTCCAAACTGTTCTCTTTCAAGAGCATATTTATGAGCTTCTCTATAAGCAGCCTCAGCTATACCAACTGATTGAGCACTAACACCAAGCCTTGCTCCGTTCATTAGGGACATTACATATTTAATAAGCCCCATTCTTCTCTTTCCTATAAGGATTGCAGGAGAATTTTTAAATACCATTTCACAGGTTGGAGAACCGTGGATTCCCATCTTATCCTCAATTCTTCTTATCTTAACGGTTTCATCCCTCTCATATAAAAACATAGAGAGTCCTCTACCATCTTTTGAACCCTCTTCAGACCTTGCCAAAACGAGAGAAAGTTCAGCATTACCATTGGTTATAAATCTCTTTACTCCGTTCAAGAACCACTTACCTGTTGATTCATCAAGAGTAGCTTTTAGGTCTACAGCTTGAAGGTCAGATCCTGCATCAGGCTCTGTTAAAATCATTGCTCCTGTAGCCTCTCCTGAAGCAAATTTTGGAATATACTTCTCTCTAATTTCCTCTGTTGCAAACTCTTTTATAGTCTCTCCAATATCCTGTAAACCAAAGAGATTCATTAAACTTGCGTCAGCTCTGGAGATCATCTCAACAGCCATTGAGTAAACAGTTGTAGGAAAGTTTATTCCACCATATTTTCTTGGTTGAGTCATTCCCATTAGGTTAGCTTTTGCAAGAGCATCAAGGTTTTCAACTGTACCTTTTGCATAGTAAACTCTATTGTTTTTCAAGGTAGGTCCTTCAGCATCTACAGATTCAGCATTTGGAGCTATAACATCACCACATATCTCTCCAACAATCTCTAAAACCTTGTCGTATGAATCAAGAGCATCTTCATAGTTTTTAGGAGCTATCTCATCATAAACAGCATCACTATCTGCAAAGGAGTAGTTATCCTCTTTTAAAGTAACAATCTTTTCCATAGAAGGATTTAAAAGATGAAACTTTAAGCTTTCATTGTCTCTATAAAAATTATTTTCCATTATTTCCTCATCTATTAAACCATAATTATTAACTACAATTTAAGGAATCTATTACTTAGATTCTTCCTTGTAATATTTAATCATTTTAGGAATTATCTCTGAACAATCCCCTATTATGGTATAGTCACTTATTTTGTTAATTGGAGCTTGGCTATCTGTGTTTATAGATATAATCTGACTTGATCCATCCATTCCTGCTCTATGTTGAACAGCACCGGAGATGCCAACCGCAATGTATAGTTTAGGTCTTACCGTTACCCCAGTTTGACCAATCTGTCTTTCGTGGGAACAGAACCCTGCATCAACAGCTGCTCTTGTAGCTCCAACCTCTCCGCCAATAACTTCGGCAAGTTCAAACAGTTTCTCAAAATTCTCTTTTGAGCCAACGCCAAAGCCTCCACATACTATAACTTGAGCTCCCGTAAGATTTACACTTCTTTTCTCCATAACCCTATCAAGGATAGAGACAACAAAATCATCATCACTTAAAATTTTACTAATATCAATTTGCTTAACTTTACCCTTATAACCACTATCAACAATCTCCTGCTTCATGACACCCTCTCTAACAGTTGCCATTTGAGGTTTTGTATCGGGATTTACAATTGTGGCAATAATATTACCACCAAAAGCAGGCCTTATCTGATATAATAGATTTTCATAAGTTTTTTTGTTTTTCTTATCCTCATAAGTACCAATTACCAAATCTGTACAATCTGCTGTTAATCCTACCTTAAGCATAGAGGCAACTCTAGGAGCTAAATCTCTACCAATTGAGGTTGCACCAATCAAACATATTTGAGGTTTCTCTTTTTTGAAAACTTCGGCAATTATCTTTGTGTGAGGAATAGTAGTGTATGGATAAAGCTTAGCATTATCTGCAATATGAACTATATCCACACCGTAAGGAAAAATAGTTTCCCCAATATTTTTAAGTTTAGTTCCAATAACAATAGCTTCGAGGGAAACTTTTAGTTCGTTGGCAAGTTTTCTACCCTTAGAAAGAAGCTCTAAACTTACATCACTAACTTCATTCTCCTCAATCTCACAATATACAAAAACATTATTCACTTTTTACCCCAGAGTATGGTTTGTAATTAATTCATTCATAAGCTCTCTAATATCATTATCAGAGTCTGTAAGAACTTTTGAGTCTTTTGATTGAAGAACTACATTTTCAATCCCTTTTACCTTTGTTGGAGATCCGTTAAGACCAAGCTTTGGCAGTTCACAATCTAAATCCTCAACACTAAGCTCCCTTATCTGTAAGTAAGGTTTTGTTGATGCTGAATCTGTAATATAGTCTCTAGATTCATCTTGAAGTTCTGTTTCTGTTCTCGCATACTTATACTTCATTGTAAGTATTGCGTTTCTGCTTCTACACTCCTTAGCTGAACTGTGAACTGTAATAAGAGCTGGAATGGTAGATCTTACAACCTCAACACCTCTCTCAACTCTTCTTCTAACCTCAACCGTTTTATCATTTAGATTTAAGATCTCCTCAGCATATGTAATCTGTGGGATATTTAGTTTTTCAGCTGTTTGAGGCCCTACCTGTGCGGTATCTCCATCAATAGCTTGTCTTCCGGAAAGGATAAGATCAAATTTACCCATTTTTTCAACTGCTTTATAGAGAACATAGGATGTTGCAAGAGTATCCGCTCCGGCAAACCTTCTGTCAGTTATTAAAAAACCTTTGTCAGCTCCTCTAAAAAGAGATTCTCTAATAATATCGGCAGCTCTAGGAGGACCCATAGTAATAACTGTAATCTCTGTATCTTCATACTTATCTTTTAAAATTAGTGCCTGTTCCAAGGCATTTAAATCTTCAGGATTGAAGATAGCCGGCAGTGCACCTCTGTTAACTGTACCATCTGCTTTCATAGCATCTTTCCCTACATTTCTTGTATCGGGAACCTGCTTTGCCAGAACTAGAATTTTAAAACCCATTTTTACTCCGGTATATTAAACTTTTGTTTTAGGATTGTTTTAAAGAGATCTACTCTTTTTATTTTCTCTCCATTTGTCTCTTAACCCAATTATACTCATCTTCATCTAAATATTTAGTAGTTTCCGTTGAGATAATTTTTATATTTTCTATAGGTATATCATTCTTATCAGTTTTAACTCTATTTATCCTATCAATAGTATCAAACCCCTCTACAACTCTTCCAAATATAGTGTATTTCCCATCAAGTTGGTGTTGAGGTCTGGTACATATATAAAATTGGCTTCCACTGGATCTCATCTCTTTATTGATTTCATCAGGTTTTCTTGCGGCAGCAACACAACCTCTAAAATGGATCCTCTCTATCTCAGGATCTATATCCTCGCCAATATTACCACTACCCCACTCCGATTTTGGAAGTTTCTTTGTGTTAGGATCCCCTACTTGGTTCACAAATCCCGCAATCACTCTGTGAAATTTCATATTATCATAGCTGTTACTATTAAACAGTTTTTTAAAATTGGAGGAGTGATTTGGTGCTGTTTTCTCAAACAAAACAATAGTAAAAGATCCACTATCGGTTTCAAATTTGTACCCAACTTTACTAAAATCTTCCAAATCTAATGAGAATAGTGTGAAAGCAAAGGTTAGTGCTATAATTATTCTAAACATTTTTACCTTATACTTGTTAGAATCAAAGAACAAATTAGTTTTATTTCTCAAAAAATTCAAGGATAATAATTTTATATATAGTTGAAAAATAAAAAAGGCAGGATTTTTCCTGCCTTTGACCCATAATTAACATATAGTCTGAAATTTTTTTGTAAAAATAAATTTTCTATTTATTTTTCAATAGCTCTTTAATATGTTCAATATATTTTTCTGGTCCACCTTGCTGATATCCTGTTTTAGCAATAACTTTACCTTCTTCATCAAGAATAAGAATTGTAGGGAACCCCTTAATTTCATACTTCTTAGCCAGTTCACCATTTTGCTTTTTTATCTCTTCACTCTGCTTTTTCTTATTAGGGAAATCAAGCTCTAGAGGGATAAAGTTTTTCTCTAAATAGTCAGCAAAAGATTTTTTAGAAAAAACCTCTTCCTTTAGTTTTATACACCAACCACACCAGTCAGATCCAGTAAAATCAACAAATATATGCTTCTTCTCTTTTTTTGAAAGCTCTATAGCTTTATCATAATTTATAAGCCACTTAACTCCCTCTTTTTGTTCAGATTTAACCTCTTTGCTTTTAGTGTCATTAGAGTTTTTTGTTTCAGCTTTCTTATTTTCACAAGAGAACATTAGAAGACAAGCCATAATGAAACAAATCATTGTAATTTTTTTCATAATTTTTCCATTTAAGTTAACTTTTTAACAAGTAATAAAGGTTTTAATAGTAAATATATACCCTATTTTTTAAGTATCTCTTTAATATGCTTAATATAGTTATCAGGGCCTCCTTGTTGATATCCTGTTTTAGCAAGAACTTTACCCTCTTTGTCAAGAATAAGAATTGTAGGGAATCCTCTAACGCTATACTTTTCAACAAGTTTACTGTTTTGTTCCTTTATCTCTTCGCTCTGCTTTTTCTTACTTGGGAAGTCAAGTTCCAGAGGTATAAAGTTTTTCTCCAGGTAATCAACGAAAGATTTTTTAGAGAAAACCTCATCGTTTAATTTCATACACCAACCACACCAGTCGGATCCGGTAAAATCAACAAATATGGGTTTTTTCTCTTTTTTTGAAAGCTCTACAGCCTTGTCATAGCTGGTAAGCCACTTAATACCCTCTTTTTTCTCACTTCCATACGCTACACTAGATATAAGAAGAAGAGCTGTAATAACAACACTCAAAATTGTACTTTTTTTCATAATTTCTCCATTTTATTTAATTCTTAACCAACACAACATAACATTTTAACAATTAAATTAGAAAAGATCAATCTTAATTTTATAGCTTTAGAAATATATTTTAATCCCTATTTGTGGTCTGGTAAAAAGGGGAAAATTTGGAATCTATGGTAAAGGGGATATCAGGAGCAGATCTTGTTAATAGGAAAAGAGTGCCTGAGAACTCAGGTTAATATCCGGTTTTAGCCACTAATTATTCTCCTTTAGGATGAGCTTTCTTAAAGACCTTTCTCAAACTTTCAATTGAAACATGGGTGTAGATTTGAGTTGCGGAAAGAGAAGAATGCCCTAAAAGCTCTTTTATGCTCATAAGATCAGCTCCATTATTCAACATATGTGTTGCAAATGTATGTCTTAAAACATGTGGAGATTTTTTTGTAATATTTGATACTCTTCTCAATCCATCTTTTACAATGTTTTGTATCTGCCTGTTGGAAATCTTTTCTCCTCTAATAGAAATAATTAGGCTTTCAGTATATTTTGAAGAAGCGTTCAAAACCTTCTCTCTGAATGGCAGATAAGAAGTAACAGCTTTCTTTACTCTATCTGAAATAGGAATAGATCTAAATTTATTGCCTTTTCCTAAAACCTTTAGAAACTCTCTATTTTCAAAATCATCAACTTTCAAAGATGAAAGCTCTGAAAGTCTCATACCTGTTGAGTAAAAAAGCTCAAAAATAAGGAACTCCCTACTTGAAAAGAAATCGTTGGATTTAAAATGTTCAAATAGATTCTCCATCTTCTTATTGGAGATGTAGTTAGGAAGCTTTTTTTCTCTTTTACTGTAGATAAGAGCTTCTGAGGGGTTATTCTCCATAAGTTTACTCTTGTATAAGTAGTTAAAAAAAGATTTTAAAGAGCTGATTTTTCTATTTATAGATCTTGCTTTCAAACCTTTGTAGTGGAGAGAGTGAATATATTCTCTTAGATGATTACTTTCGATTTTTGAAGCCACATCTATACCATTTTCATTGAGAAACTCTTTAAACTGTTTAAGATCCATTCTGTATGATGATACCGTATGTGAAGATCTCATTTCAATATTTTTTATGAAGAGTAGATACCTCTCCATAAGGTTTTCAATATTACTCAATGGTTTTCCTCTTTTTCTTTTTGAAATGTGGAGAATCTCCCCATTCGTTGTAACCTATGGTATCTCCTACAGATTTAACTCTCTCATCCAAACTGTCTCTATACTCTTTATTCTCCTCATCTATAGATGGTTTCTTATCATATAGTTTATAATTTTCTCTATATCGAAAAGGCGTTAAGTTAGGCATAATAACATTTGATCCTGACCTTAAACCTTGTTCTCTTCCATCGGGAACTAATGTTTGTAATGCTGTTGATGATGCTATATTTATATCTTTCATCATTATTCTAAGTACAGCTATCATCCTTAAAGTAAGATTAAACCTCTCAATTTTAGGGAGCATATCTTTATTTTTGGTATTGATATACATTGGTGTATTTTCAGCTTCAATAAAAGGCCCCATTCCCACCATATCTATATCAAACTCTCTGAAAAAGATAAGGTCTTCTGCTAAGTCCTCAATAGTTTGATTCGGGAGACCAATCATAACCCCTGTTCCTGTTTGATACCCAATTTTTTTAAGTAGTTCAAGAGATTTTAGTCTATTCTCAAAAGTTTGATTTTTAGGATGAATCTTTGAGTACAGTTCTCTATTTGTTGTTTCTATTCGTAGTAAAAACCTATGAGCACCTGCATCAAAAAATCTTCTATACACCTCTTCACTCTGCTCTCCCACAGAAAGAGTTATTCCAAGTTTCCCGTTCCCAATATTTTTTATCTTTTTAAGGAGGGACTCTACTCTTTTAACAAAACTATTATCACTTCTCTCTCCACTTTGAAGAACGATAGATCCGTAGCCATAGTTGTAAGCTTTAGTAGCAGCTTCCACTACCTCTCTATCTTCCATTGTGTATCGATTATAGTTTTTATTTGATACTCTTATACCACAATAGTTACAATCTTTAGCACATAGATTTGAGTATTCAATTAAACCTCTGTAGTAAACTTTGTTACCTACAAATCTTTTTTTTATCTCATACCCCTTATCAAGAAGAAGCTTTATTTCTCTCTTATCCTTTAGTGAGAGGAGTGATATTATATCCTCCTTTTGGAGGATTTCTCTATTTAATATATTTTCTACATTCTCCATCTTAAAATCCTATAAATATTCGGAGATATCATCTGTTTTATTTAGAGAAAACGGCTTGATTGCTCTTTTAAATATTCCATGACAATAAGATATTGCCATTCCGTAGTTTGAAACAGGAATACCTTTATCTATTGCCGGTTTTAATCTATTTTGAAGTTGTTTGTCAGTTATTACACATCCTCCACATTGAACAACTAAAGAGTATTCTTCAATAGGTTTTTCTATATCGTCTAATCCTGAAACTACATCAAAGTTTAGTTTTTTACCTGTAAAGGATGATAACCATCTTGGTATTTTAACTCTACCTATATCATCACAACTGACATGGTGTGTACATGATTCCAAAATAAGAACATTATCGCCATCTTTGAGCTTATCTATATAGGGTGTACCTTCTAAAAATTTGTCAAAATCTCCTTTCAATCTTGCAAGAAGAATACTAAATGAGGTTAAAGGTATTGAGTTAGGAACTGTTCCTCCAACCTTTAAAAACTCTTGAGAGTCTGTAACTACCAAAGCCGGAGGATTTTTTAATTGTTTTAAAAAGAGATCAAGTTCCCTTTCCTTAACAACAACAGCAATGCAGTCATTATCCAAAAGATCTCTTATTGTTTGAACCTGAGGTAGGATCAGTCTCCCTTCAGGAGCTTCAATATCAATGGGTGTTACTAAAATTACAATATCTCCATATTTTACAATATCTCCAAGTATAGATTTTGACTTAAAAGATGATTCAGGAGTGCTTTTTTTTATTTTTCTTATTAGTTCTTCCCTATTTTTTGGAAAGATTGCTGAAAACTGAATAGGTTCTGTACCAAATCTCTCTGAAATTTTTTGGGAAAAAGAATTCTTCATTAAAATTTCATCTGATCTGTTATGAACAATAATAAAAGGGGTTTTTAGTTTTTTAAATCTTTCAATTAGATCCTCTTCATATATATCAAACTCATTTCCCTTTGTAACAATAATGCCAAGATCTATATGTTTAATGGTTTTAAAACTTTTTTTTATCCTCAAAGCTCCCAACTCTCCCGTGTCATCAATCCCTGCTGTATCTATTAGTACAACAGGACCAATACCCGGAATCTCCATAACTTTTTTTACAGGATCTGTTGTTGTTCCGGCAAAATTGGAAACAATTGCTATATCTTGACCTGAGAGAGCATTTATAAGAGAGCTTTTCCCATTGTTTCTTCTTCCAAAAATACCAATGTGAGGTCTTCTATTTTTACCCATCTGTATTTCTCCTTTAAGCTTTTGATCTTAATAAATCTAGTTCTCTTTAATCTCATGATCATTTGTTTTAAAACCAAAAATTCTATCCGATAGATAGTAGCAAACTAGAGAGTTTAACTAAAATAAACTTTATAGTTTAGAATAAAAAACATAAAAATGGAAAAGTCTTAAAATATTATAAGTTTATTGCTTAATAATCTGCCCTTTAACAGTTTCTCTTTTTTTGTATAAAACTAACTGTTATCACAACTAATAGCCATATTAATTATTTTAGGAAAGTTTGTAATATAGATAATTTGTATGTTTATACTTATTGATTACTCTTCTGTAGCTTTAATCTAAACTATATTGTTAATTGTCTATCTTATTTTTTGTTTTTTACGCTATTGTTTGTCCTGAATTATAGTTATTTCTTTTTATTTTTGATGCTAAATTTATGGCTTAATTTATCTTTTTTTGTTGACATTTAAAAAACCTGTTCATAGATTTAAATTAGTATAAGTCAGAACGTGTATAAGCAAGAAGAATCAAAAATAGTTTAAAAAATTAGTTATTTAAGTCTAATTTCAACATGGAGGAGAAATCTATGAAAAAGATTATCTCATTGATGGCGGCAATGTTTTTAGCGATAGCCCCACTATCAGCTAAGGAAAGGGTTGTGCCATCCACAAGAGAACTTTCCCCTAATAAGCCTAGTGCTGTCAATACAGTAAAGGCACAGTGGGATATTCAAATGAATTTTGAGGCAGCCGGAGGGTCTGTAACTGCCGGACTTCCGGGTACTGAAACAGATGGTACCAACATATATCTAATCCAATGGGGTACATACTTCTATGGTTCTGCTGTAAATACCGCAGTTTTTAAAATGGATTTTACCAATCAAACTTTGGTAGAGACAATATCTATTGAAGGAGCTCCGGCAGGAGTAAGGCATATTGCTTATGATTCTTCTAACGATACTTTCTGGGGTGGAGATTGGGATACCATATTTGAGTTTGACAGATCAGGAAGTGTTCTTCAATCCGGATCCGGTGCTGTATCCGTTTATGGATCTGCTTATGATCCATGGACAGAAGGAGGTCCATATCTTTGGTTATTTACTCAAGATGGTTCAGGTGGTGTTCTAAATCAATTTAAAATTTCTGATGCTTCGCTTACCGGAGTTTCTCATGATATTCATGCGATGGTTGGTGCAGTAGGAGGTGCGGTTGCCGGTGGTGCTTGCTCCACAGAGCTATTGTCTCCGGGAACTTTCTCATTAATAACCAATTTCCAGCAAGAGCCTCAAGCTGTTTATGGTTTTGAGCTTGCTGTAACAGCTAGTCCTGAAGCTCCTGATGCTCCTACTGAATTTATGGTGGAAGCAGGTGATATGGGTGCTTTAACAGCCAATCTCTCTTGGATGAATCCATCTGTTACAGTTGGTGGTAGTTCGCTCACAGAGCTTAATGAAGTTATTGTGAAAAGAGGTGAAGAGCAGATTTATACTGTTTCTGATCCAAGTATAGGTGGCTCTGAAAATTATACTGACAACCTAAGTGAAGGTGGTATGATTGACTACAGTGTACAAGGTGTTAACAGTGCTGGTGAAGGAATTTCTGCTTCCTATTCAGTTTGGGTTGGTCCTGATGCTCCGGGAAATATTGAAGATCTTGAAGCTACTCAGGTTGGAACAACTCTGGATGTTGAACTTACTTGGACTAATCCTGCTGTTGG
>PDON01000044.1 GCA_002742935.1 Candidatus Cloacimonadota bacterium | reverse complement strand
AGGTTGTTAAAACAGGAACAAAAATAACACCACCTCCAAGACCTGTAAGGCTTGAGAAGACACCAACCAAAAAACCTATTAGAAAAAGATAGGGTGGATAATCAACAATTTTACCATTTTCAATACATTTTTTTGGGGGTCTTAACATCTTTATAGATACAAAAACTATAATAATTGAAAGTATAGCCTTCAATTTACCGGTGGATATAAGCTCACTTACAATACTTCCGGGAATTGCCCCTAAAACAGAGCCTATAGCTATGGGAAGAAGTGTATGATTGTAAAGATTTTTATTTTTTATATGTCTTACGGAACCAAAAATAGAACTGGTAAATGCCACTGAAAGAGCAATGGTACTAACAACAAGGTAAAGATACTTTTCAGGTATAATAGACTCTAAATATATCAACATTACAGGAATTATGATTACACCTCCGCCAACGCCCAAAAATCCTGCAAATAAGCCCGCTAATGACCCTATAATAAAAAGTTCTAACATGCTACTAAACATTAACTATAAACCCCTTATCTCAAACATAGATTTAACAATCTTCGTTATAATATTATTTACCGGAACAGAAATATTAAACTCCTCTGCAAGCTCTAAGAGATAGCTATTTAAAAATTCAAGCTCATTACTATTACCATTTTCATAATCTTGAAACATTGAAGATCTGTTATCACTATCGGAAATTTCAAGAATCTCATCAACACCTATGGTAAAATTAATATTATGGGCATTAAAAACAACGCCGATTTCATGGTATATGGAAAAAACTAAACTTTTTGCTTCTTTATTTAGTATCCCTCTGTTTTTACAACCAAAAATCGTAGTTAGAGGATTTATTATACAGTTTACTATAAATTTATTGTTTACAACTGTATCCAAATCATCTCTTAAAATAGTAATTTCATGCTTGAAACCTTTAAGAATCTCTGTATCCATACTTTTGGGGATAAAAATTTCACCACCATTATAGATAACTTCTTCAGAAGAAACTCTGCTTAAACCTGCGGTTAGTATAAATCTATAACAGTTTGGAAAATATGATTTTCTCTCTTTTAGAAGGTTCAATCCATTTTGTATTAAAATAATTCTGTTATTGCCAAGATTATATCTTATTAGATCATCTAAAACAATTGAGAGGTCGTAAGCCTTTACAGCTATAATAATTACAGAGCTTGGAGTAATTTGATGGTAGTTTTCAATGTACTTAGGAGTATAAGAATCATCCATCTTACCCAATATTCTTACTTTTTCAGGTCTCTTTTTGTCTATACCTTTAAAAAAGACTTTCTCATTATTGGATGAAAGAATATAGCCAATAAAGAGACCAACTGCTCCATCACCAACTATTGTAAAAATCAATTTAAAAGAGTTCCCAATAGTTCATCAAACTGCCCAACAAAACTCTCATTCAAATCTCCATTATCATTAAAAAACTCAGTAGGATCTAAGTTTAAATCAATAAGTTCATTAACAATATCAAAATTTTTATCTGCAAAACCATCAATACCCTTTATATAGCAAAGATGTTCAGCTATATTTATTATCTTAGAAGTAATATAAAACTTATCTTCACTGTCAAGTTCTTGATGATGAGTTTTTATCATTTGAGAAAAAGATTCTGGAAGCTGCCATTTTTCCATAAGCTTTTGACCAATAAGAGAATGGTCATAATATATTTCAGCTTTAACAATGGGTACCCTCTCTTCAAAAACCTTTTTTTCCAAAATTTTATAGGCTTCGTAATCATAATTCACCAAAGATATGAGGCCAATATCATGAAATAGAGAGAAAGTATAATAGTCTTCAGGAGAGAACCCTTTTCTATTTTTTCTAAAATATGACCTTCCAACTATCATGGCAACAACACCATTACCAATAGATTTATTATGAAGATATTTTATCTCTTTCCCTGCTTTTCCGGAAGTTGAACCAATGGATTGTAGAGCAATGGAATAAACCAAAGATTTCAAAGTATTAAAACCTATGTACCTTATTGCATGGGCAGTAGTAGTTATAGGTTTCATTGGGGAAAAGTATGAAGAGTTTGCAAGTTTAAGTACCTTTAGAGTTAAAACAGAATCCTTTTTTATGGTATTTTCGAGCTGTGTCGAAGTAGTATTTTCATCATTAATAATGGAGATAACCTCCCTAGCAACCCTATCCATTACAGGAAGTTTTTCAATAATTTTTTCTATAAGATGCTTATCCATAAAATCTCCACTATTATTTTTAACAGAATCCATTTTCTGAAAGAAAATCAGCTACTCTATCTACTTTTAAATCTCTTCTATAATTTTCTCTACTTACTCTATACCCTATTGCCGTAATACTTTTCTTGGCATGTGTAATCAAAAGAGCTTCATCTATTATAAGATCACAGTATGAATCTGCTCCCATCTTCCTAAAGGCAAACTCTTCGGCAGGTGTTGCCGGAATAGGACCCATAAACCCTAAATATATAGTTTTATCATATTTGGAAATTAGCTTTTTTGAATAATTATTTTTGTATATGAAGGTAGAATCGGGAAATCTTTCTCCAAACTCATCAATATTTTTTCCTCTAAGTATATTGTTACCTGTCATATTTATATGATCATCAATAACGGTATAAGCTTCATAACTATCTAAACTTACAAGATTTAAGAAGAATATAAACTTATCAACTCCGGCAATAATGAGAGATCTAACCCAAGCTGTTCGTTTAATATCATCTTTTATATCTTGATAATCGTTAAGGTTTAAAAATATACTATTTTCAAGATTTTTTATTTTGTAAAGCTTTAAATATCCATTATCAAAAAAGAGAGTTACACCCTCTTGATTACTATCAAAATGGAAAGCAATAACAGAATCAGAATCTAGTTTTAGATCTAAAGCTATCTCTTTATAATCATTATATTCCATCTTTTTTTCTCTCTCTCTCTATTCTTTCAAATGTTTCCAACATATCGGTTTGTTGTCTTACTAAATATTTAACCTGATCCATAATACTATACTTAAGCTTTTTTAAAGATTGAATATCATCTTTATACTTTCTTATTATATCGTAGTGAGCTTTCTCTCTCTCCTCAACACCTTTAAGCTTCTCCTCCATCTTTTCATTGCTTTCAATAATAATCTCCCTCTTTAGATTCTCCAGATCAAAAAAAGCTTTTCTCTCCCTCTCTCTGCTTATGTTTCTCTTCTCCTCAAACTCAGCATGATATTTCTTCATATCACGAAGTTCTTTGAGGGTTCTTTCAAACTCATCTTCCAACTTTTTTATACTTGCAATGGTAGAGTTAACAAATGCATCAACCTTCTTTTTGTCGTACCCAAAAAAGGAGTTTTGAAATTTAAAGTCTGATATTTGGGAGGAAAGTTTTTTATCCATGAATAAGAAGCTCTATTCTGTTAATTACAAAAGAAAACAACAATAATATAATAACTGAAATATAATCAAGATATCTTTTTTGAGAAAAAGTTAAATATCTTCCAACTCTAGAGGTAAAAAAATAGGTAAATCTATCCAGAATATTTGCCAGATGGGAATATCCATTACTAAATCTTCTTGCAACAATTTTAATAATCAGCATAATTGCCAATATAGTTATAAGAGATCCTACAAATGAGAGTAAGGATGAAAGTATATAATTAACAAAAACAAAAGGGTTTCCCTCTCTAACAGATAGAATAAATGCCACTAAAACAGATCTGAATATATTCATTCCAACTAAAACAATTATTGGAGAAAGATCTATCATTCCAAATCTGGGAGTAAATCTTCTCACGGGAGATAAAATTTTTTCAGACCAACTATATATCAAATTATAGAATTTACCGTAACCTCTACCTGAAAAAGAGAGAATCATTCTGGAAATTAAAATAAACAGTACTACTGCGTAAATGGTATCATATAGCTTAATAATCGGTTCCATACTTTATCCGTAATTCCTTTTACCAAAAATTGATGATCCTACCCTGACTAGATTAGATCCCTCCTCTAAAGCAATGTGATAATCGTTGCTCATTCCCATAGAGAGAAACTCTAACTTAAGGTTTTCCTGATCAATATTTTCTATAGAATCATAGAGACTCTTCATAAGTTTAAACTCATCTCTTGAATCTTCAGGATTAGCATTAAACTTACCAATACTCATAAGACCAAAAATCTCAATATTATCAAAATCTTTACAATCCTCAATAAAAGATTTTAGTTCTTTAGGAGAGATACCGGATTTCTGCTCCTCCCCACTGGAATTTACTTGGATAAGAACCTTCATAACCTTATCAAACTCTTTTGAAAGATTATTAATCCTTCTGGCAAGTTTGACAGAATCTAAGCAATGGAAAATATCAGCATTTAAAACGGCTGTCTTAGCTTTGTTTGACTGAAGATGACCAATGAGGTGCCATCTTATATCATTAACACCTTTCTCTAAAAAATATTTCCTTTTAACTTCAAGTTCCTGAACCTTATTTTCACCAAAATCTCTCTGACCGGCCTTATAGGCTTCTTCAAGAAGTTCAATAGGTTTTGTTTTAGAAACAGCAACTAAAATAGCCTCTTTACTTATCTCTTTAATCTCTTTTAACACTTTATCCAATTTATCTTTTATCATAGTAAGTTAACCTTCTATTTATAACAGCTTCCTTGAACTTAAGATTTTTTTAATCTATTTAACAGAGTAAAAATCTCAGCAAGCTTTAGTTCAATATCCTTAATAATTTCATTTTTTTCACCTTCCAACATAGTTGAAGATAAACTACTATTTGTTTTATTAATAACTTCAGTATAATTGCTTTCAAAACTATTATTTAACCCATCTAATCCTGTATAAACAAACGTAATATTTAACTTTATCTGTCTCCTGCCACCCCCTCCAAGATCAAATACTGTAATATCAACTATAGGATAAAGATTTTCATCATTTTCAACAATTGATTTTATAAATTTTTCAAGCTCCTCATCTCCAAAACTACTCCAACCCATTAGCTCAAAATCAATCTCAACCATTGAAGAACTTTGTCCGTTTTTATACTCTTTATGAATATCAAGCTGTTTAGGAGGGTAAATATTCTGTTTTTTTATTTTCAGATTGTTTCCATATCTATCTTTTCCCTCTAAAACTATCTGCTCAAATAGATACTTTATTATCTCACTCTCTTTTAAATACATTTACACCTCAATTTTATTCACAAAGAACCTAATAATTTTTTATTTTAAGTGCAATAGATATTCTCATAAAATAAAACTTTATTAAAGATATAAAAAAATCCCTTTTAAAAATTAAAAAGGGATTTTCAAAAAAACTATTATGACAAAATACTATTTATTCTTATCAATAACCTTTTGAAGCTTGTTCTTAGGAACCAATCCAACAATAGTATCTAAAACCTTACCATCTTTAAAGAAAAGAGTAGTAGGAACAGAAAGAACACCATAGTTAACAGGAATCTCTCTTTCACTGTCAATATCAATGTAACAAACCTTTAAACCATCGTTATCGTTAGCAATCTCTTGAATAATTGGATCCAACTTTTTACAAGGTCCGCACCATGCAGCACCAAACTTTAAAATAGTTAAGCCTTCAGACTTTAAAACTTCAGACTCAAAATTAGCAGATGTAATATTAATCGCCATTTTTTACCCCTTCTTATTAATTAATTTTTTTCAATTTTTTTAACATTCTCTCACCCTCAATCAATCCTTGAAGCTTATTAACAACTTCACCATTTTCATTTATGAAAAGGATTACAGGAGGATTAGTTGATCCGTAATCTTTATACTTTGATATATACTTTGATGAAAACTCACTTCTCTTATCTGTAATATCAAGTTTAACAGGAACAAATTTTTTCTCAACATACTTCACAACGGAAGGAACATTCCAAGTTTTCTTATCAAGTGCCTTACAATTTAAGCACCACTCAGCCCAGAAATCTACCATTACAAGCTTATCGGTTCCTTTTATAGATTCAATAGCTTCCTCAACAACCATTAAGTTACTATTTGTTTTATTAAAGTTAACATGGGCTTTTTCATTGTGTGAAGATTGAACAATCTGACCACCAAAAGGAAGATCTACAAACTTAGCAGTTGTTTTAAGAGTAAACACAACACCAACAATAAATATTATAAGACCAAGAACTTTACCAAGATATGTAAAGAATCCCGCATCTGAATCAGGCGTTCTAAAAGCTCCTATATACACGGCAGTAAAGATTGTGTATATTGATATAAGACCAAATAGAACATACTCCGGAATTAGTATTGATATAAAGAATAGAGCAGCACCTATCATTACAAAACCGAAGAACTTTTTAATATTCATCATCCATGATCCTGCTTGTGGAAGAGCGTGAATAGCTCCCGAGAAAGTACCAATAACCAAGAATAGAAGACCCAAACCAAAAGCAAATGTCATAAAGATCAACCAACCGTAAAGAAGATCTCCAACAGTAGCAACATGGATAAGAAGAGCTGCCAAAACAGGACCAACACAAGGAGCGGCAATAATACCTGAAACAGCTCCTAGAATAACAGCCCCTAAAATACCTGCCTTACTTTGACCACTCTGCATCATCTTTGCCTTTTGACTTGATGAAACAACATTTATATCGTAAAGACCAAACATTGAAGCTGCTAAGACTGTAAATATAACAGCAATTCCACCTCTAACCCAAGGATTTGCGGCGAGATCTCCAACCCCAAATATACCACCTAAAAATGCGGCTAAAAGTCCAACAATAGAATATGTTATAGCTAAACCAAAAACAAAGAACAGAGAAAGAGTAAATCCTGCTGATTTTTTACCCTCTGATTTAGCTCCCATATATGATATTACAACAGGAATTATAGGATAAACACAAGGTGTCATACTGTCTAAAATACCACCAAGGAATGCAAAAATAAAGATCATTAGAGACCATGTACCTGCTGTTTTAATCTTCTCAGCAATCTGCTCTTCAGAATCAAGATCCTCATCATCTTCACTCTCCTCTTTTTTCTCAACAACAGGATTTTTTACCGAAAGATTTGAAAAAGCAGCTTTATTTACCTTTGAAAAGTCTATAACCTTTTCAATATCAACAGGCATAAAGCAAGATTCATCACCAAACTCGGTACAGCTTTGATGCCCAAAAGTAATAGTACTTTTTTCAGGAGAAAGATTACCTTTATACTTACCCTCAACAACTATATATGCTTTATTTTTATATACAGGGTGTCCTTGATGTTTATCTTTTGCAGAAAACTCAGGCTTCCCAAATTTATACCCTGACGCACCCTCTGTATCTATGTAAAAATACTCATTATCAGAGATATGATAACCTTCAGGAATATCAAAAGTTATCATTAACTTAAAACTATCTCCCTCTTTTAGATCCGATTTATTTACGAACATGTTAGTCTTTATATCCTTTTCAGGATCAAATTCAGATGCCGGTATTGGTTCTGAATAGACTCTACCTAGACCCATAAATAGAGTCATGATGAAAATTAGTACTCCAAATCTTCTCATATCCCCACCTTTTTAAAATTAAAATTATGCCGAATCTAAAAAAGGTTTTAGTTCCGACACCAATTAATCAACTAGAAACATAGAATTAAATTTAAAATTGTAAAAAAATCAAATGATATTTTTATTTTATTACAAAATAATAAACTTATCGTTTTAGTGTAAAAAACTTTTTAACTAAAAAATCCATCAAATTACAAATGTTATACAAGGATAGTTCTATTATGTTCAAAGAGAGTTAAATAGGCTCCTGATAACAAAGAAAGCTCTCCTAAAAGAAAAGAAAGAGAGCCCTAAAATATTTCATAAGCTATCAAATAGCCTTTAGAAAAAGATATCGACACTAAAAAAACCAAGGGTTCTAGTCATCTATTCTGGAAACTGTATAGTATATATTAACAATAAGTGCTAATTTTGCAACAATATTGATAAAATCAGAGAAATAACTCATTACATTTCCAGGAACAATTATTGTATCTCCCGGTCTTAAATCAGGAAGCAAATCATAGTTTCCGGTTTGGAGGAAATCTTCCATATTTACAAATATTATGGCTTCCTCACCCTCCTCAACAACAGTTCTGACAATCTTAATAGAACCAAGATTGGCATTCTCCATTGGACCACCTACAAATGAGATCATGGAAACAAGATCAGTATCACTGGGAACTGTAAACATCCCCGTTCTCTTTACCTCTCCCCAAATATTAATTTTTATCATTATCTCATCATTTTCACCAATTATATATCCACTATTAATCTCTTGATCTATAAGTGAACCACTATTTTTTGGAGAACTATCCATATCAAAAATATCAATGGTAGTTTCTGCAAACATTGTAAATAGAAAAGATTGGATCAGAAGGATCGAAATAATTTTTTTCACACATTCTCCTATCATTTAATTATTCTCTAAAAGTTTAAGCTGCGAGTACGAACCTGCGGTATGTATGCCATTTATACTATTTACAATATCAACTCTGGCATACAGATTATTAAGATCAATATCAACTTCGTTAAGATCTACTGAAAAATTAATATTTTCGTCAAGCAAAAAGGCTTCTTTTGGCTCTGCGTAAACAATATTACTGCCATTTATAAGTCTCAGAACAGCATACTTTGTTTCGTTTCCAATATTACCTTGATAGATCGCATCAATCACTAATTTACCATCAGAAATATAAAAGTCAAGTATTTTTGCTTTCTTAAGAAGCTTAAAATTTTTTGTGTTTGAAGGCTTACTCATATTATCACTTTCATCTACAGCAATAACTCTGTAAAAAAATCTTGACGGAGTATCCTCATTTTCGAAAACAAGATCATTATCTACAAGTGTTGTATCTGATGTAATTTCATTACTAACTCTGATCCAAGTAGTATCACTACCTACAAGCTCTCTTCTTTCAAGAAAATATCCCTCAATATCATCATCCTCGCTTTCAAACCAATCAATCCTTAAATGATTACTATTGGAAACCGGTCTAATCCCTGATTCTGTATAAAAAGATGGATCATAATTTTGTGATACAATCACAGGCTTTTGTGGTGGAGTGTTATCTATACCATCAAGATTTTTTCCACAAGAAATTAAAAATAAAAGAATTAAAAATAAAAAATATCTCATCTATCTTCCCATTTATATTTTAAAAAGAGTATGCGAGAGAAGCCTTGTTAACAATTCCAAGATCCCTGTCAGAGTAGCTGTAGCCCAGATAAAGACCAAGATAGGAAAGACCTCCTCCAAAAACAAGGGTCCCATTATCTGAACCGACCCTAAGAGCAATCAGATCATTGTAAAGAATTTCACCCCCGTAATTTTTTGAAGTAGTTCTGGTTTCAGTTTCATAATTATGATCATATAGTAAAGTTATATCGGTATCAATATCTCTAAATGAGAATGTATATTCAATACCTCCAACCATAGATATGGGTATTGCATCCTGTGCTGTATCAGACCAAGAGATTCCGGTTTTATTAAAATCTTTAACTGAAAAACCAAGCTTTAAGGGGTTTAAATTTTTTAATGAACTCAAAGTATTTAAATCAATTAAGAGAGAGATACCCCCATCAAACCCAAGTCCATCAGCAGTTCTATCTGCAAGAGAGATGTTTATATATTTTACATTAAGTCCACTGTTTAATGTTATTGGAAGTTTAAACAGATCCCAACCAAGATCTAAAGTAAAATTAAAACTTTTAGCTAAAGTAAGAAAAAAAGCATCCTCTCTATCGGTAAAGTATTTATCTCCTGAACTATTTCCGGGCTCACCATTATTAGCCTCAATCATCTTCCACCTCTCAACATCAGAGTAGTTTGGAAAGTACGGAATATCCTCAACGCCAAGTCTTACCCAAGAGAGAGAAACAGCACTACCCAAACTATTTATAGGAATGTTGATACCAATATAATGGTAGTATGCCAAGCTATTATCTATAGGTCCGTAAAGAGATGAGTATTGAGAGTATATCTCAAAATGCTTATCTCTCAATATGTTTGAAGGGTTTATTCTAAAAGATGTAAAGGAGTTTGTTGAAGCACAACCAGCACCTCCAAGAGCTTCACTTCTAACATCAGGATTTATTTTAAGAAACTCTCCGGCATATTTAGCTGCATTTAAGGAAACCACGAATAGTAATAGTATCAAAATCTTCATTCTTCGTCTCTTAATTTTTTAGACAATATATTTTTTTTTATTAAATTAATCAACATTTTAAGTTAAATTCTTGCTTTTTAAAATTTATTAGTGTAAATTTGCTCTCGTAGTTGACACTACGGGCTAGGATGGGGTCCTGGTGGCCCTCGCGGACTTCAAATCCGGCTGTGAGGCACTAATAATGTCTTGGGTGAGTTCGATTCTCACACTAGCCCGCTTTTTTAACTTCAAAAACAGAATCAAAAAATATTAAATATCTATCCAGTTAGTCTAATTTGACTTTATGTTTTTCTATGGTGTATACTCCTGCAAATAGAGTCTAGTGAAAAATCATAAAACAGAAGTTTAAGGATAGGGGTAACTTGAAAATTTTAATTAATTAAAATTTAACTTTACTTTAAAAACATCTATACAAAAAACCAAATATGAACTTCTTTATTTTTCAGGAGATTCTATTTAACTCTCCTGTCCATAAGTTGCCACTTCTCAAATTCATCCAGCTCCACCTCTTCAACAACCTCTTTTATCTTCTCTATAGGTTCATTGCTCTCCCTAAGTTTGTTTGCAGCAAAGATACCTTCACTTTTTTTATAGTAATCCTTCTTAAGAAGAGAGTAATAATCTATAGATTTTTCCTTATTTCCAAGATAGTTTTCATTTAAAACGGCAGCAGAAAGAACAACCTTAGGAAAAATTGATTCACCCCTTGATTTTTTTATAAGAAGATCAAATAGTTTATCAGCTTTTTCATACTCTTCAGAAATTATAAAGTCTGACGCTTGATTATACATGTAGGTTAAAGTATCCTCTATAATCTCTATAGGTTCTAAACTTTTTTTAACTCTAATAAAATTTGCCGCTCTTGTTTTAGGATAGTTTTCTAGTATTAAAGTCTCAACAGAGTCCGCTTTTCCACTGAGTCCCATATCCCTATATTGATCTATTAGAAGATACTCACATTTTGATGCTATATGAGGAAACTTGGTATAAACCTTACCCCTATCAATATACTCAAAAGAGGAATCATTCAAATTAAGTTCATTAATAAAAATATTTGCTATTTTATAGTTTAGATCAGCAACCCTTTTTTCATATCTTTTAAGCTTTAAAACCATGTCTTCTTTAACAGAAAACATCTCATCATCAACAGATTTTTCAGATTCTATTTCATCTTTTAAGCTATCAATAGAAAAAAGAGTATTGTCTATAATATTTTTATAGTTGTTTTTATTAAATATTGATCTTGATCTTTCCCTTGCTCTATCTCTTGACATTGACCTTGAGTAAAAGAAACTTACTGAATCGTAATATGAAGAAGCTTTATCAAGCTCTTTTTTTACCAGAAGAAAATACTCTCCAATATAGTACGATGATTCTGCCAAAAGGCTATCTTTACCTTCACCTTTTCCAGAGCTATGGACAATATTATTAAATCTTTCATAAGCCTTGTCATAATCCTTTGCGAGAAAATATATTTTACCAAGATTAAAATCTATGTTTGAGTAATATTTCTCTAAATCAGTATCATCTAGCATCTCCTTGTATATACCTACAGCACTATCCGTAAGACCTCTTGCTTGAAGCATTTCACCATGTTTTAAAAGATAGTAAACTTTATTAGATCTACTTTCCGTAATTTCTGATGCTAAAAGATAGTTTCTGTCAGCCTCTTTATAACTTCTGTTTGATTCCGAAATAAAAGCTGCAATTCTAATAAGATCCTCTCTCTCATCATTATTTTCTTCATAATTTGAAGCTTTTACATAAAAATCTTTAGCAGCTGATGAATCTTTTTGACTTAATTTAAGATCTCCCTTTATCTTTAAATAGGTTTTCATAGATGACTTGTCAGTAGAATCCGGCTTAATATCTAAGAGTAATTTTTTTACATTTTCATAATTACCAAGCTTTATTTCAACCTCGCTAAGCCATATTTTTGCCTGTGGTAAAAGTTCAGATTCTGGATAGTTATTTATGAGTTCATTAAACTTTCTTTTACTTTTCAAATAGTTTTCTAGTCTATAATAGCATCTCCCTATCAATAATAGAGCATCATCTACCATATCATCTTCAGGGTAAAACTCTAAAATTTTTGAAAGTTCTTCTATACTTTTATTGTAGTTATTTTTTGTTATTTCCTTGGACTCTCTGTATTTATCTTCTCCTCTTTCAAAATACTCCTTTCCATTAAAATACATATTGAAGTAAACACAACTACTGAAAAATAGGAGAAGTGAAATAAACAATAAAAATCTATACATAACCTAAGTTTACCTAACCTTTCTACACAGAGCTGTAACCTCTCTAAAATTTACCTTACCACTTCCCATTAGAGGAAGTTCTTTGAATTTAATTATTTTTTTAGGCATTGAGATTGGAGGTAGAACCTCTCCCAAACTTTTTTTCAAATCTTTTTCATCAAATTCACCTGTAACCGCAAGCCAAATTTCAGCTCCTCTGGAAGGATGAGGAATCTCAACAGCACAACAGAGAGAAGCTGAAGGAAGAAGCTTTTCAACCTCATACTCAATATTTGGTAAAGAGATCATCTCTCCACCAATTTTTAAAAATCTTTTCAATCTACCTTTATGCCAAATAAAGCCATCTTCATCAATGAATCCCATATCTCCAGTATCATACCAACCCTTATGAAGCCTAAGAGATGTCTCTTCAATATCATGAAGGTATCCCTTCATAACATTTTCACCTTTAACAAATATCTTACCAGTATTTCCTACGGAAAGTTCTTCATCGGTCTCAAAATCAATAATCTTAACTTCAACATTTGGAAGCTTTTTACCAATGGATCCACTCTTATTGTGTTTGGAAGTATTTGCAGAAATTACCGGAGAGGTTTCAGTTGTACCATATCCTTCTAAAAGTTCAACACCATGTTTTTTATAAAATGACTCCTTTATCACAGGAGAAAGCTTATCTCCTCCGGAAACAGCTACTCTTATAGAAGAAAGATCTTTAGGTGAGGAGCTCAAATTATAACCGTTAAAGAAAGTAGGTGTAGCTGTTATGGTAGTAGCTTGTAACCTTTTTATTTCTCTAACAACAGTTTTATACTCAAGAGGATTTGCAAAGGCTATTAAGGAAGCTCCTGTAAGTAGAGGAAGCCAGAATGTTGTAGTAAGACCAAAAACATGGAATAGTGGTAAAACAGAAGCATAAATATCATTTGACTCAAGATCAAAATGTTGAGATATTCCTTCTATATTACTACTTATGTTATTGTGAGTCAAAGGAACTGCTTTAGGACTCTTTTCACTGCCACTGGTAAAAAGAACTATACAAACTTCATCATCACTTCCATTGTGAACAAACTTTAAAGGTAGCTTTGATTTCATAACAGCGGATATTTTTTTAAAAGAACCGATAGTAGATAAAAGATCTTCTAAAAGAACCATATCATCATCGGGAGAGATCTCCAGCTTGTCTAAAAGTTTTTTAGAAGTAACAATTGTATTAAAACCTATAAAACTTCTGGCTCTATCACAATTTTGTTGTGCTCCGGTTGAGTAATTTATCATAACAGGTGTTTTCCCTGCCATAAGTATGGCAAGTATTGATAAAATACCTCCCGCCGAAGTAGGAACCATTACACCAATGTATTGTTCGTCACTCTTTTTAAAAAATGATGCTAAAATTAGAGAACCTATCAACAACTTATTGTAGGTTAACTCTTTTCCAGTAGCATTATCATAGATAGCAATTTTATTCTTATTTGCTCTAGCTACTTTTATAAACTTTCTGTGTAACTGCATACCTATCCTTTATTTTTAGCTTTTTCTATTATTGATGTTGTTGATCTTCCCTCTGTAAGATCAATGGAGATAACAGATCCTCCCCTCTCTCTCACAATATCTGAACCAACTATATATTTTTTACTATTTTTATCACTTTCATTGGGATCATAATCACCTCCCTTTACCAAAATATCGGGCATTATAGATTTAATTAGAGTATATGGGGTGTCATCATCAAAGATTATTGTTTTATCCACACTTTTCAAATTTTGGACAATAAAAGATCTGTCAGCCTCACCATTAATGGGT
Source organism: Candidatus Cloacimonadota bacterium (assembly GCA_002742935.1). Classification (GTDB taxonomy): domain Bacteria; phylum UBA4055; class UBA4055; order UBA4055; family UBA4055. The sequence goes on along the minus strand of PDON01000044.1, from coordinate 5,842 downwards.
CTATTTTCTCCCTTTAATCTCTTTACGGAAGCATCTGAGTTTATGCCTACAATAAGAAAATCTCCCAATTTTTTAGCCTCTATCAGGTAATCAACATGACCTTTATGGAGAATATCAAACACTCCGTTGGTAAACACAATTTTTTTACCATCTCTATTTTCTAGTATATCTAATATATATCTATTCATCCATTAAACTCTTTACTCTTAATATCTTATCCTTAAACTTATCCAAAGAGATATAACCATTTTCTCTCAAATACTCCTTACCTTCAACCATTAAAAGGATTGTTGGAGCTGAAAGAACCCTGTACTTTATTGCTTCACTATTTGAAACGGTTACATCAACCTCTTCATAGTCAATACCCAAACCTTCCGACAATTTAGAAAGTTTAGGAGTTAAAGATGTACAAACTCCGCAACTACTACTGGTACAATGTATAATTTTTATACTACTCATTCTCCCCTCTAAATATTTTAATAAGCTCATCATTGGCATCAACAGGAGAAATCTTATTCTCTAAAATAGCACTCTCAATCTCTAATCTTCTCTCTCTTACCCTACTATCCATATTAAATGAATACTCCAATCTTTCAACCAAAAGAGAATCAAACCAGTTTAAGAGCTGTCTTTTCCTCTTCTCTTCAAACACTCCATTAGCCTTTATTATGGATATATAATCCTCAATCTTATTGTAAACATCAACAACACCTTCACCTGTTACGGCAGAGGTTAGCATTACAGGAATCTTCCAATAGTTTGTAATATTTCTTGAAAGATGAAGAGCAATCTCTTTTTCAGATTTCGCCATTCTAGCCTTTCCTATGTTGTCACCGTCAGCCTTAGTTATAGCAATAGCATCAGCCATCTCCATAATACCTTTTTTTATTCCTTGAAGTTCATCTCCGGCACCAGCAAGCTCAAGAAGAAGAAAAAAATCTGTCATAGAATGTACTAAAGTCTCACTTTGTCCTACTCCAACAGTCTCAACAATGATAACATCATAACCCGCAGCTTCACAAAGGTATATAGTCTCTCTTGTCTTTTTATTTACACCTCCTAAAGAACCGGATGTAGGAGAAGGTCTTATAAAAGCTTTTTCAGAGCCCGAAAGCTTCTCCATTCTTGTTTTATCGCCAAGAATAGAACCTCCGGTTATGCCTGAACTGGGATCAACCGAAAGTACGGCAACCTTTTTGCCCATCTCAATAAGTTTCATACCAAAAGCTTCAATAAAAGTACTCTTACCAACCCCCGGAACTCCGGTAATACCGAGCCTTATAGAGTTTCCCGAACTATTGATAGTTTTATCTATAATTTTGGAGGCAATATCTCTATCAGAAGATTTTGTGGACTCAATAAGAGTTATAGCAATACCCAAAGAAACTCTATCGCCCTGTAATATCTTCTCAACCAAAGAATCAGCATTTGGCTTGGATCTCTTTTTCTTAAGAAATCTTTCCTTAGCATTTGGTGCAATAGGACTTAAAACTTCTTTACCATCTACAACATTTAAAGCTGTACCTTCCTCTTTAAAGGGGGTCAAGTTTGTGTCTCTAAATTGAGGTATCTGTTTTTTACTATTCATACTATTTAAACTCTTCAAGTAGTTGACAATTAAGCTCGAGTACACTCTCTATATCAGGATCCAGAATATTTTTATGGTTCTCCATAGCTTTTTCACAATTTTTAACTATATCAGTAAACTTTATTTTTCCATCCAAAAACTTATATACACTTGCTTCATTAACAACATTTAAAACAACCGGCATAGTCCCCTTTGCTCTTATAGCCTCCCTTGAAAGATCAATTGATGGAAACCTTCTATTATCAGGCTTAAAAAACTGTAAATTACCAATGTTAGCTAAATCTAACTGTGGAAGATTGAGTGGAAACCTTTCAGGGTATGTAAGTGCATACTGAATAGGGATTCTCATATCTGCAATACCCAACTGTGCAATAAAAGAACTATCTATATACTCAACCATTGAGTGTACTATTGATTGAGGATGAATTAAAACATCTATCTTACTTTCATCAATATCAAAGAGATGTACAGCTTCAATAAGTTCAAGTCCCTTGTTTATCATTGTAGCAGAGTCAATAGAGATCTTCTGACCCATTGCCCAATTAGGATGCTTTAAAGCCTCTTTTGGAGTTACCTCATCTAAATTAATATCTCTTTTAAAAAATGGACCTCCCGATGCTGTAAGAACAATCTTTTTTATTTTGGAGTAATCCTCTCCATTCAAAGATTGAAAAATTGCAGAATGCTCCGAATCAACCGGAAGAATTTTTGCCCCACTACTTTTTGCCTCTCTTTTTAATATTTCTCCTGCCATTACAAGAGATTCTTTATTGGCTAAAGCTAAAATTTTACCATTTTTTATAGCTTCAAAACTAGGTCTTAGCCCTGCATAACCAACCAAACCATTTAGTACTACATCTGATTCTCCTGCATGAGAAACAATTTCGTTATAGCCTGCCAAAACCTCAATAGGAAAGGATGAAAGCTCTCTCTTAAGATCATTAAATAAAGACTCCTCCCCTATAATCACCCTTTTAGGAAAGTAGGTTTTAGCCTGTTCAATAAGCTTATCAATACTTCTGTTTGCCGTTATTGTTTCAAGTTTGAATCTTGATTTTAGATTTTCATAAACTTTTAAACTATTTATACCTATAGAACCTGTGGATCCTAATATTGAAACTGTTTTCATTTCTAACCTTTAATTATATCAAACATAGCAAATCATACCAAAATCATCAAGAGAAAAGATGATTTAAACTACGGCACAACAATTTAACAGAGATAGCAGAAAACCACTATAATCCATAAATAACAGTAATATATTATATGCATTTGGAAGATAAAAATCAATTAATATTATAAATTCCAGAGAAAGCTATACAATATATTTAGGTTCCACTGAAGAAATTGTAAACATAAAAGTTATGAGAAATTAATGGTAGAGAGAGTACATAAACTGTCTTTATCCTCTTTTTCTTAGATTAACCATAAATTTTTCAGTAGACACTATTTAAAAAAGCTGAATTCTACAGCTGACAATCTAAAATTAACTCATCAATTTAATAAGATCTATCTTTTTCAGCAAACCCTAGATAATACAACCTTAATTCGATATAAGCATTTATCTAATATTTAGTGTAATAAATAGAATGTATATAAGGTTTTATTCTTTAAAGTTCTCGAAGGATACATTGGTTCATTGTACTCATATTATATCCTTCTTTTAGAAGATTCCAATTTTAACGGTTTCAACAAAGTCAAATGCTATACATAATGTTATAATTGAATTTATAGGTTTAATTTTTATATAAGGCAGCCTATTATTTTCATATCTAACTAAGACTCAAATATCAATAAAACAGATTAGAAACAGACCCTGTTTCTTCCCCTTTCTTTTGCTTCGTAAAGCTTTTTATCTGCAAAATCCAGAACAGATTCAATTGTCAAATTATTCTCATTTGGAAATATTGAAACACCAAAACTCATAGTGATACCAATAGTTTCTCCGGATAACAACTTTATTTGAGTTTTCTCAATGCTTCTCCTTATCTTTTCGGCAATCAAAACACCACTTTCTTTCTTTCCTGACTGACAAACCACTATAAACTCCTCACCTCCGGTTCTGGAAACAATATCAGTTGCCCTTATACAACCTTTAAAAGTCTTAACAACCTCTTTAAGAACAATATCTCCGTTTGAGTGTCCATATGTGTCATTTATTTTTTTAAAGAAATCTATATCGGAAGCAATTATCAAAAGATATGTATTTGTTCTCTTTACTCTTGAAAATTCAACAGCCAAAAACTCTTTCAAATATCTCCTGTTATAAGCTCCGGTTAAAGGATCTTTTAAAGCTATTTTTAGAAGCTTATGATTAATGCTCTCTATCTTTTCAGCCAAAATCTTATTTTTATCCCTCTCTCCATGAAGCTCTTTAAGAATAGTTTCATACCTTGAATTCAAGTTTACAAGTATCCTATTCTCACTTTCCAATATATCTATATATCTTTTACTCTTTTCTAAAGGATACCCGGAATCTTCTATAAACTCATTGTATCTTAAAGGAACACTTTCTAAAATTTTATCTAAATTAATCTTTTCCATACCTTTACAAAGATCATCTTTATACTTTACAACACCTTTACCAAGCATAGAGGATATCTTTTCCATATCCATAGATTTTTTCAATATAAAAAGACTCTCCTTTAAGACCTCATCTTCAAGTGAATCAATATTCGCTTTCAAAAGCTCAACAGGCGACCAAATGGATTTATCAAAACCACAATACTTCAATATATAAGAGGAAACCTGATTACTAGAGACACCCAAAACCTGATCTTCCAATTTCATTATATCAGAATCTGATCTTTTCAGGGAGTATATGGATTCATATTCAATAGGAAAATATTTTTTGACAAAAACTTTTCCAATATTAATAAAAAAACAGGATAAAAAAAGCTCATCTTTAAATATGCTTTTCATCTCGTTGGAAAGCTCTAAAGAGTAGAAAGCACCCAAGAGTGAACTACTCCAAGAAGAGATTAGATATTTGTTTTCCAAATTTTTAACTATCTCATCTACAATAATACAGTTTATAACCCTGTTTATACCAATAGAGCAGAAGGTATCATAGATATCAGAAGAAAAGATATCATATTCAAAGTGGAGTAAAGATTTAAACCTTCCTATTATTTCAGGAACATTTGGAACAATCTTAAGAATACCTCTTATAAGTTCATACTTACTGGAGCTACTCCTCTTTATATCCATAATATAAACAATATTAAGAGGCAGTACTTTTATTAAACCCTCTCTATCTATTATCTCTTTATAGTTTATCATTGGATCTCTTTTCCAAAAATTGAAATTTTTGTTGTTCCGCTTTTTTTCTCTTTTAGCAGTGTAAAAAAATCACTTCTAATATTTTCATTCCAGAAGGTTTCGCAAATAACCAGAGTATTCTCATTCAAAGAGTCTATATTTTTTTCTAAAACTTTAAAAACATCTTCAGTTAGATCACTATTGTAAGGAGGATCTAAAAATATTATATCAAACTTTCCCAAATTTGCTGATCTTGTTAAAAATCTTATAACATCAGTTTGAAAAATAGAGTAGTTACCTTCTCCTATCAACTCTAAAAAAGATTCAATACCCCTAACGGTTTTTCTACTTTTCTCAACAAAGGTTACATTTTCGGCACCTCTGCTTAAAAACTCAAAACCCATAATTCCACTACCTGAAAAAAGATCAAGAACATTCACGGAATGAAGATCTACCATGTTATTGAGTACATTAAAAAGCCACTCCCTAAAAAATGATGTGGTGGGTCTAAGCTCACTATTATCAGAAGATGGTTTTAATGTTCTCCCTCTGTATTTACCACCTGTTATCCTAATCAAAACAACTTCACATATATTTTATTATTTCGCTTAACTATTACAAGCTTTGAAAAATCAGCTCCGCTTTCAAATAAAAGATTTAAATAATTTTCCAGTTCATCTGATATAATAGAAGTAAACTGTTTTGAATATTTAAAATTTTTATTAGAGTTAGTTTTCAAACTAATAGGAATCTCTATAGAGTTATCCAGTTCTACAAACTCTTTGTTGTACTCATTAAGCTTAACAATTTCATTCTCAATATTAAGAGGATAAACTATAATTCTATCCTTAAAAACTATTATTGAACTGTAGTTACTGAAATTTAAAATAAAATCTTTAGCAGAAAATTGTTTAAAAACAGCTTTCTTTTCCTCTTTTGGAATATCTTTTTTTAAATCATTTCTTTCAACAAGAGCCTTATCTTTGGCTTTTA
>PDON01000043.1 GCA_002742935.1 Candidatus Cloacimonadota bacterium | reverse complement strand
CAATAAAAAAAATACTATTACTTACAGAAGAGCAAAAATATCTTGCTAAATTATTTGGATTTTAAAATGGGTGTTAAATTTCGGAAGACAGGAAAAAGTCAAAGTTTCTCGAAAGTCCGTAAAACCTTATCTAAACTTTTCCCATTCAAAACTACTTATATTTTTTTTCTCTTCATCAAAATTTATCCCAACTAGATATATATCGCTATTCTCACTAAGAAATTTTTCATAATATCTACTCTCTTTAATTTGAGCAAGAGCATTTTCATTACCAACCTTAAACTCAAAAATATATCTGTGATTGTTTACAAGTAAACTCATATCCAATCTTCCCATATTTGTACTCTCCTCTACACTTATAGGGAATCCAAGAGAAGCGAGGTAGGAGTAGATTACACTAGAATAAAAACCTTCGTAAACATTTATATTGTTTTTAACATAGTTTTGGTAAGGAAGAGAAGCGAATAGAGAGATTAAACTCGTTTTAAAATCTTCTAGCTTTGCATCAAATAGAGAATCATAAGCATCATCTTGATTCTTCTCTTTTTGAGATATATTGCTTACAAGTTTATTTAAAACTACAGAGTTTAGAGAAACTCTTACTTCTAAGTTTGGAACTTTTAAAGAGAATTTAATTTTATTTCTCTTTTCAAACCTCTTTTTTATAGTTAAGTACCCTGTTTGAAAAAGTAGTGTTTCTAAGTTGATATCTTCAAGATCAAAAGAGTTTAAAATCTCCTCTCCAACAACTATATTTTCAAGGTTTGGAAGATAGTAGTTGTTCTTTTTGATAAGCTCAATTAAAAATGAAGGGTTCCCTGTTTCAAACCAATAGTTTTTATAGCTGAAATTACCTCTTATAAAGAGTAGAATATCAAAAGGATTATAAACCTTATCCTTCAAAAAGTAGTACCCATTATACCAATGTTTTAACTTCTCTAAATCAACACCTTCTAATAATGGTTTAAAAGTTGTCTCTATATCATTATGTGTATAACCACAGATATTTCCAAAATTGCTACTTAAAGTTATATCCTCAAGATTGTTTAATCCTGAAAAAATAGAAACTTTTGAAAACTTACTTACTCCTGTTAAGAATACAAATCTTAGATATTTATCGTTATCTTTTAATACGCCATAAAAACTTTTTAGTTGTTCTCTTCTCCTTTTTAAAACTTCATTATTACCTATATTATCTAAAATTGGTTTATCATATTCATCAATTAAAACAACAACTTTTTGGTTATATTTTTTATAAGCTTCTCTTATTAAGTGAACAAGGCAACTTTCAAAATTAAAATCCTTTGGACAAGAAATATCCAAAGATTCTTGGTTCGCTCTAAATATTCTTTGAAAGGTTTGTTTTAAGCCATCATCTGTTTGTAAATCTCCGGAAAAACTGATATGAATTACAGGAAATTTTTGATTGAAATCGTATCTATCCTCAATATATAAGCCCTTAAAATACTCTTTCTTGCCTTCAAAAATAGATTTTAAAGTATCTAAAAATAGAGATTTCCCAAATCTTCGAGGACGAGAAAGAAATATATATTTATATTGTTCTATTAGCTCCAGTGCTTCTTTAGTTTTATCCATATAGATATAGTCATCTTCACGAATTTCACTAAATGTCTGTATTCCAATTGGTAATTTCATACTCTCTCCTTATGTGATATACCCTTACCTTATATTATAATCAATTTTGATTTGAAAATGAAATGATAAATATGATTCCATAATTAGCTTATTACAGTAGAGAGGAATTTATTGTTTTACCAATGAAATATTTATTTTAAAATAATAGCCTATCCCCTAAGGTAAATAAATTTACTAAAAACTCCTCTAATCTTTTATTTTATATACAGATAAATCTTGATTTTTAACATAAATTCTATCCCCTATAATTTTAACCTGCAACAGAGGATTGAAAAAATCACGACTTTTACCTATATCCAAGTCGACGGTATTGATAAACTTATTATCCTTGAAAACATCAACTAAAAATCTATTTCTATTATTTTCATCTCTCTTAAAAGATCTTTTCACAAGTAGTAAGGATCTTTTTTTATCATAAAACATTCCAACTATAGACTTTTTGGTAAGCTTACTCTTAATTTTTTTACCAAAATCTATATCATTAAACTCTATTTTATGATAATTCTTTTTTATAGTAGTCTCTAATTCTCCATACCTGTTATAAATATCGATAGCATATTCATTGTCACTATTGTGAGCCACATAAATTTTATCCTCTGAACAGGTAAAAGGTGTTAAAGAGTTAGGGAGACCTCCCATCTCAAAACTCACATCACTGAGTAGGTTTTTAAGCTGAAACTCTTTATCAAAAACAGCAACTCTAATCCTCGTTTTACCTTCCGATTTTTCAATAGAGAATATTTGAGAGATAATCTTATCATTATTAAATCTAGTAGTAAACTCAGGGTTACCATTTCGAATAGGTAGTTCTATTTTTTTGATAAACTCTCCCTCATTTGAACAGATAACAATATTTTGGGTTCTAACTCCACCGTAATAGATTGTATCATTAATTATACACAAAAAACTAGGATCGACTGTTTCCCCTGGACCTTGACCCTTTTTACCAAATTTTTTAAGAAATTTACCATCTCTATTATATTTATAGATAATGGACTCTCTACTATCCAAAATGAAAATATCCCCTTTGGAATCAACATCAAACGACAAAGGGAAGCTAATATATGGGTTAGAATTTTCACTATTGATTGTAAACAGTTTCTCTGTTTTATAATAAAAATCTTTATCCAAAGGCTGATTTTTGTTATGAATAATCTTATAATCTCTTGTTTTCTGAGGAAGATTAAGTTTAATTTCTCTCTTTTTAGAACAACTAAGAGAGAGTAGACAAAGTAAAACTATGATAAAAAAATTTAATGATTTCATTCACAATTCTCATTAAAATTTAACACTTATTTCTAACCCACTATATATTTACACTATACTTCTATCTAAATTTTTCCCACTCAAAACTTCTTATATTTTTCTTCTCTTCATCAAAATTTATTCCCACTAAATATATATCGCTATTCTCACTGATAAACTTTTCATAGTATCTGTTGTATTTAATTTGGGAAAGAGCATTTTCATTACCAACCTTAAACTCAAAAATATATCTGTGATTATTTACAAGAAGACTCATATCCAACCTACCCATATTTGTACTCTCCTCTACGCTTATGGGGAATCCAAGAGAAGCAAGATAGGAGTAGATTACACTAGCATAAAACCCTTCATAGATATTTATATTGTTTTTAACATAATTTTGATATGGTAACGAAGCGAATAGTGAGATTAAACTAGTTTTAAAATCCTCTAGTTTTGCATCAAATAGGGAGTCATAAGCATCATCTTGATTCTTCTCTTTTTGAGATATATTGCTTACAAGTTTATTTAAAACTGCAGAGTTTAGAGAAACTTTTACTTCTAAGTTTGGAATTTTTAAAGAGAATTTTATTTTATTTCTCTTTTCAAACCTCTTTTTTATAGTCAAATACCCTGTTTGAAAAAGCAGTGTTTCTAAATTGATATTTTCGACATCAAAAGAGTTTAAAATCTCCTCTCCAACAACTATATTTTCAAGATTTGGTAGATAGTAGTTGTTCTTTTTGATAAGCTCAATTAAAAATGAAGGGTTCCCTGTTTCAAACCAATAGTTCTTATAAGTGAAATTTTCACTGATAAATAGCAAAATATCAAAAGGGTTATAAACCTTATCTTTTAAGAAGTAATACCCATTATACCACTCTTTTAACTTCTCTAAATCAACACCTTGTAATAATGGATTAAAATTTGTTTCTATATCTTCATGGGTATAGCCACAAATATTACCAAACTTCTCCTCTAAAGATATATCCTTTAGATTATTTAATCCTGAAAAAATGGAAACTTTTGAAAACTTACTTACTCCGGTTAAGAATACAAACTTTAGATATTTATCCGATCTTTTTAATATTTCATAAAAAGCTTTTAAGCTCTTATTTGCATATTCCCTCATTATTGGTTCTGTAATATTATCTAAGATAGGTTTGTCGTACTCATCAACTAAAACGACAACTTTTTGGTTATACTTTTCATAGGTTTTTTGAATTAGTTCTGATAGTTTGTTGGGAATATCTAAATCATTATCAATATTTACCTTTAGAGCTTCAATATTTTTTTTTAGAATATAGTTAAAAACTCCATCTATACCCTCTTTTGTTGAAAGGTTTCCGGCAAAACTAATATGAATTACAGGAAATTTTTGATTAAAATCGTATCTATCCTCAATATATAAGCCCCTAAAATATTCTTTATTGCCTTCAAAAATAGATTTCAAGGTATCTAAAAATAGAGATTTCCCAAATCTTCGAGGACGAGAAAGAAATATGTATTGATATTGTTCTATTAACTCTAGTGCTTCTTTAGTTTTGTCTATGTATACATAATCATCTTCACGAATTTTACTAAATGTTTGTATTCCGATTGGTAGTTTCATTATCTTTCCTTATGTGATATACACTTACCTTTATATTATAATCAATTTTAGTTTGAAAATGAAATTATAAATATGGATTAAACTTTTTATAGAAATTTTTATTTAATATTTGATAGGAAAGGATATCCTATTATATTTCATAAAATGAAAAAGGGGTTTAAATATGAATATTGTGCCTAAACCATATAAAATTAGCAAAAGAGAAGGTTTTATTAAACTTCCCAAAAACCTTTCGATATATATAGAAAATTTTGAAAACTATAAATTTAGTACCTTTATAAAAGATCTTTACTCTAAGTTTAATATTGGTTTTAAAAGGGATAGTAAGTTTAAGATAGATCTAGAACTCAATAGCTCTCTTTCCCATGAGTCCTATATTTTGGATATAGATGAGAGTATTACTATAAAATCCAAAGAGGAGAAGGGGTTTCTTTATGGTCTGCTATCCCTAATACAATTGTTTGATGAATCTATTTTTGACTCTGATAGAGAAGAGCTAAAGCTTAAAAAGATATATATTGAGGATAAGCCTAGCCTTGGTTATAGAGGTATGCACTTAGATGTGAGCAGACACTTTTTTAAAGCTGATTTTATTAAGAAATATATTGATATATTAGCATTTTATAAATTAAATAGTTTTCACTGGCATCTAACAGATGATAATGGTTGGAGAGTTGAGATAAAAAAATATCCTAAACTTCAAGAGATCTCTGCGTGGAGAGCTCCTAGAACCGGTAGCTGGCTCTCTCGTGAAGAGGAGAAGGAGGGGGAAGAGAGAAGTTACGGTGGTTACTATACCCAAGATGAAATTAGAGAGATAGTTGAGTATGCAAAGGATAGATCTATTGAGATTATTCCTGAAATAGAGATGCCGGGTCATAGTGTTGAGGTTATAGCTGCTTATCCGGAGCTTGGTTGTTTTAATCAAAAGGTTACTGTTCCAACAGGGTCATACTGGCCAAACGATGATATTTTCTGTGGTGGTAAAGAGGAGGTTTTTACCTTTATTGAAAATGTTTTAGATGAGGTTATACCTCTTTTCCCTTCAAAATATTTTCACATTGGTGGTGATGAAGCTTGCAAAACCAATTGGGATAAGTGTCCATTGTGTAAAAAGAGAATGGAAGAGCACGGTTTAAAGGATAGTAAGGAGCTTCAAAGTTACTTCATAAAGAGGATAGAGAAGTTTCTCAATAGTAGAGGAAAGGATCTATTGGGTTGGGATGAAATTTTAGAGGGTGGATTAGCTCCAAATGCTATTGTTTTTTCTTGGCAGAATGAGGATGGTGGAATTGAGGCTTGTAAAAATGGTAACAGGGCTGTAATGGTACCTAATTCACATCTATATTTTGATCATTATCAGAGTGATGAGGGAAGTGAAGCAAGAGCTTTTGGTGGATATAGTCCTATAAAAAGGGTCTATAGCTATAACCCTATACCTTCTAAACTAGAAGGTAAAGAGAAAGATTTTATACTTGGAACGGAAGGGTGCCTTTGGACAGAGTGGGTTCCAACTGAATCTCATGCTGAATATATGTTACTTCCGAGATTAGTTGCTCTTTCTGAGACAGCTTGGTGTAGCAGTGAGGATAAGTGTTGGGAAAAATTTAAGGCTAAATTACCGTATCAGTATAAGATTTTGGATAGTTTAGGATATAATCATGGAACCGGTTCAACAGTATTGGATATAACCAGAAAATTTATAGATGGAAGATATTTAATCACCGTTGATTCTGAGATTATAGGTTCTGAGATCTACTACTCAATGGGTGGAGAGTTTAAGCTTTATGAAAAACCTATTGAGATTGAGAGTTCTGTAAAATTTGTAGCAAGACAACTACTAAATGGGAAGCAGATAGGTAAGGATCAAACTTTAGTGATAAGTAGTCATAAGGGTTTTGGAAAGAGGAGCTATTACAATAAGCCTTTTAGCCATAAATATCCTTCAACTTTTGAATATGGTTTAAGTGATGGTGTTTATGGAGGTTTAGATCACACTAGCGAAGGTTGGCAAGGGTTTGAAGAGGGTATTAATCTCTATATAGATTTAGAAGAGATTGTAAACTTTAGTAAGGTTAACTTAAATCTACTTGAAAGGAAAGAGGTGCATATCTTTCTTCCAAAAAAGTTGGAGATAAGTATCTCTTCAGATAATCTAAATTATGAAACAGTATACAGCGATAATAGCAACTATAGTAGTAAAGAGGGCAAATCTATTAAGGAGTACTCTGTATTCGGAGATTTTAAAGCCAGATATATTAGGGTTAAAGCTAACTCATTTAATCGAGAAGAGGTAGCAAAAGATCTTAATATTCCAATTATGTGGTTATTTTTAGATCAGGTTACTATTGAATAGAGTGTTAAAAGATTTAGAAATTTATAGATAAAAGCTTATATTTATAGGCTAATGATTTAGTGGATTAGTTATAAAGTGAGGGTAATATGAGATTTTTATTAACAATAATTTTAGCTGTTATGCTTACGTCTTGTATTTTACAACAGCAAACTATAAAAAAAACTCCGGTTAAAAATCCTGAAAATATAAAAAGGATTGAAGAGAGTAGAGTAAATCTAAAATTTGTTGATCTGGATTTTTATCCACTTGGAGAAAAAGGGTTAGATTCTAAATACAGAGTAAAAAATGATATTTTTAATGGTTTTGAATTTGGGAAAATAGGTTATACTCTATCACTAATTTCTGAAAATAGTGGATCTTTTGAACTTACTGAAGAGTGGTATAAAGATGGAAAAAGAGTGGAGTTTTATAGTAAAAGTTATGATGTATCAATGGGTAAATATACCATAGATGGAAATTGTAAAAAAAAACTTAAATCAGGATCATATACCCTTAAATTTATTAAAGATGGGAGCTATTTAGGAGAGAAAAGTTTTTTTATTAAGTAGAATACCCTAAACCACCTCAAACTAAATCTATTTAACCTTATACATGTACTTTTAAAGTAAAATGTAAGGTTTTGTCTTAACTGAAAATTGATAATTAATAGATGAATTCCTTTAACTACTAATTTCTAGGCAATCTAACTTTTGGAGCAATATAAGTTGATATAGCAGAAAGAAAGTAGATGCAAAGAGCATACTTCGATCGTTATTAGCAAGTATTAGATAAAATGCTATAAAACTGAAGAAAAATCTAGCAATATATTATGATAAACAATACAATAAAATATAAAATAAAAGTAGGTTATAAAAAATGACATACTATAAGAAAGCAAAAGAAAAACATTTAGAAAATTACAATAAATTAAAAAAGAGATATAATACAATAAGCGTAATTCGGTTGTTGGTTGTAATACTATTTGTTTTTTGCATATATAATCCATTTTTTACAGAACATCATATTTTTGAAGTTTGTAGTGTTTTACTATTTTTTATTTTCTTGGTGTTAATTAAAATACATAATACTATATCTTGGGAAAAATTATTTAATAAGAATATCATATCTATAAATTCAGATGAAATATCATATTTAGATGGAATAACCATACCTTTTGAGAACGGAAAAGAATTTATTGACCATAAACATATATACACTTATGATTTAGATATTTTTGGAGAAAATTCGTTATTTCAAAATATAAATAGAACATCAACTTACGTAGGGTATAAATACTTATCTAATTTATTGTTAGAAAAACTTCCTGAAAATGAAATAAAACTAAATCAACAGGCAGTTCAAGAATTGACAAAAGAAATTGAATGGCGACAAAAGTTAATGGCTATTGCTAAAATAAATAAAGACAGCAAATCAAATTACGAAAACTTAATTTCTTGGTCAAAGAAAAAAGAAAAACAATTCTCAAAATTATTAAATATTCTAATTTATATTTTGCCGATAATATTTGTGTTTTCTATTATTGCTACTATCTACAATCCTTCGTATATATCGATAACAACTTCAATTTTCATTATTAATCTAATCATTGCTTCTTGTAAGATTAAAGAAGTAAAAAAAAATCTATTAGAGGTGGATAAAGTTTCTGAAATAATTAACAAGTATGGAGATATTTTATCGGAAATAGAGAAAAAACAATTTAAAAGTAGTAGACTTAGTGAATTACAAACAAAACTTTCTGATAACTCTAATTCAGCAAGTAGGAAAATAAAGACACTTTCTATGTTATTTTCAAATATTGAAAGTGTTCAAAATGGGATGGCTTTTTTATTTTTAAATGGAATATTTTTGTTTCATTTGCATGCATTAAACTCTCTTTTGAAATGGAAACAAAATCATTGTAGAGAAATAGAAAAATGGTTAAGTGTTATAGGTGAATTTGAAATGTTAAATAGTTTGGCAAATTTTTCATATAATAACCCTAAATTCGTGTTTCCTTTATTGAATAATGAAAATCGTATTGATGTTGAGAACTTAGGACACCCTCTTGTTAATAGAAATGTACGAATTTGTAATTCAATCAGCTTTAATAATAATAATTTAATTATTTTAACAGGTTCCAATATGTCTGGTAAAAGTACATTTTTAAGAACTTTAGGAATAAATATGCTTTTGGCTGGAATAGGGTCTTGCGTTTGTGCAACTAAAGCAAATATCAATCCTTTAAAAATAGTTGTTTCAATGCGTCAGACAGATTCATTAGATAGAAAAGAATCGTATTTTTATGCTGAAATCAGGCGGTTGAGAGAAATTATAGATAATTTAAAAGTATCTAAATGTTTTGTAATTCTTGATGAGATTTTAAGAGGAACTAACTCAGATGATAAAAAAGCAGGTACAATCAAGATAATTGAGAATCTTATAAATAAAAATGCCATAGGTATTATTGCTACTCACGATTTAGAAATTTGTAAAATAGCAAATGATTATCCTAACAGATTATTCAATAAATGCTTTGAGTCAAAGATAGTTGATAATGAATTGATATTTGATTATAAATTAAAAAATGGAATATGTAAAAATAAAAATGCTATATTTATTATGAAAAAGATGAAAATAATTAAAATCGGTAAACCTCCTGTTCCACTGGAGGAATCACAAAGTTTAACTTATTCTTAATTTCTAACCATCCTTTCCTCGAACTGCTCAAGGTTTAAAGAAAGGACAATTAGAAATGAATAACTATGAGAATATAAAACATACAACTTATGAGTGCAATTATAATATTGTTTTTATTCCTAAATATAGTCAAAAAACTACTTTTTAAATTCACTTATTACCAATATTCATAAGAGGTAGAGGATTAGGACTATCTCCGTTAATAAAGTATATTTTAGCAGTCTTATCTTTAGATATAGCTTTTAAAGCTTCCAAAGATTGCAATTTGATATAGTTTGAGTTATCAGCAATAGCTTTATTAATTTTAGAGATTCTGTAAGATTCAGCATCTGCCAAAGTTTTGATCTTTTTAGCTTCCTCTTCAGCTGCTACTCTTTCAGCCTTTGCAAAAGCAATTTTTTGTTGCTGCTCTGTTTTATACCTTTCAAGCTCAGCTTTCTGCTTTTCAACCTCTTGCTCTCTCTCCTTTTTAGATTCAATAGCCTTTGTAATAAAAGGAGGAAGTTGAATATCTCTAATTAAAACAGCACTAACATCTATACCCTTTGGAGCTAAATATTCAGATAGACCCGAAAGAAGTTGAGCTTGTAATGTTTCTTGAGTTTCTTCCTTAAAAAAATCTTCAGCTCTTTTAATTGTCTTACCTTGCTCTCTTAAAAGAGATCTAAGCTTTGGAACTAAATGAACCTGAATAAGCTTGTTAAAGCTACCTGTTTCTTGAAGAATTAGAGGTGCTTGATCGCTTACTATTCTATACTGAACGCTAACTTCAAGTTTTGTCTGAAGTTGATCTTGGGAAGGTACATTTGCAACCTCTAAGTGTGTCTGCTCCCTTGTATCATAGATATGCCACTCATAAAGAGGATTTATAGGGAAATGTAAACCCTCTTTATAGGATTTATCCTGTACACTACCAAACAGAGTTGCAACTCCTGTTTGTCCTGCAGGGATACTGATAAATGTTTTACTTCCAAAAAGTAAGATAAGAATCAATATTCCTATTACTACAGTAATTCTTATTTGTCCTTTTGTCATATTATTCTCCAAATTAATTTAATATTTTATACATTTTAACCTTACTGTTTTTCATATCGTTAACAAAGAGTCTATCACCTAAAATAAATGTTTGTCCTGTCATAAGAATAGGATTGTCGCCATCCATTAGAGGTACACTATTTATAAACTTACCATCCTTAAAAATATCATATTTTAAAGGGAAGTCAAAGGTTTGAATATCTTTGTTTCCACCATTAACCCATAATCTGTTTAGATGATCTGACTTTATATCGTTAATAGCTCTTTTATACTTCTTGTCAAACTTCATACTCTCTGCCAATTGAGGGGTTAGAGCCTTCTTAAACATTTCGCCAATAACTTTGTTGGTAAGCTCAATCTCTTTTTTGGAGTATGGTATCTTAGCGTAGTTTTTTGTTATCTCCTTTGTTAAATTTCCATCTTTATCATAGTAGTTTATCTTATATATGTTCTCACTACTCTCAGCCATATAGTATCCATCTTTATCCAAAGTTACAAGCATTGCAAGCATACCCATATCCATAAGAGCTCCCATATTATTTGGATCCAAGAAAAGACTATCTTCAAAAAGAATCTCTTTAAAACTTATATCCCTGTTAAGTATTGAGAGATAGTACCTCATCATAATCTTATTTTCATTCATAACATTCTTGATAACTAACCCAACAAGATTATCATTAGAACTGTACACCATTCCAGGAAATGACCCTTTGAGAGGGAAATCACTTAGATAGTTACCATCTAGATCATACTTTATACATTTCTGGGAAGCGGCATCTATAGCGTAGACAGTATCCATAGAGACAAATGATGTAACAAGATATGAATATTCACCGGGACCTCCACCATTTTTACCAATGTTCTTGATAAAGTTACCTTTGCCGTTATATTTGTGGATCATTCTATACTGCTCAGTTAAATAGATATCCCCTTTTGAATCCATGCTAATAGCATAAGCTTGACCAAATGAGTTTTTTTCATCAGATTTTATCTCTCCAACATACTCAAGATCAATTTTAAAATTTGGATCCAAAGGTTTTACTCCATTTTTCACCACTTCAACATTACCATCTGATTTTTTACCTAAGGAACAGGAAAAAATGGTAACACCAACAATAAACAAGATTAAAAACCTCATATACAACTCCACATTTAATTAAGATAGTTAATTTATAAATTAGTCTGTGTCAGAAAAAGCAAAAGTATAATTGCATATTTTTAACCACCTAATATATTAAGTATAGAACAAAAATATACAAAAATCAACATTTGTTATTATTTTTTACAGTTTTGAGAGAGAATTGGTTCAATCCTCTTTTATATCTCTACTATTAAGATACTCTTCATAAACCCTTTCTTTAACAAATACATCAAAAACATCTTTATCCAACTTACCTTTTGAAACTTGATCATATAAAATCTTTAAAGAGATATCAATTGGCTTAGATTCTTTATAAGGTCTGTCCAATGCTGTAAGAGCTTCAAATATATCTGCTATTGTTAAAATTCTTGATTGTAAAGGTATAGCTTTTTCTGTTAAATTATTTGGATATCCGCTACCATCTAAAAGCTCATGATGTTTGGAAGCGTACTCACAAACATTTTTTAGTTCATCTGTAAAAGGTATCTCTTTTAAAATTTCATGTGTATATAACACATGCTTTTTCATAATCTCATACTCATCAACTGTAAAAGATCCGTTTTTAATGAGAAGTTTTGTTACCTCATCATTGTTCAAAAAAAGTTTATATTTACCGTTCGAAAGAGAAAACTCTTTTTTTGATATATATTTAATCCTATCTATCTCCTCATTGGTTAAAGGCTTTCCCGAAATAGATTTACTCTTCAAAAATTTATAATCTTCATCTATTTCTCTAATAGCTTTTGCACTATTATTGCCATCATACTTCAAGATAGAGAGTCGTATAGCTTCAAATCTCTCCTCAATAGCTCTCATCTCTTCATCTGTTAATTTATTTACTTTTTCTAAAATTTTTTCAGGAATAGAGATCTTTCCTACATCATGCAATATAGCCGAAAAACTTAACTCTTCAATTTGACTATCACTAAAACTAAAATCTTTAAATTTTCCATATTTAACTCTATTTATAGCTTTAGCAATGAGGACTGAAAGGAGTTTAACTCTACTTGAATGTCCTGCTGTATGGGGGCTTCTTGCTTCAATAGCTTCAGTAAATGATGCAACTAAACTTTTATACAGATTTTTATTCTTTTCAATTAAGTTAAAATTTGAAATTGCTATAGATGCTTGACTAACTAAAGATTCAGCTATTAATTCACACTCTTTATCAAAAGATACAACCTCGCCTGTTATTTCATTAAGTTTATTTATTATTTGAAGTACCCCCAAAAGATCTTTATTTCTATCTACTATAGGTACACAAAGCATAGATTTAGTCCTATATCCTGAAATTTTGTCATAGTTTCTATTAAACTTATAAGGAAGAGTACTCTTTAGATTGTAACAATCATCTATATTTAACAGCTTCTTATTTACCGCAGAGTATCCGGCAATAGACTCTTCAGAAAAAGGTATAGGTATATCTTTAATTGATTGAACATTCATTGATATAGTTTTACTGACCCTAAAAAACAATCTGTCAGGATCTCTTTCTCTCAAAAATATTGAACAAGCATCACAATTTATAAAATTAATTATCTTATCCACCATAATGACAAGAAGTTTATTTATATCGGTTTGAAAACTTAAAGCAATACCAATCTCATTTAAAGCGTATACAACCTCTTTATAGTTTTTCATTAAATCTCCGTATTTTTACAAAGCTTTAAAAGTATATCTGCATAAAATAATTAAGAATAAAAATATACAAAAGAGTATTATTCAAAAAAAACTTTATCCGGAAATAGATTTGAAATACCGTCAATCAGATAATTTTTCATTATTGGTTTCTTTAATTTTAAATCAATTATTGCTTCCATACTAGAAGTAATATTAGTCAAATCAAGACCAATGAGTACAATTTTTATTGTCGGTACTATTTTTTTAAACTCTTGTAGTTTACTAAAAGATTTTTCCAAAGAGTTAACATCTACAATTATCAAATCTTTAATTTTATGAAAGTAGTTATCAATATTTTTAGGGTTAATCTCAGCACTAACAGTATAGTGGTTACTCAAAAGATTATAAAGAATCTCAATAGAAAATTGATTTGCATCTATTATTAGTACAGATAAATTTTCCAAATGGATAGGGTTCTTAGTTATCTCTTTGTTTACCTTATCCTTTTTTAGTTTAAGTTTAAAAGAAAATACTGAACCGGGATCTTTAGATATATACAAATTAGGGTTAGGAGAAAGGAGCTCTATACTTCCACCTATCAGCTCTGTTAAATTTTTAGCTATGGTTGTACCAAGGCCGGAACCTTTAGAATTTTCTTTATTATTTTCATCCAACTGTATAAACTCTTCAAAAACCTTATCTCTATTCTCAGAAGTTATACCAATACCGGAGTCTTCAATACTAAACTTTAAAACTTCACTATCATCCTTACTGTCAATTAGCGATACTTTCGTAACAACCTGACCTGATTTTGTAAACTTTATTGCATTATCAATTAAATTCATAAGGATATTGGCAATTATTATAGAATCACATATATAACAATTAAAAATATTGTAAGATATATCAACTAACAGTTCTAAAGATTTTTTCATAGCAGGAACTTTAAACTGTTTTACAATAGAAAAAATGAGAGAATCGAGCTCAATTGAATGCTCCTTAACCTTCGTTTTTTCAATCTCAAAATCTAAAAAACCAACAGTAGTATTAATAAAATTCAAAAGATTAGACTTAGAATTTTCAATAGAGGTAAGTAGATTATTTTTATGAGTATTTTCTTTTTTGTTTTCTAAAGCAGCAACTTTTTCTATAACTTCATCCATAAAAATTTCAACTTCATAAATAATGTTGTTTAGAAGATTAGTTTTTGCTTTACTTAATTTTCTCTCTTTCATCTCAACTGTTTTAATACTCTTTATATCTACAAACATCTCAAGAAGAATATTTTTAGAATTATATTTAATAGGTATGACGCTTTTTAATACAGGTGTTAAACTTCTATCCTTTGTCCACATTAATTTTTCTTCCAGAATAACACTCTTCTTTTTTAGATTAATTATAGGACAACTATCCTTGGTAGCAGAGCAAAAATTCTCAAAGCATAATTTTCCGTACATAGATCTTTCAGCTTCCTCTAAGCTATCATATTTCAGAATTAAAGCAGCTTCATTGTTCATTTTAATAATTTTTTTATCCATACTAATGAGCATTATTCCTATTGGTGCCTTATCAAAAATCATCTCCATCGCTTTACTATCTTCAAACTTAGAGATAAGATCTAATACATCTGTAATATCATCTTTTATACCAATGTAACCATCTATACTATTATCCTCTTTAATTATAGGAATAATAGAAACTTTTTCACGGAAAAGAGTAGAATCAGCTCTCTTATTACAAATTACGGAGTTCCAAATCTTACCTTTAGAAATTGTATCCCATAAATCTTCGTAAAAACTGCTTTTGTGATGACCACTTTTTAAAATAGACGGTCTTTTTCCCAATACATTTTCTGCTAAATATCCGCTATTTTTCTCAAAAGCATGGTTAACATACTCAATATTTCCACTTTGATCCGTTATAATTATTGAACAAGAAGCCCAGTTTACAGCTTTTAGAAGTTTATCATTTAACCTTTTCACACTCTCTTTTTCATATATAATATGTAAAACTTTTCTAAAACTTATAAATATAAAAAGAGCGGTGAGAAATAGAATAATAAAAAAGGAAACTATATTGAAGTTTTTAATAAAATTTTCACTATCGTAAAAATCTTTATTTTCGCTATCTAAATTACCTTTCGCTTCAAAATAGAGATGGTTTATACTCTCTTCCAACTCTATAAAAGTATTATTTAGATTTTTAAAAAAAGAATCAAAAGGTAATTTTTCAGAGCTTTCTAAACTCTCTATCTTTAGTTGGTAAAACTGTTCAATTAAAAGCTCTATTCGAGAAATAAGAGGTTTAATACCTTTAAGTTGGATATCAAACTCTTTACTAAATCTTTTTTTATACCTTATTCTATCCCTAAATTCAATTTTATTATTAAAACTTAAAGGAACTAAGTAATCAAAAACTCCTCCATTTTCTAAAACAGAAGCAACCTTATTAAAATCATTAATAAATTTATTGAGTCTACCTTTATTTAAATTAGCTTCATCAATATTTTTACTATCTTTCAACTCATAAAAAATATTCAAAGTTGATTGAAACTTAGTCTGCATAATTGATGATATATCAAGTTGAGATTGAATAGAAGCAACTCTTTCTATGTGTAGATCAAGGGAGATATTAAAAAAATATAGATTTGCACTTATAAAAAAAACTGAAAAAAAAGCAAAGATTAAAAAAATATATACTATCAATTTTTTAGCTTGACTTGGTAATATACCTTTATATCTAAAATTCATACTGTTTTAACCTTTTAAGACTGGTTCAAATTTTAAAATTTAAACATATTAAGAATCTAACAAAAAAAGAGCTTTCTAGAACAACTTAATCCTAACAATAAAACAAGAAAGCTGGTTAAAATATATAAAATTATTCAACACCAAGAGTAAAAATATTCTCTAAGTTCACCCCTCTACAATATAAGAAAAGTCAGATAAAATAACAGAAATAAATTATACTATTATAAACATAAAAAGAGATCTATTCATTTAAAATTATCTATCTTCTCTATAGTATGAGTTTCCCAACTCTGCAGGTGGAGAACTTTCCTTGGATTTTCTAATAGATGCCAAAACAAGAATAATAATTGTAACTAAATATGGCAACATATCTATTAAATATTGAGAAATATGTATCTCAAACTTTTGTAACCTAAAGCCTATAATATCCAATCCTCCAAAAATAAAAGCTCCTAATAAAGCCCTGTAAGGACTCCATTTAGAAAAAATAACTAAAGCAACAGCTATCCATCCCCTACCGGCAGTAACATTTTCTTGCCATGAAGGAACATAAACAAGAGAAAGATATGCACCTGCAAGACCGCATAAAGCACCACCTATTAAAACATGAACATATTTATATAAAGTTATACCAATACCCGCAGCATCTGAAGCTGAATTATTTTCACCAATAGCTCTTAAATATAAACCGAACCTTGTGTTAAACAGATAAATTCCAACTAAAATAACAGATAAATAACCTAAATATACAAATATACCTTGATTAAAAAAAGCCTCTCCTATAACGGGAATATCACCTAAAAAAGGGATTTTAAACTCTTTAAAAAACAGCTTAACGGAATCAGGGACAACCAAACCCATCAAATCTTTACCAAGAAAGCTTGAAACACCGGTTCCAAATATTGTTAGAGCTAAACCCGTTACCACCTGATTAGCTCTTAGAGATATGGTAAGGAATGCAAAAATAAAAGCTCCCGATGCTCCTGCTAACATTGCTGCTAACAGTGAAAAATAGGGACTTTCAGTATAAAGAACAGCCAAAAATGAAGAGACTGCACCTAAAAGCATCATACCTTCAACACCAAGATTAAGTTTTCCTGCTTTTTCAGTAATAAGTTCTCCAAGTATTGCGAATAATAGAGGAGTTCCTGCTACCACAGTTGCCGCTAAAAATGTAGTCAACATATCTTAAACCTATTTAACTTTAACTAATTTAAATCTTATAAAAAATTCACTTCCAAGCACAAAAAAGAGGATCATACCTTGAAGTATCTCTGCTGCACTTTGAGGTATCTGATATACAAGCTGAATAAAAGTTCCTCCTTGAACCATTGCAGCAAAAAGAAATGAAACAACAATTATAATTGGAGCTGAAAGTCCCGAAAGCCAAGCTGTTATAATTGCAGTATAACCAACACCGCCACTAAGTTGAACATTCAATGTTTTGTTTACGGCACTGGCTTGAATCATACCCGCTATTCCACAGATTGCACCACTCAAAAAAATTGTTCTCATTATTATGGCTTTAACATTCATTCCTGCGTATCTTGCAGTGTTTTCACTTTCTCCAACTACATTTATCTCAAAACCACTTTTGGTTTTTTTTATGTAAAAATGAATAAAAACAACTATTAAAAGAGCTATTACCCACCCCAGATGAATACCCAGGAAATTTGGTAGAACACCATTTTCAGTAAAATTTCTTATTTTAGGAAAACCCAACGATTTAGGATCTTTCCAAGGACCATATTGTAAGTAAGTTATCCATTTTATTGCAACATAGTTCATCATTAGAGTAAATATTGTCTCATTTGTTTTAAATCTGGCTTTAAAGTATCCGGGAATAAGCCCCCATAGACCACCCATAATGGAAGCTGATACAAACATTAGAGGAAGAAGGATATATGATGGTAAGTTATCAAAAGTTAAAGCCATAAATGTAGCAGCAAAAGCCCCCATCATAATCTGACCTTCAGCACCAATGTTCCAAAACTTCATTCTAAAAGCTATAGAGATACCAATAGAGGTAATAATAAGAGGTATAGACTTTATAAATGTTTCATGAATTCTGTAAGAAGTTCCAAAAGCTCCATTTATCATTGAACCATAAACATCTATAGGATTTTTATCCATAATAAGAACAAAAAGTGCTGATGTTAAAAGAGCTAAAATAACAGCACTAATTCTAACCTTTAAATTAAGAGTTTTTGAGCACCCGTTACGCTTTTCAACTTTAAACAAACTACTCCCCCCCTGTTCTACCTAAAATTTTACGAGCCTTAGCCTTAGGATTATTTGCTCCTGAGGTCATCATCAATCCAAGCTCCTCCTTATTGGTCTCTTCAGCATTAACAACACCACCATTTTTACCATCAGCCAAAACCATAATCTTATCACACAGCTGAATAAGAACATCTAAATCTTCTCCAATGTATAAAACTGGAACACCTTTGCTTTTCTGCTCGTTTAGTATATCATAAATAAGATGTGAAGAACCAATATCCAAGCCTCTTGTAGGATATGCGGTAATAATTAGACTAGGATTAAAATCAAGCTCTCTTCCAAGTAAAACTTTTTGGATATTTCCACCTGACATCTCCTTTACAGGATTAAAGATACCCGGAGTTTGAACATCTAAATCTTTAATGATCTTCTTAGCTTTTTCAGCCGAAGGTTTTCTATCCAAAAAGATTGATTTTTGCTTATAATAATCCTTCAAAATAATATTATCAACCATATCCATTGAGGCTACAAGACCCATACCAAGCCTATCTTCAGGAATAAAGCTCATTGTTATACCTAAAGAGATAATATCTCTGGAGTTTTTACCTACAATATTCTCATTTTTAAAAAGAATACTACCGGAATCAGCCTTTAGTAATCCTGCTAAAATTTCACAAAGCTCCTTTTGTCCGGAACCTGCAATCCCTGCAACACCTAAAATCTCACCTGCTCTCATTTTAAAACTCACATTATCAAGCTTCTTTACCCCTTCCCCATCTTTATAGGTTAAAGAGTCAACAGTAAGAATATCATCTCTACTTCCTAAAGCTCCCTTTGAAATCTTTAAATCAACAGATCTCCCAACCATAAGTTCCGTTAGACTTTTAGGTGTACTATCGGAAGTTTTAACAGAACCTACACTCTCACCCTTTCTTAAAACAGTTACCCAATCACTTATCTCCATAACCTCATTGAGCTTGTGGGTGATAATAATAATTGCACAACCCTCTTTTTTCATAGTTCTAAGAATTTCAAAAAGCTTTTCAGTCTCTTGAGGAGTTAAAACAGCTGTTGGCTCATCAAGAATAAGGATATCTGCACCTCTATAGAGAACCTTTAAAATCTCAACAGTCTGCTTTTCACTTACAGACATATCATAAACTTTTTTATCAGGATCAATGTAGAGACCAAATCTTTCACATATTTTATTTATTTTTTCACTAAGCTTTTTTTTATTAATGAAAATACTACGCTCTTGACCCAGTATAATATTTTCCTTAGCAGTCATAACATCAACAAGCTTAAAGTGTTGATGTATCATACCAATACCGGATTCAATAGAATCTGAAGGTTTTGTAAAATCAACCTTTTTACCCTTAATGTATATGGTACCACTATTAGGTCTATATATACCTGAAAGCATATTCATAAGGGTACTCTTACCTGCTCCATTTTCACCTAAAAGAGCATAGATTTCACCCTTTTTTACTTTGAAACTTACATTTTTATTAGCTACAACGCTTCCAAATGTTTTAGTAATATTTTCCATTTTTACATAAGTAGAATCCACATTAAATCCTATAAAATTATGATAAAGAAATAACTCTTACAACAAGAGTAGTTTTAATAAAGATACCAATCAATCGGATAAAATACCCAGCAACAATGTAAAGGGCTAATATAATAAATTTTAATCAATAAATCCAACAATTAAAGAGAGAGAAAATATAAACTAAAACAAAAGAGTGTAAACTTTTTCCTGTCTTCCGAAATTTAACACCCATTTTAAAATCCAAATAATTTAGCAAGATATTTTTGCTCTTCTGTAAGTAATAGTATTTTTTTTATTG
>PDON01000055.1 GCA_002742935.1 Candidatus Cloacimonadota bacterium | reverse complement strand
ATCACAGTTTACAGAAATGAGAGAAGCTTGGCAAAACAAGAAGCTGTCTAAAGAGTATTATTTCATATACATTGATGCTACTTATTTGCCTATAAGGAGAAATAGAGAGGTTGACAAAGAGGCTTTTCATGTAATTATGGGAGTTACTAAGGATCTAAAAAGAGAAATTTTAGGAATTTATAATTATCCATCTGAATCCTCTTTAGGCTATAAAGAGATATTTATAGACTTACGAAGAAGAGGTTTTAGAAAAAGCTTATTATGTATTGCAGATGGTTTTAAGCGTATTAAAAAAGCTCTTCAAGAGGAATTTCCGGGAATACCTTTACAGACATGTTTATTTTATAAGTTAAAGAACTTAAAATCTAGAATAAGATCTAATAAATGGCAAGAATTTCTATCTGATTTTCATTCTGTTTTCAAAAAAGAGGAGACAATAATTATTCAAAAGAAGATGTCTTATTGGAACTAGAGAAGTTTTTAAATAAATGAAAATTAGTGTATAGCTCAATAAAGAGTCACTTTAATGAAAAAGATAATAAATATGTGGTTTCTTATTTAGAATTCCCCTATGATATACAAAATATGATCCATACTACTAATTGGATAGAAAGGGTAAATAAAGAAGATAACCTATGCTAAAAATTTATTTACTGATGAAAGAAGTGAATTAAACCTTATATGATATATTTTAATGGATAAAGAGAAAAGAAATTGGGATAAATATCCTGTTTCAAATTTTAAAAACAGTCAAAAAAGATTAAATGAGATGTTAGAGATGAGATAAAAGGACACAATTTTCTGGACATTACCAGTAGGAGGGATAGTTTCCTTTAATAGAGATTAGATTATAAGATATGAGATAATTTTTATTGACTTTTGATATATTCTGCATTATTATGTTTACATAGTGCACTTATGGTTTCGATTAATTATATCAATATTTAAGCAGTAAGATTTATGAAAATTAAATTTTTTCTTGTTGGTCTTTTTTTGATGTCAGCTGTACTTTTCTTTTCTTGTGAAGAAAATCCTACAAAAATAGATGTTTATGAAGATTATAGAGTAGGTAAAACTATAGAAGATAGATCCATAGTAGGGAAAGGTCATAATTATTTAGTTGAAAAAACTTATGAAGTTCTTCTAAATAAATATCCTGAGGGATTTCCTAAAGGAGAGTGGACTAACTTTAAAATTATAAAGTTAGTAACTGATGCCACAAATACTGTAATAAAAAATGATCCTTCTTTAGGAGGTATATTAACTTATGAACTAGACACTTTGTCTTTTCCTTTAGCTTGGTTTAATAGTTTTGCAAACCCGGTTTTAACCGGAAATATTGAAAATGCATTAAAGAATTTAAATGGGTCAGATGAATTTTATAATTATGCATTTTCAATGAGTAATTTTAATAATTTATCTTCTGATAGAATTATTAGTCATCTTGAAAATTTTGAAAATATAATAGAAGCCTCTAATTTATCTATAGAGGAAAAAAATGCTCTATTGATGGGAATTAGTACCGGGAACTCAAGTACTATTTACTGGAAGAATAATAAAATTAAATGGTTTAAAATGATAGATCCATCTTATTCTAGTTCTAGAGAACTTTCTTCCGGTGATGTTATCGGAAACGATATAGAAGGAGCAATTGGTGGAGCTTGGGGTGGTAGCTGTCTTCTTCCTGGGGCAGGATCATTAGGTTGAGGAGTAGTTTTAGGAAGCATCTTGTCATGCGGAACTTGTATAATCATTGGTTTCAATTTACTTTTCTAGACTAGGTTTATTCTTTGTTACAAATAATTAAGAATAAAGTAATTATAAGGAGTCTATTATGAAGTTAAAAACAGATGGATTGAAACTTTTACCAAACCTTTTTTATAAGCTTGGATTTGGTGTGCTTATTTTATCGATTTTATTTTTTATAGTTGGCTCTATTACAACATTAGGAATTAATAAAGAGGGGGTAAAAAATATTACTACAATTTCTCTTTTAATCTCATTTCTTTTGATAGGGGGATCAAAAAGTAAGAGAGAGAATGATTCTACCATGATAGTTAGAATGAGATCTTTGAGTGTTCTTTTTTTGGTAGTAATAGTCGATTCTATTATATCTATTTTTATAGATGGAGAGCTTTTTTTGACCTATAATAGACCAAGCTTCTCAATTGGAATAATATTTTTTCTCTTTATCTACTTTCTAGTTATGATGTGGAAAGGTGTAAAAGATTAGTTTGTAAAGGGGGTATTATTGGATCTTCTTAATAAACTAATTTATAATAATGATTCCTTTTTAACCCTTTACGAAATTTTATTAAAAATATAATAATAAGAAAAAGGTCTCAAAGTTGAGACCTTTTTCAATACTAGAGGTCAAACAAAGTTCAACCTCTTATAAAATGATCAATACTAAATACTAATCTTCATCAGGTCTTGAATAGTTTTTGATATCTGAATCAGATGCAGCATCTTCGTTGTATCCACTTAACATGACTCTCTTAGAGTCTCTATCAAATGTATCAACTTTCATATCTACACTATCACCCTCTTTAAGGTTTGGATATAGATCTAAAGCTGATTTTTTAAGAAATGCTTCAACTTTTTCATCTTCACTTTCTATAGAAACAATAAAACCTTTCTCAATTGTCTTAATAACAACACCTGAAACAATAGATCCTACAGATAAGTTTCTAGAGTGAGCTTCCCAAGGATCTTCAGTAAGTTGCTTGTGACCTAATGAAATTCTTCTCTCTTCTCTATTTATATCAAGAACCATCACCTCAATCTCTTGACCTTTTTTAACGAGATCTTTAGGGTGTCTAATTTTCTTAGTCCAAGAAAGATCACTTATATGAATAAGACCATCAATACCCTCTTCAAGCTCAACAAAAGCACCAAAAGCAGTTAGATTTCTGATAATACCTGAGTGCTTAGAACCAACAGGATATTTTTCTTCAATAATAGCCCAAGGATCAGGTTCTAATTGCTTGATACCAAGACTAATCTTCTTTTCTTCCTTCTTGATAGAAAGAACAACAGCTTCAACAACATCACCTAGGTGTAAGTAGTGTGAAGGGTGTTTAGCATGCTGAACCCAGCTCATCTCAGTAATGTGGATAAGTCCCTCAATACCTTTTTCAATCTCAATGAAAGCACCGTAATCAGTAATGCTTACAACCTTACCTGTAACCTTAGAACCAACAGGATATTTCTCTTCAATACCTTCCCAAGGGTGTGGAGCTAGTTGCTTAAGACCGGCAGAAACTCTCTTCTTGTCATAGTCAATATCAAGAATTTGAACATTGATAGTTTGATCTAACTTACAGATTTCACTAGGGTGGTTTACTCTACCCCAAGAAAGATCAGTAATGTAGATAAGACCGTCTAAACCGTTTATGTCAACAAAAACACCAAAATCAGTAATGTTTTTAACAATAGCTTCTTTTACATCGCCAACTTTAATCTCTTCAAGAGTTTTATCTCTTCTGGCAAAAAGCTCACCTTCAAGAATAATCTTTCTTGAAAGTACAATATTTTTTCTCTGCTCGTTAAGCTTAACAATTTTGAACTCCATTGTTTGGCTGATTAAAGCATCAAAATCTCTTACAGGGTAAACATCAATTTGAGATCCAGGTAAGAAAGCATCAATACCAAGTACATCAACTACAATACCACCCTTAACTCTTCTAAGACACTTACCTTTAATGATAGTTTGCTCTTCATGGAACTTTCTGATATCTTCCCAAACAGCCAAGAAATCAGCTTTTTTCTTAGAAAGAACCAACTTACCATCTTTACCTTCTACAGATTCTAAATAAACTCTAATTGAGTCACCAGGATTAAAACTATCAATATCATCAAACTCCTCGCTTGAGATTAGACCCTCACTTTTGAATCCAATATCAACTGCAACCCCTATTGGGCTGATATTGATAATTTTACCGTCAACCACTTCGCCTCTCTTGATATCGTTCATTGAACTATCATAGAATGCGTTCATCTCCTCAATTTGTTCCGCTGTATACTCATCGGACTCCAATTCTGAGATGTCATCGATCCAGATCTCCTGGTCATCAACTTTTTTTTCTGTCATATTAGAATACCTCCTTAGTTTGTGCGGTCTACCGGTACAACCGGAGTGAATGCCGCTGGAAATGTAAAAATAACAACTTGATCTGTGTTTAGCAATATAAAATTATCTTTATTTAGATTTTAAAATTTAGTTGTTTCGGAATAAAGACAAATTTACTACAAATTTAAGGTTTTTATTTCTTTTAACTCTCTTTGATACTAAATTAGAATGCCTACAAAGATTGATCATTACTGTATCAATCTTTGTGTAGAAACCAAAGAAGTAATAAAGTGGGCTTTAAAGACTATGAAATATATTAAATACTTATACATATTATCAACTCTAATTTACCTTTTTTCATGTAGTGATAAAACTGCTACTACCCCATCTATTGATATAAAAAACGGTAAATTTGATGTCCTAATATCTGAAACGGGAGAAGTTAGAGCTAAAAAATCTACAGTGGTAAATGCTCCTATGGTTAGAGGTTTAGGTAAAATTATAGATATAGTTCCTGAGGGTACAAAGGTTAAAAAGGGTGATTATCTTTTGCAATTAGATCCCGAAGAAGCACAGCTAAAAGTTGAAGCTAAAGAAAATGAACTAAACACACTAAAGGCAGAGTTGGAAAAGTCCGATGCAAACCATCAATTTCAAATAAAGCAGATGGAACTTAGTTTAGAGAATGCTGAATACAGATACCAATTGGAAAAGATGGGCATGAATAATATTGAATTTGAATCAAAATCAAAACAGGAAGAGAAAAAAATTCAATTTAAGATAACAAGTAACAATTATATTGAGAATAAAGAGAAGTTAAAATTACAGAAAATTATAAACGCCACTGAAAGAAAAAGGCTTCAATCTAAATACAGAAAAGCTGAAATGGAACTTTACAATCAGAAAAAACAACTGGAAAATTTAAGGTTGACAGCACCGGAGGGTGGTCTTGTTGTTTATGCAAAAACTTGGAAAAATGGCAGAATGTCAAAAATTCAGATTGGAGATACCCCATGGAGTGGAATGTCTCTTGTTGAACTTCCTGATCTTTCTGAAATAGAGGTGGATACCTATGTTAATGAGGTAGATATATCAAGAATAAAGGTTGGTCTTAAAGTAAAGGTTTATCTTGATGCGTTTAAAGATTCTGAATATATAGGAGAAATTGTTTCCATAT
Organism: Candidatus Cloacimonadota bacterium; assembly: GCA_002742935.1. GTDB lineage: Bacteria > UBA4055 > UBA4055 > UBA4055 > UBA4055. The sequence continues at coordinate 15,177 of PDON01000055.1, read as the reverse complement.
CAAGATTAGCCAGAAGAGATCAAGATGGATCGGGAGCAAAGGTTTTTGATATTGTTGTTAAAATCTTGGAGATTGACGAGAAGTTAAAACCCGGCATGAGCAGTAGGTGTGATATTATGATAAATGAGTATGACAATGTAACTTCAATACCTCTGGAAGCTATATTTAATTCAGATACTACAAGCTATGTATATCTAAAAAAAGGTGGATCTTTCAAGAAAAAAGAGATAACAATTTTAGATAAAAACAGTACACATGCGGCAATTAAAGAGAAACTTAAAGGAGTTGTTTCTCTAGATGTTCCCGAGTAAATAGAATTAAGGAAGAGAGAATATGTTAGAAGAGTATAATTTCTATCACAAATTTAAGATACATTTTGATGAATGTGATATGTGGGGAATTGTCCACAATAGCAACTATTTAAAATATTTTGAGAGAGGAAGAACGGAGTATATCTCTAACTTAGGATTTGAGTATTGTTTGGAAGATATGGGAGAGGATTACTATTTTGTTATAAGATCCAACTACTGCGAATACCTAAAAGCTGCTAAATTTAATCAAGTATTAAGAGTTTATGTAAAGAGTACAGAGATAAAGAGAAGTAGCTGGAGAGTTGATTATATTATTACAGACAATGAAGCTAAAGATATGTATGCCAAAGGCTATACTGTTCTTGTTAAAACAGATTCAACATATACAAAGCCGAGAAAAATAACCGATTGGCTTAGAGATATTGTTGAAAATTTTGAATCTAAAAGAGATTATTAATCCCATATTTTTACATAATCCCGCTTGATAATTATGTAATATTGGTTTATTTTTTAAATTGATCAATTCTCAATTAGAATAATGGAGTTTGTTTGGAATATAAAGGTGGTGATCAAGACATACTAGACACTCTTTTAAGAAAAACAGTTTGGTGTTCAAACTATAAAGAGAGTTCAATACTATACTCAGCTGTAAGAATTTCAAGAAATTTTATAGGCTTTAACTATCCCGATAAAATGAAAAAAAGTGAATTTCAGCAGGTTGAAGATATAGTAGATAACTCCCTTTTAAATCTAAAAGATAGAGAGTATGTAAAAATTGATCTACAATACATTGATGAAATAGCTCTCATAATCCTGAAAGAGAAAAAAATTATTCCTGAACTTAAACATTCTGAAAGATCAAGAGTAAAGCTCTATATTTTTGACGATCTAAAAACATTTATTCTTACAAACTACAATAATCACCTATCCATTGTAAGTTACAGCAGTACAAAAATCTCAAAAGAGAGTAAAAAAGAGATTGATAAAATAGTTGATTGTTTCGATAATAAGATTTTTCAATTTGATGAAAATTTTGGCTATCTTTCCAACTCTATTCTCTTTTTGGGAACAGGTTTAAAAACATATTCAGCTTATATTTTACCATATCAAAGAGAGATAAATAGATTGAGAAGTAGTATAAGTGGTTTTGAATCCAATGGTTTTGTAAGCGTAAGAGCAAATCAATTTGGAAGTGATAATGAGGATATAATTATCACAACAAATAGAGACAGTTTCAGTTTTACACCTCAACAAATTTTAAATAATCATATAATGCTTGATAAAGAGCTCCTTAAAATTGAGAAAGATTGTAAAGAAAAAATTTTAAATGAGAAAAGCCGTATAGATATTATAGCAGATCAAACTCTAAAGATGATGGAAAGAGATAGTTTAAGCTATAAATCTTTTATGGAAATTTTATTTAAGCTTATGATTCTAAAGGATTATGGCTATAAATATTTGGAAGTTCCTAAACTTAAAAGCTACTACTATCAATTTACAAGAGGAGGAATTTCCTATAAGGAGGGTGTAAAACTTTCAACCTTAGATTGTGATAAACTAAGAGTATCCATGTTAAAATCATTACTTGGGAGGTAGTGTGCAGGTTATTGATATTCTAATTTATGTTTTAATGTTCTACTTTGGACTTTTGGGCTACTCTACAGGTTCTGTAGGAAGGAAATTCTATTTTGAGAAAAACTTTCTTTCAATTGTTCTTGCACCCATATTTGTTCCTATAATTAGACCAATAGCTATTAAATACACCGGTTTTATTTTTGCCTCTATAATTTCATGGGCTTTAAGTTACATAATTATAATGATAATAACTGTCTTAATATATTCGAGATTAACAAAGCTTGCAAAAATACCCAACAGTTTCTTTGATAAAAGTATAGGACTTGTATTAGGTCTTGTAAAGGGGTTTCTTATGGCAGGCTTAATAACATTTTCATCAGGTATTCTATTTGCCGATAAATTTATAAATCTCAATCTTGATGATAAAATAAAGAACTCTCATACGGGAATAGCATTCTCAAAACCAATAAACTTTTACAGGTTTCTTATTTTCAGTAGTAACAAGATTAAAATAGATAAAAATGCTAAATATTCTTCACAAAAGTTTTACGAGATGGTAAAAAAAGAGTATAATAAAAAATATAAGTGGTAAGGAGAAACAATGCCGGAAATTTTAGATATTTACGCTAGAGAAGTTTTAGACAGCCGTGGAAATCCTACTGTTGAAGTTGAAGTAACTTTAGAAGATGGAACCGTTGAAAGAGCTATTGTACCTTCAGGAGCATCTACCGGAGAACATGAAGCACATGAGCTAAGAGATGGAGATCAATCAAGATTTTCTGGAAAAGGTGTTCTAAAAGCTGTTCAGAATGTTAATGAGATTATTGCACCTGAAATTATTGGATACTATGCTACAGATCAAGTTTTAATTGATAACGCAATGATAAAGCTTGATGGCACACCAAATAAATCAAAACTTGGAGCTAATGCTATTTTAGGAGTTTCTCTTGCAGTTGCCAGAGCTGCAGCAAAATCAAAAGGAATGCCTTTATTTCAATATATTGGCGGAGTTAACGCAAAGAAACTACCTGCACCAATGATGAATATTTTAAATGGTGGATCTCACGCTGATAATAATGTTGATTTCCAAGAGTTTATGGTTATGCCACTTGGAGCTTCTTGCTTTTCAGAAGCTTTAAGAATGGGAGCTGAAGTTTTCCATAAACTTAAAGAGGTTCTAAAAGAGAAAAAGTACAATACCGCAGTGGGAGATGAGGGTGGATTTGCACCAAATCTTAAATCAAATGATGAGGCTTTATCTCTCATAGTAAAAGCTATTGAGGAAGCAGGATATAAACCGGGTGAAGATATTTTTATAACCCTAGATCCGGCTTCAAGCGAGTTCTACGATAAAAATAGTGATAGATACATATTGGCATCTGAAAACAAAAAACTTACACCTAAACAGATGGTAGAATACTATGATAAACTTGTTAAGAAATATCCTATATTTTCTATTGAAGATGGAATGGCTGAAGATGATTGGCAAGGATGGAAACTTCTAACTGACAAAATAGGTGATAGAGTTCAGATAGTAGGAGATGATCTGTTTGTAACAAATATGGAAAGATTGAAAAACGGTATTGATAAAAAGATTGGAAACTCAATACTTATAAAGCTAAACCAAATTGGTACACTAACAGAAACATTAGACGCTATAAATATGGCATATAGAGCAGGTTATACAGCCGTAATTTCCCACAGATCGGGAGAAACAGAGGATACATTTATTGCCGATTTAGCCGTTGCTGTTAATTCAGGTCAAATAAAAACAGGATCTGCTTCAAGAACAGACAGAATAGCAAAGTACAATCAACTTCTTAGGATAGAGGATGAGATAAAAGATATTGCTACTTACGGAATTTAGTATTAGATAGCAGAATAGTTTTAAAATAGAAATCCGAAGTAAAATAATGCTTCGGATTTTTATAATTAAGAAGATAAAGTTTTAAGGAGACACCTATTTTTCTACCAATGAACATAGATGAGATGAAAGCTCTAAACTGGGATTACTTAGACATTGTTCTGCTTACCGGAGATGCCTATATAGATCATCCTTCATTTGGTACTGCAATAATTGGTAATGTTCTCCTATCAAAGGGTTTTAAAGTGGGAGTGATTGCAGCTCCCGATATAGAATCTGATGATGATTTTTTAAAACTGCCAAAACCAAAGCTATTTTTTGGAATAACTTCGGGCAATGTTGACAGTATGATAAACAACTATACAGCAATGAAAAAGTATAGAAGTGATGATGTTTACAGAGAGAAAGGATCTACAATAAGAAGACCCGATAGAGCAGTTATAATATATACCAATATAATAAAAAAACTTTTTAAGGGATCCATAACATTACTTGGAGGTGTAGAAGCAAGTCTTAGGAGATTTCCCCATTTTGATTATTGGCAGGAGAAGGTTAGAAACTCTATCCTTTTTGATTCAAAAGCTGACTATCTGATCTATGGACAAGGAGAAAAACCTGTTATAGAGTTTGCAGAAGCCGTAAAAAACAATGATTTTGAATCAATAAAAACAATAAAAAATTTAGCTTGGATAAAAAAAGAGAGTGAAGAACTACCACAATCTTACAAATATATCACTCTTCCTGATGTAAAAGATATACTAAAAGATAAAAATAAATACAGTGATTTTATAAAAACTACTCATCAAAACTCTAACCCATATTTAGAGTGTGGTTTTGTTCAAAAGTTTGATTCAAGATCATTGGTTGTCAATCCTCCTATTTTACCTCTTAATAAGGATGAGATGGATAGTTACTACGATCTGGATTATGAAAATAAGCCTCATCCTATATATAAAAACCATATTCCCGCTTATGAGATGATAAGAAACTCCATTACCATACACAGAGGTTGTTTTGGTGGATGTAGCTTCTGTGCAATAGGACAGCATCAGGGGAAATTTATACAGAGTAGATCTGAAAAATCTATTTTAAGAGAGGTTAAAAGACATAAAGGAAAAACTATTACAGATCTTGGTGGTCCCAGTGCAAATATGTACGATATGGGGGGTATTGACAAATCTATCTGTAAAAAATGTAGGAGACCTTCATGTGTATTTCCCAATATATGCCCAAATCTTAATAGTTCTCACAAACATATTTTAGAGCTGTACAGAAAAAGTTCAAAGTATAAGAAAATATTTATAAACAGTGGAATAAGACATGAACTTGCATTGGAAGATCCCAAATATATTGAGGAGATTGCCAAAAAATATACATCCGGCTTGTTAAAGATAGCTCCTGAACATACAGTTGATAAAGTCTTAAAATATATGTATAAACCTCCTATTAAGTACTATGAAAAGTTTAAGGAAATTTTTGAAAAAGCATCTACAAAAGAACAATATGTATTACCATACCTAATATCATCATTTCCGGGTTGCAGTGAAAATGATATGGTAAAAATGATGAACTATCTGAAAGAGAATAAGATTAGAATAGATCAAGTGCAAGATTTTATACCTTCTCCTTCCGTTATAGCAGCATCAATGTACTATACGGGTAAAGATCCTATATCGGGAGAGGAGTTGTACATACCTAAAGGGGATAAAATAAGAAAGCTTCACAGGTCAATGATGCAATATTTTAAACCTGAAAATAGAAATATCTTAAACTCTGAAAAGGTTGATAAAAACAAAAGTTTTAGAAAAAAGAGAAGAAAGAAAAAGAAATAATTAAGATCTACTGAAAGTAAAAAAGCTCCAAAATTTTTGGAGCTTTTTTAATCTCTTGAAAAACAGTTCTATTCGATCCCTGAAAATTGACCAACAATAATTTCAATAGTAGATTTCGGCTTTGAATTATCATCCTTTATCACAATAGGAACTCTCTTTTTCTCTGTTTTAGAGAAGTATTTAACAATATTATCGTTAATTTTATACTCCTCCTCTACATCATAGAAAATCTCTCCAACATAGTTAAGGAGCATAACATCAAGTTCTCCTTCATCAAAACCATCAACATTATTTATAATCGAAAATCCTACTATAGATCCATTGTGAAGAGTTGCATAAAAAAGATTATTTCCTTTTTTAAACTTAATAGTTTTTGTAGCATTTTCAGCATAAGAGAGATCTTCTTTAAAACCATTTTTTCTAAGATACTTAGAAGTAGAAGAGTAGTTCATACCAATAACATTCTTAGTATCGCTACCTATTTTAGCATAAGCTCTGCTCTTTCTCTCTTCCCTAATTTTTGCATTATCTTTTCTTTCCTTTTCAAGCCTTCTAAGTTCCCTCTTTCTTTCAATCTCTTTGAGACGTGAAATCTCATATTCGGAAAGCATAAGAGGTTCCCCATAAAACTCCTTATCAAAAAGATAACTCTTTTTTATATACCCTTCAACATAACCTCTCTTATTATTAGGTACTCTTACATGAATGAGATTACCCAATTGATCTTTGATAACCTGTATAAAGGCTTTTGCTGGTACTGAAGTAATATGTTGAGAAGTGATACTATTTTCTGAAAATAGAAGTGCTTCACCTTTTTTTACAAGTCTAAACTTTACTAATCCATCTTTCTTTTCAGCATAGAAACTGTCTCCGTTGTTACCTTTAAAAACAGATTTATGCTTATGGTTATCTTTAACCAGTTGATCTCCGCATGAGATTACTAAAAATAGAAACAGTATAAAAAATCTAAACATATTACTCCCCTACTCCAACTTATTTTACTTTTTCAATCTCTTTTAACCAATACTGTGCATTTTGTGAAAGGATAAGATCATCTTTTGCAACTAAGAAAGCTTCTTTCGCTTCTTTATATTTTTTCATCTTAAATAAGGCTCTTCCTTTCTCAAAGTGAGCCAATCCATACTTTTTGTTAGGACTAAAATCTAGAGACTTAATAGCATAATTCAATGCACTTTTTGCCTTTCCTTCCTCATTATAAGCTTGGGCTAACCTTGCACAGATGATATGATAAGTTTGGTTGTTTTTACTTCCTAACTTAACACCTTTAGATAAATATTTAATAGCCTCCGCTACAAGAGCTTTTTTATTCATTTTTTTAGTAGGCTTAGCTTCCATATAACAGGCACCCAAAAGCTCATAGGTTTTACCTGATTTACTATATTTCAAACTCTTCTTAAAGTTAGATATAGCTGATGAATAATCAGTTAACTTTGTGTAATAAAGTACTCCTGCCCAATAGTAGGATTTTCCCTGTCTTCCATACTTAGCTGCTTCAAGATAGTATTTAATAGCAGTTTTAGGATTTGAATCTTTATAAGACCTTGCTAACATATAGTAAGCCTTTGATTTCTGTTTTTTATCAACTTTACCAATAAATTTATTGAAAGTTTTCATATCCTTAATTTTAGCTGAGTATTCAGTCATAAGATTAAGGGCTTTATCATAATCAGGCTTTTCAGAAAGAGAAAGTTCAAGTTTCTTGATTGCACCTTTATAATCTTTTGATTTTTTAAGGTTAACAGCCTCCTGTAAGTAGAACTTATATTTTTGATTCTCTTTTTGCTCACACTTTTTAAGCTCAACCTTCTTGGCACTTATCTTTTTCCAAGTTTCGTTATAGCTTGCCTTAAGCTTATTATACTTCTCTTTGGTATCAACTTGACCTTTGTCACCCATTTTCTTTCTTATTTCACCGAAAGTTTTTTCCAAAGCTTTTAACTCTTTTTTTATCTGATCACAATCCCCACCAAATAAAGTTGTCATTGATGCAGTTAATAATAGTATCAGTGCTAAAACGCCCTGTTTCCCCATTTGTTTCTCCTTATTCGTTAAACCAATGTTAGTAATTTATAATTTTTAATCGTTATAGCAAGGCAAAAAATAATTTTCAATATAATTTTATAACTTTTTACTGAGAGCTATATCAAAAACCTCCTCTACATGTGAAAGGGGTTTAATGTTTAAACTTATTTTAACAATTTCAGGTATATCCTCCAAATCTTTAACATTATTTTCCGGAATAATAACAGTCTTAATACCGGCTTTTTGAGCTGCAATCATCTTTTCCCTCAATCCGCCTATTTCCATTACTTTACCTCTCAAAGAGAGCTCCCCCGTCATTGCAACATCCTTTCTTATGGGTATATTCCTAAAGAGAGATATTAGAGAAGTAGCAATAGCAATACCCGCAGAAGGACCGTCTTTTGGAGTTGCTCCATCGGGAAAATGGATATGGATATCGTTTTTACTGAAAGTTTCTTCACTAATACCGTAATCCTTCATTTTAGACCTTAGATAACTTATTGCTATTTCAACAGATTCTTTCATAACCTTTCCAAGAGAACCTGTAACCTTTATTTGACCCTTTCCTCCCATAAGTGTACTTTCAATAAAAAGAACGGATCCACCTGAAGGGGACCAAGCAAGTCCTGTAGAGATACCTATCTCATTTTTTCTATTGGCCATTTCAGGTGTAATATATCTATTTCCAAGCAACTCTTTTACTCTGTCCACATCTATCTTTGGATCAAAATCTTCACCCAAAGCCTTTTTTATTGCAATCTTACGACAAACCTTCTCAATCTTCTGCTCAAGCTTTCTTACTCCGGCCTCTCTCGTATAATTTTGAGCAATAAACTCAATAGCTTTCTTTGTAAACTTTATAGATTTTTTTTCTAAACCATTCTCCTCTATCTGTCTTGGAATAAGATAATTTTTTGCAATTTCAACCTTTTCGGTTAAAAGATAACTAGGAAGATCTAAAATCTCCATTCTATCCAAAAGTGGAGCAGGTATATTTTGAAGATAGTTTGCAGTCATAATAAATACAACCTTGGAAAGATCAAAAGGCAGATCAAGATAATGGTCTACAAATATATTATTCTGTTGGGGATCTAGAACCTCCAATAGTGCAGAAGCAGGATCGCCTTGATGGCTTTGCCCCAATTTATCAATCTCATCCAATAAAATAACGGGATTGGCTACTCCTGACTTTTTTATCTGTTTGATAATGATACCCGGCATTGAACCTATGTATGTTCTCCTATGTCCTCTTATCTCAGCTTCATCACGAACACCGCCAAGAGAAGCTTTTACAAATTTTCTCTTCATTGCTCTTGCTATTGATTTACCCATAGAAGTTTTACCAACCCCCGGAGGCCCTGATAAGCACAAAATACTACCCTTTGTATCAGACTTTAACTTTCTAACAGCTAAATATTCCAAAATTCTTTCTTTAACATCTTTAAGACCAAAATGATCCTTATCCAAAACTCTTCTGGCATAATTTATATCAATATCTGTTTTATCAAAATTGTTCCAAGGTATATCTACAATCCAATCAAGGTAAGTTCTGGCAACAGTATACTCACTGGAAGCAGAAGGCATTCTATTTAACCTCTTTAACTCTCTAGTAGCAGCTTCAAGAACCTCTTTAGGAAGTTTTAGAGAAAATATCTTCTCTTCAAGCTCCTCAAGCTCGTGACTCTCATCATCTTGATCTCCCAACTCTCTCTTGATAGCTCTCATCTGCTCTCTTAAGTAGTACTCTCTCTGATCTTTCTCCAACTCATCGTTAACCTCCTCCTGAATTTTGGAGGAAAGTTTAAGAAGCTTGATCTCCTTATTTAGGGCTTTTATAAGAATTTTTGACCTCTCTTCAACATCAAACTCCTCTAAAATCTCCTGTCTTACAGCAAGATCTATATTTAAATTGGACGCAACCAAATCAAATAGCTTAGATGGATTTTTTATACCTGAACTTACAACTTTAAGATCTTCGGGAAGTGAAGTTGAAAGATCTATAACCTCTGCAAAGAGATCGCTTACCTTTCTTCTGATTGCATCAAACTCTAAACCTTTAGAAGGTACTTCATTTATTTGGGAAACCTTTCCCAAAAGATAAGGTTCTTCAGTAATAATCTCTTCAAGTTGAATTCTCGTTAACCCCTGAATTAGAAGTTTTGCACTCTCATTATCATCACTTTTAAACATTTTGAGAATAACAGCCGCTGTTCCCACAGAATATATTTCACTATAGTTGTATCCGTCATCTCCATCTTGTCTGTTTGAAAATATACCGACTATTCTATCTTTGGTTAAGGAATCATCTATAAGCTTAATTAAATTTTCATTAGTAATAACCAAAGGGATAATAATATTTGGAAATACTACCATATTGGCTAAGGGAACAATAGGTATCTCATTAGGTATTTTAATATTTTTATTACTCATGTATCCATCCTAGTTATAGTTTATATTATACAAAAACATTACAAAATCGTTTCAAAAATTTATAGGTGATCAGAATTATAAAAACCTAAACAATATCAAACTCAATAAAATAGAAACCATCTTTGTAGGTTCTCGTTAAGCTTTTTCTATCAATATTAACAGGTATATTAAACTTAATCTCAAAATGCCCAAAATTAAGATTCATTTTATAATAGTGTGAAACATTGTTACAAATCTTTCTTCTTTCACCTTTGATTGTAATATTGTTTTGGTTCATTATTATACTTATCTCGTTTGGATCGACAAAAGGTATTGATAAACAGTAGATGAGCTTACCCTCCGAAGTGTATACATCACTATCAGGTTTCCATACCAATTTATCACTATCCTCCATCAACTTATAACAATTAACAAAACTTTGATAACTAAACTCATCACCACCCAAAAGATCGGCAGCATTGAACTTTTTTAGCTTCTTTTTCAATTTTTTATCCATAAAATACTCCTAAAAAGGGTTTTCTAAAAAACTATACTATCATCTAAAACAAGATAATCATCAGACTCCATATCAACTCTTCTTCCAAGCTCCAATTTATAGATATACTCTCCCTTAAACGGAACTTTTAAAAGATTTACCGGAAACTGAATTAAACTTTTAATCTTAGCAAAATCTTCACTACTCTTTTTCGGTAACTCTTTAATTAGATTATCAAAACTCTCTATTTTAATATACTTCCTCTTTTTGGAAAGGTAAACAACCATAAATGTTATATCATCATTACAATTTTCTATCCCTCCGGTAAAACTATTAAGATCTGATAGTACATTTTTATAAATCTCAAAAGGTTTCTTTTCTTTGTGAAGATTTAATATATCAAAAACTCTCTCTATTTTGTACAACTCCCCCTTACTATTTGAAGATTCAACAACCCCATCAGACAGTAAAACAACTATATCCTCCTCCTCAAAAGTTGTTGAAAATTGATGAAATTTAGGATTTGGAATTAAACCAATGGGAAATGTATTTTCACCAAGATCCTCAACTACTCCGTTTCTTCTAATAATTATAGGCTTATAACTTCCCCCACTTGCAAAAAACATATTATTATCAAAAAGTTTACAAAATGTTGAAGCTATAAAATGTTTTCCGGGAATCCTGTTTTTAAATCTATTTTGAATTTCTAAAAACAGTTTGGAAACAGACTCTAAGTTTTTTACCTCATTACTACTTAGAATAGAGTTAAGCATCATAACAATTAAACTTGAAGCTACCCCATGTCCGCTAACATCAAATATACCTATGTTATCAAACTTATCCATTGATTCAGTTGTAAAGAAATCACCACCTAAACTATTTGCGGTAACTAATTTGGTTAGTATAAAAGCTCTATTGGTTACCATACACTCATTAGGTGTTATTTCACTTTGAATATTTTTTGCGAGAAGTAACTCTCTATCCATTATATTTAGCTTCTCTTCCAAAATTATTCTCTTTTTATCAAGCTCAATTGAAAGTTCTCTTTCACGAGTAAGATCGTTTATTACCAAGATATAGATCTCAAAAAGGTTTTGTATCAGAATAGATCTTATATTTACTGAAAAATATAGATTTCTCCCCTTATACTCCTCACTTAATACGAAACAATCATTAACAACACTACTGTCCTCAACCAATTTACTCAGAGATCTCTCTATTATCTTCTTTAAAATATTTTTACCATACTTCAAGGCAGCATTATTTAAATTTATGATCTTACTGTCTTTATCAAATACAACAACACCATCATCAAGTGATGAAAATATTTGATCTAAAAACTCTCTATTCTTTTTAGATTCAATATTTTTTAGATTAAGTTCCGTCTCATCTCTACAAATAAATAGGGCTGAACTATTATCACTGGATAAGAATCTGGATATATTCACAATCTTAAGCTCAAGATTGTTGGTGAGAACCCTAGCCTTACCATCATCTATTTTACCTAAAATATTGAGATCAGGAAAAAGTTGAGATAACCTCATCTCCTCAAGATCGGATTTATTGTATCCGGTAAGCTCAACAAAGTTATCATTAAAATATATAAACTTCTCATTATCGGATATAAATACCGGCAATTCTGAGTTTTTAAGAAACTTTTCAAAAAGCTTACCGTCAATGTTTTCCATAAAAACTTACCTCCAGAATGGATTTTTAATGAGACTTTCAATCTTTACAAGGAAAAGAACCATTAAATAGGGTCTACTAAAAAAGATATAAACACATAAGCGTAAAATAGATTTTAGGAGTAGATCCTAAGTATAAATTGTACCCACAAAATAAATCTAGTGAGTAATAAAACTAATATATCCACTGATTGAAGCTAAATCTATCCCTTTTATCATAACCAAGTTTATTTGATAATCTTTTTGCCAGTTTTTCAAACTTATCCTCAAAGAAAATTGCATTTTTATACAATTTCATATGCCTAAAGTAGAATATTGATGTAAGAATATGTAAATAACAATCAAAAATATAACCATTTTGATAGTTATCCTTTCCTAGTTTTACGGTAATTTTAAGAGCAGTTTTATAGTTCTCTTCAACCAAGCATTTCAATGTAACAAAATACTCATATGCAATAGGATCGCATTTAAATCTTTCAGCCATTCTTAAAATCTTGGATAAATCATTTGAAGATAAATCTTTGAAATTTTTCCAACTATTGTTTACATATCTGACAATAAAAATTTTAATCAAATCAATAGAATGACATTGTTCAAGAATATCTATACTGTTTTCATTAACCTTCTTGATATCAAAAAGAAGCTCTATTATATGAATATCATTACTCATAAAACTTTTATCAAAGAACGGATGTTTTTTAAGCTTATTTAATAAATATACAAGATTTTCCTTATCTCTTATGAGATAGTAATAGCTTGCGGATAAGCCCATAAACCTGTTAAGCTGATAAAGATTCTCAATCTTATCCATTATAGCAAGAGAATACCTAATAAGTATTTCAACCTCTATCCAATCTCCCTTTGAAATATTGTACTCTATAGAGTTTATATAAAGATTAAAAATAGCCGAATGGTTTATTGTATATTTACTAATACCGTTAGCCTTATCAAATATTTTATCAATAACTTTTGTATCGCTTCTGCTCTTTATCAAATTTTCATGAATATCCGTTAGTATAACAAGAAGGGATCTATTTCCCCTTCTTAACTCAAAAGAACGCTCTATTTTTCTATAGATCTCAAGAGCCTCAGCAAGCTCCCCTTTTCTGGAAAGTAAGAAAGCTTTTATATAGTTTATAATTATACCTTCTATCTTCTCATTATCAACTTTACCCAAATAGAGGTCTGCTAAATTCTCAGCATGATTATAATTTTTTAAAGAGATCATATTTACCAAGGTTATATGAACAATCTCCGCATTCTCTTCCTGATTTAAATATTCAAGTTCCAGATTTTTATAAATATCAACAATATTATTGTATATTTTTAATCTTGGAAACAGTTTAGCAGGCTTTAGAAACCATATTAATCCCTTTATACTTTCTCTTGCCTTACTTGTAAGCTGTTTTTCTCTGGATTCAAACTCTTCAGTGGCAAACTTTGCACCTTTTTCAACAGCTCCCTCCCTAAAGTATAAGGAAATAATCTTCTGTATACATCTAAAGTAGTTTTTCTCTCTTCCACTCTTTAAATATATTTTAGAAGCTTTTAACAAACTATTTACTTTTTTATCAAAAGGTATTTTTGTATTCTTAAACTTAAAGGTATCGTAGAGGGTATCTGCATAATCTAAATCATCTTCATAATAGCTTAAAATAATAAGGTACTCAGAGTAGTAAAGATAAGCATCTTCAATCTCGTTTAAACATATGAGAAGTTTATAAAGTTCTCTTAAAAGATTCTTTTTATCATCAAAATCAAGATCAAAATTATAAAATTTGAATATTAAAAAATCCTTTAGAAGATAGTGTCTATTATGCTCTCTACAATGGCTTATAGCTGCTTCTAGAACACCCTTTTTACTCTCTCCGTCAGCAGAAGATCTTATAAAAAAGTAAGCAAATTTTGATATTGAGTATTTACTCTCTCTATAATACTTGGAGAGCCTGTCATAAAAGATTTTTAAATTTTCATCAAGAAGAATTATTCTTATAAGATTTACAAGGCTATCATTCTTTATGTAGTAGATTCTACCTCCTCTTTCTAAATCAAAATCTATAAGATTGTATTTTTGTAATCTCTCAACAACCTCCTCAACATTATCAATGTTTAGGATCTGATTCATATTTCTAAAACTTTCACCAATCTTATATCTTTCAAGAATAAAGAGAAGAACAAATTTTTCATCAGTATTTAAAGATTTTATTCTTTCGGAGTAGATATCATCAATCTTACTTTGATAATCGTACTCAAAATTATAATTAAACTTATAGTAGTTGTAGTTTTTAATTAAAATATTTTTTTCTATCAGAAAACTCAAATAACTCTTTAAAAGAAACTTATTACCGCTACTTTCTCTAATAAGAGGCTCAAAAAGAGAAGGATCAATATTTTCAAGATCGGTGGAAAGAAGCATTGATACATACTTTTTAACATCATTATTGTTAAGATTACTAATCTTTAACCTATCCGGAGGATACAGATAAAATATATCCTCAAAATCATCTACCGCCCTATTAAAAGCAAGAGATTCATTTACTGAAATAATTAGAAATATTGGAGATGTTACAACCATTCTTAAAAAATATTTAAACAGATCTAAATCATCTTTACTAAAATTATTTATATCATCTATAATGACTACGGGAGAGTACTTTGTATCAAGAAGCTCAAAAACCTCTCTTAAAAGATTTTTGTATCTAAATATGAGATCAGGATACTCTCTAAAAAATCCATTGTTGTCAATGAGAGCGTTTATTCTATCAAAAAAGGAATCACTTTTATCACTTTCACTAATGTACCCGTATAACCCAAAGAGAACCTTCCTGAAAAAGAGATTAATATCCCCACTCTCAACATTAACTCTAAAGAAAAGAGTAGGAATTCTGTTCATTTGAGCTTGAAGATTAAATTTTTTTAAGAGTTGAGATTTACCATTACCTTTTTCCGATATAATTGTTGT
>PDON01000066.1 GCA_002742935.1 Candidatus Cloacimonadota bacterium | reverse complement strand
TATGAATTATTTCTTTTTAAAAATATTGATGGCAACTGGATTTTTACCACATATTAGAAAAATAAAAATGCAACCATAATATTACAGAAAGAGCCATAAAAAATAGCTCCTTTTACTACTCGTTTTTTGAAAGTCTTACTTTTTAAGGCAATCTCGTTTCTCTTCCCCTTGTTTTGCAATAAAATAAAAATATTCCTATATTGTAATTGTATCAATTTACCTTAGGAATCTACTATGAAAAAGCTAGGCTTAGGCATACAAGAACTGTCAAAATTAAGAAAAAATAATTATGTTTATGTAGATAAAACAGAAATTATCCATAGACTTATCACAACTGGTTCATACTACTTTCTTTCCAGACCCAGAAGATTTGGTAAATCCCTTCTAGTAAACACAATAGAGGAGATATTTAGAGGGAATAAAGACCTTTTTAAAGATACTTGGATTTATGATAAGTGGAACTTTGAAGAGAGGTTTCCGGTTATAAAAATCAGTTTTTCAAATTTAGCTTATCACTCTTTACCGTTAGAAGATGTAATAAGTAAAGAGCTAGACCTTATTGCTGAAGTAAATAGTATTACTTTTGATAAATCTGAAATATACTCCGAAAAATTTAGAGAACTTATTCAAAAACTTGGCGAGAAAAACCCCGTTGCTATTTTGATAGATGAGTATGATAAACCAATTATTGATTATATAACTGATATAGAAACAGCTGAAATAAATAGGGAAGTATTAAAAAAATTCTACTCTGTTGTTAAGGATTTGGATAAACATATAAAACTTCTCTTTATAACAGGTGTTTCAAAGTTTAGTAGAGTATCGTTTTTTAGCGAGCTGAATAATTTAACGGATATAACAATAAAAAAACAATATGCGGATATTACAGGATATAGCGAAAAAGAGATTGAAGACAATTATGGAGAGTATTTAAGAGAGATTGAGGATGAGTTTAATCTCGATAGAAAAGGTTTAATGGAACTTATTAAACTATGGTACAATGGATACTCTTGGGACGGTAAAACCTTTGTTTATAATCCATACTCTGTAATAAGTTTTTTAAATGATAGAGAGTTTAAAAATTTTTGGTTTAAATCTGGTACTGCTACATTTTTAGTTAAGCAGATAAGAGAAAAAGATTTAAATATTAAGGATTATGATACTTTTATAAATGTTCCCGAAACAGCCTTAGACTCTTACGAAATCAATAATATTGATATAACCGTTCTACTATTCCAAGCAGGATATTTAACTATTAAAGAAAAGATAATAAATCCCCATAATTTCTCTCTATCCTACAATTTAGGATACCCTAATTTAGAGATAAGACAATCTTTATATCTACTTTTAGGTGCTGAATTTTCGGATATTCAGAGTGGATTATATTCTCAAAAAGCACAGAGCTTATTAAACTCCTTAGATTCAAATAATATGGAAATATTTATTGATACTTTGAGATCAATTTTTGCTTCTATACCGAACAATTTAGTTAGTGGAAAATATGAGAGTTATTACCATACTGTTATCTATTTAGCTTTAATGTTTATTGGAACAAATATTAAGGTTGAACAAAAAACAAATAATGGTATAATTGATGCCGTAGTTGAAACAAAGGATTTTGTTTACATTATGGAGTTTAAGATGAGTAGTGCCTCATCTGCTATAAAACAGATTAAAGAGAAAAAGTATTACGAGCCATACTTATCCGATAAAAGAGAGGTTTTCTGCATGGGTATAGCCTTTGATAAAAAGGATAGAAATGTAGATGATTTTATAATTGTGGGTTTAGATGAGCTAAGATTACACTGTCAATAAACTTTGCATTACTGCATCATCACTTTTATATTCAAGTTACCTAGTAATTCTAGGCTATGGATCATATAAAAAACAGTTTCTTGTACTATTTGCTTCTTTTGACTACAAAAGAAGTGCCCAAAAAAGTTTATAGATTTTAAAAAAATCTTAAAACCTTTCCCAAGCTGATCAATACAATTGTATGTAATATTATATTTATTAAGCTAAATGCTGGATAAATAGTTATGTCGAATTCAGGTTGTTTTAAATTTATACAGATTATACAAAATAAAAAAGGTTCGAAAAAATCGAACCTAAAACTATAAAACTAAATAATTATAAAATTACTAGTTGTTAACTACAATAGTTTTTCCGGCTTTAATACATCTTGTACATGCTTTAATCTTCAAAGAACCACCATCAACCTTTATTCTTACAGATTGAATGTTTGGCATGAAAACTCTTTTAGATGTACCAGTAATATTGATACCTACACCACCTTTTTTCTTAGCCATACCTTTTCTTGATACAGATCCACCAAATAAAGGGGCTTTTCCACATATGTCGCATATTTTAGACATTCTGATACCTCGTACAATTTATTTCAAATTTTTCTCCTCCATAGAGATCTGCAAATATATGGTAAAATTAGAAAAAAATCAAGATTTATTGTCTAATTTTGTCTTATAGTTACTAAGTATTAATCTTTTTTAAAGTAAATTGTATTCCATTCCTTTAAACTTTCATAAATTTTTAAATAGTTGTCATACCTAAAATCAGGTATAATCCCCTCTTTGTAAGCGTCTTGAACAGCACAATTAGGCTCATTGATATGGTTACAATTACTATACTTACATCTATCACTCAAGTTGTGTATTTCAGGAAAATATCTTTTTAACTCTTCAGGTTTCATCTGCCAAAGTCCAAACTCCTTTATTCCCGGAGTGTCAATAATATAACCTCCAAATTTTAGGGGAAATAGTCTTGCCTGTTTTGTGGTATGCTTACCCTTAGAGGAGTAGTCTGAAATATCTCCTACCTTTTGAAGAAAACTACCGTCAATTCTGTTCAAGATAGATGATTTACCCACTCCTGATTTACCAATAAATGATGTTATTTTACCATTACAGAGATCTCTTAATTTCTCAATATTTGTATCATCTACAGCAGAGGTTTTTATAACCTTTACTCCAATTCTCTTATATTCGGAAATAAAGTTTTCCTCCTCATTACTTATATCCAGATCACATTTGTTTATGATTAGGTATGTATCAATATCTTGATTTTCACTAAAGACCAAAAGTCTATCAATGAATGCAGGGTTCAAAGATGGTGAAGAGACAGAACTTACTATAAAAAGAAGATCTATATTTGCACTTAATACCTGTTCTTTTCTTATGTGTAGGTTTGCCGGTCTGGAGATCTTGTTTCTTCGGGGTAAGATTTTATCAATAAAGTATGAACCTTCCTTCTGCTTTAAGAGCCTAACATAATCACCGGCACAAACAGGATGATGTGATCTCTTAGTTATGTGAAGAAGCTTACCTCTTAACTTGGCATCAATTTCAACCTCTCCAACCTTTACTTTGTACTCTACGCCGTTTCCGTACAAAACTAAGCCTTTATCTATATAGTTTTTCTCCAATAATATCTCCATTTTTTAAAAGAATATATAATTTTTTGTCCAAAATTTCATAATCCAAACAATCTTTAAACTCTCTTATTTTAATCCCACCTTCCCAAACAGATACTCCATCTATATCCTGTTTTATCTTAAAATCATCCAACTCTCTAAGTTTGATAACTCTATTTTCACTATCTATTTTTTTTATAAATATTCCATTTGTATCAAAAAGAGTGATCTTATCTTTAGTGTAAACATATACTCTTTTTTCCAAAACTTCCCAATTTATAATTTTATCAAAGCTATTGAGTTTTAATAGTTCTGAAAATTTTCCGTTTTTAAGTGTAAAAATTGTGTTGTTTTCTTTTTCCATAAAATATAAGGTTTTCTCGTTTCCGTAAAAATCTTTAGTAAAAGTCAATTTTTTAGGGATTTTTATAGTTGCAATAGTGTTAAGATTTTTATCGGTTTTTATGATTTTTCTGTTGTAGTTATCCAAAAAGTAAATAGACCTTCTAGTTTCAACAAAATCAACAATATCAGATCCAAAATCTACAATTTTTTCAATAAGGTTCTTTTCGTTGCTTATAATTTTATTATTATCAACAATAACAACTTTTTTACCCAGTGATTTTAATGATTTTGGGTATATTGCAGTAGAAACTAACAATAGTATAAGAAATAGAAACTTTATGATTTTCCCCTCTCTGTTTTCTAAAAATATAAAATATAGAAAAAAACTGTAATTTACAATTATTTGATACTCATTTTTTACTCAAAGGTATTTATTTCGCCGTTTTTACGAGATTTTTTGCTTCTGAATAAGATTTGCTTTGATTGATAGTTTTTATTATATTTGAGTGTGGGTAAGAGTCCAAATTTATTGATATAATATAGATAGCTGTAAGCTATATTTTACAAATTAAACTTATTGGAGAGAAGATGGAAGAGAGTAAGACTTTAATAACCCTTAAACAGGGGATTCTATTAGAGAAGAGAGGCATGGAGTTTTTTAGAACAATTGCATGTCAAGTAAAAGATCCAAAGGTTAAAGAGTTCTTTAATGAAATGGCAGAGGAAGAGGTTGTCCACTTAAAATTTTTGACTGATCTCTACAACAGTTTAAGTAAAACCGGTGAGTTTGATTCATCTGTTTTGGAAAGAGCTAAAACAACAGAGATTGCAGATCATGTTCTTGATGAAGATATGATTGGTAAAATTGAAGCTGCAAGCTTTGAATCTGCTGCAATAGACGCTGCTATAAATTTTGAGAAGAAGGCTATAGAGCTATACTCAAAAAGAGCTGCTGAATGTGAAGATGAGAAAGAGAAGGAGTTCTATACCTATCTTGCAAATTGGGAAGGTGATCACTTAAAAGATCTTGAAGATATTAGTGAGGAACTAAAGAACAAGGTTTGGAATGATAATAGTTTCTGGGCTTTCTAGAAATTTTTTAAAATATAATTCAGACTGTTCTACCAATTTCGCATTACTTCTTCATCGATTTTTTCTGCGATGGATTGCATAAAAGTTTAGTACTTTGTACTGCTCGTTTATAGCCGGTCTGATCTTTTAAGGTAACTTCAAAAAGCCCTGTGTAAAACAGGGCTTTTTTTAATAGTAACTTTTATAAAATTTATGTTCAAAGCAGTTCTGTTAGGATTTTGATACCCTTCTTTTAGTTTTTCCACCTTTACTTTCTTTGGCTTTTTCAACCATAGGCCTTCTGCCTCTGTTACCCTTTTTAAATATAGAAATAATAAGCTCTGCTTCCATGAAAGGTACAGTGATAAAGGAGAATGATTCGTAAACTCTAACATCTTCAATTTTTCTATCTTCAATATCTGTTTTCTTTTTGATAAACTCAACAAGATCTCTTTTGGACATATTATCTTTCTTACCCTTTGCAACAAAAAGTCTTGTTTTACCCTTAATCTGAGGAAATGTATCTCTAATCTCATTGTAGTTTGTAGGATCAAGTTCATTTCTGTGAAACATTTGAAGTATTGAAGCAACAACATTTTCAGGATTTTCAACTTCCGACAAAATCTCTTTAGCAATAGAGAGGTAATCTTTATTTATCTCACGGTTAAGATTTTCAACTATATCGCTCTTTATTTTATTTTTCTTAGATTCAATAATCTGATCTACTTTTGGTACTTTCTTTTTTCTAATATCTGTTTTAGCAACCCTTTGGATATAGATTAGTTTTCTATACTCTTCCGGAGTTATAAAAGTTATTGCAGTTCCCTCTTTTCCTGCCCTTCCGGTTCTACCTATTCTATGTACATAAGATGAGGGATCTTGAGGTATGGTATAGTTTATTACATGTGTAAGGTTTTGTATATCAATACCTCTTGCGGCAACATCTGTAGCAACTAAGATATTTATCTTTTTACGCTTCATCTTACTTAGTATAGATTCTCTCTGAGATTGAGAAATATCTCCATGTAAACCTTCAGCAAAGTATCCTCTATCAATTAACCTATTGGAAATTTCGCCAACATCAACCTTTGTTCTACAAAATACCATTCCGTAAAATTCATCCTCAATATCAATGATTCTTGTTAATGCTTCAAATTTATCTCTGTGAGCAACCTCAAAATAGATCTGTTCTGTGAGATCAAGATTGATCTCCTGTTTTGTAGCTTTGATAAGCTCATAGTTTTTCATATACTTTTCGGCAATTGCTCTAATTTCAGTTGGCATTGTTGCTGAAAATAGAAGAGTTGTTCTTTCAGGATTACTATTTCTAATAATCTCATCCACATCATCAAGGAATCCCATATTTAACATCTCATCTGCTTCATCAAGTATCAAAAACTCTATCTTTGAAAGATCAATACTTTTTCTTGATATATGATCTAAAATTCTACCGGGTGTTCCTACAATTACATCAATACCTCTCTTCAATTTTTTAAGCTGTTGTTCTATGGATTGCCCTCCGTATATTGGAGCAATACTTATTTTTTTTGAACCTTTGAATGAGCTTATCTCTTCAGAAACCTGCACAGCAAGTTCTCTTGTAGGAGCCAGAATTAAAGCCTGTGTTCTTTTAGCCTTTTCTTTAATTGTTTCAACAATCGGAATTCCAAAAGCGGCTGTTTTACCTGTTCCTGTTTGAGCTTGACCAACAAGGTCTCTTCTTTCGTTTAGGATTAAAGGTATAATTTCCTCTTGAATTGAGGTTGGTTCTTCAAACCCTTTTTTTATCAAGTTTTTAACTGTTTCTCTACTGATACCCAAACTTTCAAATTTTTCTAATGTTTTCATGAATCTCTACTTTTTATTAAAATTTTGTTTTTTAACTTTATTTATAGAGATAAATATAGTGAATTAATGAGTAATAAAAAGTATTATTTTCCAACTGTATGAGTTTTCCTAATAAATTATGGTCTGCTTAAAAATAGAAAGCTTCTAATTTATGGCAAAATAGCTTCAAAAGTGTCTAGATAGATTGCTGAATAACTTGATAAAGATTTTTAGTTTAACCTGAGTTGCTTACCATTATTGATGGTGGAGGTTTCCTTTAGCTCCTTCTTTGGCGGGAAGATTCTTTCTGTTTCGACAGAGTTAACTGATATGAATAATTTTACTATTATCGGCACTCCCTACCCTGAGGCTACTCGAATGATACACCTTCCGTCTTAGGTCTCCCGTCTTCCACCTCCTACAATCCATAGTTACTGTATAAGATAGCTTATTGTTTTTATCCGGGACTTAGGTTGATTTATAAACCATTGATTTAAGATGAAATATCTTAAAATTTTAATGTAAAATGAGTAAAATATCTTCTTGACTTTATTTTCAGTATTTGTATCGTTGGGAGTAATGAGACACAATATCATATTTGTATTGTTCTCAATGTTTAATTCGGAAGTTTTGTTGGTGTTAATTAGTATTTAATTTTAAACAAAAATAAAGGGTAGTGATTATGTTTAAGTTACTAAACAGTTTAATGGTTCTTCTGACAGTAGTTAGTTTGAATGCTTATAGTGGTGGAGCGGGTTTGGAATCTGATCCTTATCAGATTGCTAATGTTTCTGATTTGAAAGAGTTGATGTCAACTAAAAATGATTGGAATAAATATTTTATTCAGATAGAGGATATTGACATTGAATCTCAAACAGCAGGGATTACTCCTATTGGAACAGTTCCTAATAACGGAGGAACTGCTTTTTCAGGATCTTACATGGGAAACCATAAAAAAATCTCTAATCTTAAAATAGATATGGTAAACGGAGATAAGGTTGGTTTGTTTGGCTATATTGATGGGGGAAAGATTTCCAACCTAACATTAGAGAATGTTAATATTATTGGTAGAGATGCTGTTGGTAGTTTAGCCGGATGGCTTCAAGATGGAGAGGTGTTAAATTGTTCTGCCAGTGGTATAGTTACAGGAGCTGTGTATGTTTCCGGATTCATTGGTGATTGTGAGAATGGTTTAGTCGAAAACTGCTCTACTTCAGCTTCTGTTTATGGATCTCTTGGTATTGGTGGTTTTGTTGGTTGGCTACAAGATTGTGAAATATCAAAATCTTGTGCTACCGGAAATGTTACTCTCGAAAATGAGCATAATACAGTAGGTGGTTTTGTTGGTTTCAGTGGTGGACCGGAAGCTTTGGTTACTAACTCTTATGCTACCGGAAATGTTATTGGTTATAACTTTGTTGGAGGTTTTGCCGGAAATATTGAAAGTGGTACTTTTGAAAACAACTATTCTGTAGGAAATGTTAATGGTGTTGGTGCCGTTGGTGGTTTTGTTGGAATTACTACTTATGGAAATTTCACTTCTTGTTATTGGGATGTTGAAACTTCAGGACAAACTGAATCAGGAGCGGGGGAAGGTAAGACTACTGCCGAGATGAAAGAGGAAGCTACTTATGTTGGTTGGGATTTTGAAAACATATGGTATTTCGATGAAAATATTAATAATGGATATCCATCTCTTGTTCCGGAGGATGTTGTAGATATTACAGAGGAAACTACTCTTCCTTCTACATCTGTTTTAATGGAAAACTACCCAAACCCTTTTAATCCTACAACCACTATTAACTATCTAATACCTGAAAGTGGTAATATATCTTTATCTATCTACAACTCAAAGGGTCAATTAGTAGAAAAACTTGTTAATGAGTTTCAAAAAGAAGGTCTTCACAAAGTAGAATTTGACGCTTCACACCTTAACTCAGGAGCTTATTACTATACTCTTAAAACTTCCAAAGGTATTGTTACTAATAAAATGTTACTTATAAAATAATACAAGTTTAATAAAAAAAGCCTCTTAAAGTTAAGAGGCTTTTTTTTATACCATGTTTTTCAGTTTAGAACGGTAAATCATCATCAATATCGTTAACGGAATCTACAGGAGGTTCTGAAACTGTTTGTTGCATTGGCGGTTGAGACATCTCATTTCCAGATGTTTCCTGTTGGAACTCTTTTCTGTTTGCCAGAGCCATTAAGTTGCTAGCTATAATCTCTGTTCTATGTCTCTTTTCACCTGTTTCCGTTTCCCATGCATTGGTAGAAATTCTTCCCTCAAGATAAACACTTGTACCTTTCTTTAAAATATCTCCCGCTCTTTCGGCAATTTTTCCGAATGAAACAATATTATGCCATTCTGTTTTTTCTTCCCAATTCTCACCCTTTTTATATCTTTCAGAAGTTGCTATTGAGAATTTAGCTAATTTAATACCGGAAGGAAGATATTTAACCTCTGGATCCTTACCTAAATTTCCGATTAAAATTACCTTGTTCAAACTTGCCATAATCATCTCCAATAAATATTTATAACACTCATCATATAATAAATATAGCTATTATAAAGCCAATATCAAGTTAAAAATCCTTCTAATCTATTTTCTTCTATGCTTTCTCTTATTTATTTTCTTTTTAGTTTTTTTTCCCTTTTTGCCAAAGAAAGATCCTACAGTTTTGCCAAAGTTGTATGTTAATCCCATATTTATTTGATTTTCTAAATATCCGTTTATTGGATAAGCTATATCAAACTCAAATTCCGCAATATTTATTCCTAAGCCAAGTGAAAGTCCTGAAAATTGTTCTATTTTTTCGCCTGTTCCCAATTCATAATTATTCATTGAAAAATTATATCCTGCTCTAATCTCCAAATTCTCATTAGGTATAAACTCTGCCGATAAAATGTATTCATTTTCCTCATCTTCAAAGAATCTGTTGTACTGAAAGCTAATTTCAAGGGGTAGCCTATCCAGCTTATTTGATGCACCAATCTTTAAAGCTGTAGGTAGCTTTTCAGAAACACCGTTAAATTCTGATAGTTGAGTACCAAGATTAAACATACCTAGTGAAAGAGATAGTTTCCTGTTTAATAATCTGTAAAAAATGTTTAGATCAACTGCCAAAACAGATGAGGAGTAATCATCTATAGAGCCATAGTAATATTTTAGATTTCCTCCTCCGTATAAATTGTTAAAAACTTTTCTTGAATACCCTACCGAAAATATGTTTTCATATGATTGATAGCTACTTTTATCAACTCTTTTAAAATCTCCATAATTTTGGAATATGTTTGTAATAAAAAGAGAGCTTAATGAATCCAAATTATAGTTTGCTCTAATATTTATGTTATAGGTTTCCGTAAAACCTTTAAGATAGCTCAAATTTATACCATTATTTTTTATTAGATTCATACCTGCGGGATTTATAAGTGCTGATGTTATTGAGGGTGTGTGTGAAATATTACCGTTTCTCATAGATGTTGATACAGGATCAAGCTCATATTCAAAAAGTTTGTATGAACTATTGGATATTAAGAGATTTGTTAATGTTATTATAAGTATTGGTATCAACTTTTTTTTCATATATCTTCCTAAAATTTAGTAATAGTATATAATACTCTCTTTACTTTTAATAGTCAATCTGATTTGATTTTTTGTAAATTATTCATCAAAAGATTACCTTTATTGTAAGTATCTCCTGTTTTTTACTTTTTATTGATTGTTCTGTTCATAATTTATCAATTTTGGTTTATACTTTCAAAGCTGTTTATTGAAACCACTCCGTTCCAGACTTCCTGTCAACTTCGCATTACTGCGTCATCAATTTTTTTTGCAATGGATCACCTAGTATCTCTAGGCTCAAATCGCATAAAAATCAATTCCTTGTACTACTCGTTTCTAGCCAGTCTGACTTTTTAAGGCAGCCTCGTTCTAACTCCATCTATAATATAAAATAAAAAAAAGGTGAGGTTTAAAACTCACCTTTTCATTATTAAAGTGTAATGTATGAATGATTAGTGCCCACATCCACCACAGCTGTCTCCACAATTTTCTTCCGGAGTCAATCCAAAGTTTACGGTAAAGCCTGAACCATATCCGTCTCCATCAATGTAATCTAAAGTTACATTTCCACTTTTTTTAATCATATCTGAACTTTTGCTATCTACAACATAGTTAATATCATTAAGCTTTAGAACAAGATCTCCATCTTTTTCCTTATCCATAGCTAGACCTAGCCTTGGACCACTTCAACCAACACCTTCAATATAAACTCTAATGCAGAGATCTTTATCTTCTTGTTGGTCGAGAACTTTTTTTACCTCGACAGTTGCACTTTCGGTTACAGTAATCATTTTTTAATCTCCAAATTTTAAAAATAATATTCTACTAGAAAGAAGATAGCATGAAAAGATTCATAGAATATATAGTAAAAGTCATACTTAGTATAATTGTAGTACAATTGAGTTTTCGGTAGTATAACTAGAAGTATGTCTCAATCTTTTCAAACAGAGCTTCCCAAGATCTTTTTTCAACTAATTTATTTATATTCTCTGTATTGTATTTCCTATTATCAATCACACCATTTATGGACAGTTCTAGAGCTTTTTTTATCCTATTTTCAAACTCTTTTTCTCCTGATTCTATACAATCCCTATTTTTTAGCGGTGGAAGATCTATATAAGTAATTATTCCTGATCTGTTTATATCTTCCCCTACCCAAGATTTTAGACCCGGGAGATCTGTTGTTATAACCTTTAAACCTGAGGCAAGAGCTTCTAAAATAACCAAAGGAACCCCTTCATACAGTGATGGTAATATAAATATATCTGCTTCTCTAAAATGCTCCCCCAACTCACTGTTACTAACCATACCCATATTTACAATATTACTGCTATCTTCTACCATTTTTGATAAATACTCTGCCTCTTTTCCTGATCCTGCAGAAAACATAAGCAGCTCAATCTCCTCTTTCTTAAATGGTAGGCTATTAAAGCTATTGATAAGCTGTTCAACACCCTTAGCTTTACTCATTTTCCCCGCATAAATTACTCTTGCTTTTTTATTCCTCTTCTTCTCTAAAGGAGGAAAGAAAGCTGATGAGTTATATCCAGTTCCTGTAATTTTAATTTTACATTTGGGGATATTGTAGCTTTTTGATATCTCATTCTTTTGATACTCATTTAAGGCTAATATTATATCTATTTTGGATATCCCCTTTTTTACATACTCGGAAAACTGTTTAGCGAGTGTAAGTTGTCTGAGCCCTGTTCCGTGGGATACTCCTACAACCCTAATATTTGGGAATAATTCCTTAACATATGAGGTAAGGAGCCAAAGGTGGTGAGAAATTACTATATCCGGTTTAAACTCTTCTACTGCTTTTAATAAAACCTTTTTAAAGCTGCTCTTCCATAATTGTAAAGAGTGATTATCCATGCTTGAGTAGGTTCTGTTATTGTATGGCATTATATCACTCATTCCCACAACCGGAAAAGGGAGTTCTTCTGTTTCAAAGTTTACGGGAAACTTTAATTCTTCAGGTATTAGTGGTATTAGCTTACTATCTTCACTTTTGGGTGTTGTTCCATAAATTACTGATTGGTTATACCCCTTTTTATGGGCTTCCCTCACAAGAGACTGAATAAATATTCCACTTCCGGTCATTCCTGGTCTTTGGGCAAGTATGTGCAAAATCTTTTTCATTTATCAACCTTTGACTTTCTTTTCCTGTGTAGAATTATACCAATATAAAGAAACAATAGTATGATTATAGTAGGTTCTACTTAAAAATAGCAAAACTTCTAAGTTATGTAAAATGGGCTTGAATTGAACTGCTATTTATGGCTTTTTGAAAGCTGATTCTATACTATACTATTTTATCTAAATTAACTATTGACTACTTACCCCTATATCCATATATTCTGCCGAACTTAAATTTTTGGAGTATTTGAATGAAAAGACTTGCAGGAAGGAAATTAGAGGCGTTTATATTTTTAGCTGTTTTTCTTGGCTTTTTCGGATATCTGGCATCTATTATGGGATTGGCAAATATGTTGAATACTCTAATGAAAACTGCCCACGACCTTCTTATGAATACGGTGTTCTATATTATGGGTATAACTGTTCTTGCAGGAGCTTTGGGTAAGCTTATGATTGAGTTTGGAGTTGTGAGGCTTCTTGAGGCTATGTTAGCCCCTTTTATGAGACCTATATTTAATCTTCCGGGAGTAGCTTCTTTGGGAGCTTTGATGACATTTTTTTCAGATAACCCCGCAATTATTAGCCTTGCTCATGATAGAAACTTCAAAAACTACTTTAAAAAATATGAGCTTATCTCTCTTACAAACTTTGGTACTGCTTTTGGAATGGGTCTTATTGTTTTAACTTTTATGTTTGGAAAAGGGTATTTTGCAGAAGCTTTTCTAGGATTTGCCGGTGCAATTATTGGTGCTGGTGTTTCTACAAGACTGATGCAAGCCCTTATAAGAAAAGATCTTGCCGATTCAGAAAAGTGTAACAATAGTTGTGAAGGGGATAATGAAAATATAAGCTTTAAATCGGAAGGTAACCTTTTCCTAAGATTCTTAAACTCTATTTTAGATGGTGGTAAGCAGGGTGTTGATCTTGGTCTTGCTATTATTCCCGGGGTAATTATCATCTCATCTATGATAATGATTGTTACATTTGGGGTTCATGATCCTTCAGGTTATACAGGTGGTGCTTATGAAGGTGTTCCATTACTTCCTCAACTGGCAGGATACTTTGATTGGTTCTTCTCTGCTCTCTTTGGATTTGAATATCCTGAACTTATTGCTTTCCCTATAACATCTTTGGGAGCTGTTGGTGCTGCTCTTTCCATAGCTAAAGAGTTTTTTACCAGAGGTATTGCAGGAGGAAATGAGGTTGCTGTTTTTACTGCAATGGGAATGTGTTGGAGTGGTTATCTTTCTACCCATACTGCAATGCTTGACGCTTTGAAAAGTAGAGAGCTTACGTCAAGAGCTTTAATTTCTCATACAATTGGCGGTATTGTTGCCGGAACTTCTGCTCACTATTTGTATCTTCTTTTTGTAAGTTTTGGTTAATTACTCAAAAATATATTTAATTGTTTTTTTTAAAAGACCGCATGTTCGGTCTTTTAAAGTTTTAAATGCAATAATAGATTTTAGTTGTGTGAAAGTAATTCTATTTAATTTGTAATATTTTTGCTTGACATTGTTGCAAAATCAATTTATTATCAGATTCGAGTTAAAGATTGATAGTTTTGTGATGATAGTCAGACTTTATAAAAGATAACAGGAGAGTGAATGTTCAGTTACATCATTAGAAGAATTTTATTGATGATTCCAACATTTATTGGGATTACAATCATGTTCTTCTTTATCCTACAGATTGTTCCGGGTGGACCTTTGGAACAGGAGATTCTTAAATTGAAGCAAGCACAGATGCAAAGTGGTGAAGCCGGAGCATCTGGAAGCTCAATGGAAGGAGAGATTGAGATCTCCCCTGAAGCTATGGAAAAGATGAAAAAGTTCTATGGTTTCGATAAACCAATTATTGTGAGATATCTTCTTTGGCTAGGTGTTTGGCCAAGAGATATTGATGAAAAAGAGGTTTCCATTGGTGAACCTTACAGATTTAATGTTGAGTATGTTAAGGATGGTAATGACCTTTACGAACTTCAAAAGTGGATTAAGGTTGAGGATCAAAATGGAGAGTTGGAGGTTTTTGAATCCGGTATAGGAGCCGATTTTGCCTTCCAAGATTATCCTGAGCTTCCTGATTACACTGAGATTGAGGATTGGTATCCGGTTTCTTCTTGGAATACTGATCGTATTGGAGCTAATCAAGATTCAGTAAGGGTTTATAAAACTAGGCTCTCTGGTATATTTACGGGTAATCTTGGAGAATCTTACACTTTTAGAGAGCCTGTAGTGGATCTTGTAATGGAAAGGTTACATATATCCGCTTACTTTGGTATTGTAGGTATGTTCCTATCCTATCTTATCTGTATTCCGCTTGGTATCTATAAAGCTATCAAGCATAACTCATTTTTTGATGCAGCAACCTCTGTTATTGTGTTTGTGGGTTACTCAATACCGGGTTTTGCTCTTGGTATTCTATTACTTATGTTCTTTGGTGGTGGAAGTTTCTGGGATGTTTTCCCTCTGGGAGATTTTAGATCACCAAACTTTGAAGAGATGGATTTTATGGGAAAGGTTTATGATCAAATTTCCCACACTATTCTTCCTATTATCTCTTGGTCTATAGGATCTTTTGCAACATTAACAGTGTTGATGAAAAATTCCCTTTTGGAAAACCTTGGATCTGATTATGTTAGAACAGCCTTTTCTAAGGGTTTATCTGAAAGAAGAGTTATCTTCATTCATGCTGTTAGAAACTCACTTATACCTCTTGCTACCGGTATTGGTGGTATTATTGGTGTTATCTTTGCTGGTTCCTACCTAATTGAAAAAACATTCAATATTGACGGTATAGGACTTCTTGGTTTTAATGCACTGATAAATAGGGATTATCCGATTTCTCTTGGTTTCCTTGTTGTAGGTTCTGTTATTAAACTTATTGGTAACCTAATTTCAGATATGTGTTATGCTGCAATTGACCCAAGAATTAGATTTAAGTAATTTATTAGAGGATTTATTAAATGTCTAAGAATATAAAAAAATCTGAGTCACTGTTTCAGAAGAGGTGGAAAAAATTTAAGACCCTTAAAAGGGGATATTACTCTTTCATAGGGTTAATAATCTTTTATATTTTATCTTTTGCTTTTCCTCTCTTTATAAACAATAGTGCTCTTATTGTAAGCTATAAGGGTGAGCTCCATTTCCCTATATTTGGAGGTTACTATACAGCTAAGTATTTTGAGATGGATGGATATGGAGAGGCTAACTATAGGGCTCTTCAGAAAAAGTTTGAAAAAGATGATAATGGTAATTGGGTTTTGATGCCTTTCTACCCATACTCACCAACTGAAAACTTATTGGGTGAGATTGAGGGTGAACCACCAACCCCTCCTGATTCAAAGCATTGGTTTGGTACTGATAACAGAGGTAGAGATGTTTTTGCAAGATTGCTTTACGGATTCAATATATCTATATCTTTTGCTCTTGTTGTTGCATTTTTCTCATATGTAATAGGTATTATTGTGGGAGGAATCTTGGGTTACTATGGTGGTAAAGTTGATATCTTGGGTCAGAGACTTATTGAGATGACTGCTGGAGTTCCTTTCCTATATGCAATTATGATTATTACAACTATTATAAATCCTTCTTTCTTCTTATTGGCATTTTTGCTTATAATTTTTGGATGGATAGGTATGACCTACTATGTAAGGGGAGAGTTCTACAGAGAGAAAGCTAAGGATTATGTTGCTGCCGCAATCTCTATGGGAGCTACAAACAGAAGGGTGATGTTCAAACATATATTACCAAACTCATTAACTCCGATAATAACTTTTGCTCCATTTGCAATTGTTGGTTATATATTTTCACTAGTTTCATTAGATTATCTGGGTTTTGGTTTGGCTCCTCCTACTCCAAGTTGGGGAGAACTTTTAACTCAAGGAAAAGAGGATGTTACCTACTGGTGGCTAATCTCTGCTCCTCTAGGTGCCATATTCTTAACACTTCTTACTATTACTTTTATAGGTGAGGGTGTGAGAGAGGCTTTTGATCCAAAAGTTCACAGTAGGTTGAGATAATAACGCTAAAACAGGAATAATAATGGAAAGAAAGAAACTATTTGAAATAAAAGAACTTAAAACCTACTTCAAAACAGAAGCCGGTATAGCTAAAGCTGTTGACGGGGTGTCTTTTGATGTATATGAAGGTGAGGTTTTAGGAATTGTAGGGGAGTCCGGTTCAGGTAAATCGGTTACATCTCTTTCAATCAATAGACTTATACCTAGCCCTCCGGGATTTAATGCCGGTGGTGAGGTTTTATACAAGGGTAAAGATCTTCTAAAACTTTCATACAAAGAGATGAGAGATTATAGAGGTAAAGATATTGCAATGATCTTTCAGGAGCCAATGACCTCTTTAAACCCTGTTTTTACAATTGGTTTTCAGATGACAGAGGTTATTTTGAGACACTTTGATGTTTCTAAAGAGGAGGCAGAAAAGAGATCTATAGCTATGTTGGAAAAGGTTGGTATTCCTGATCCGGCAAATCGTATGAAGGATTATCCTCATCAATACTCCGGTGGTATGAGACAGCGTGTTATGATTGCAATGGCACTTTTAAACAATCCTGCTCTTCTTATTGCAGATGAGCCTACAACTGCACTTGATGTAACTATTCAGGCCCAAATATTAGAGCTTATGCTTGAGATGAAGAAGGAGAGAAAAGAAGCTGCAATTATGCTTATTACCCATGACCTGGCTGTTGTTGCCGAAACCTGTGAAAGGGTTATTGTAATGTATGGTGGTAAGATTCAGGAGCAAGCTGAAGTTAATGAACTTTTTGCTTATCCAATGCACCCATACACAAGAGGCCTTTTAAGCTCAATCCCTAGACCGGATAGAGAGAAGCAGAAGAGGTTGCAGGCTATCAGAGGTATGGTACCTCCTATTATGAATATGCCAAAAGGTTGTAAATTCTGTACCAGATGTGATGAGAAACTTGATATTTGTGATACAGTTGAACCTGAACTAGCCGAGGTGAAACCGGGACACTTTGTTAGGTGCCACCTTTACGGTAAAAAAAATAAATAGGGGTATTATTTATGAGTAAAGAAAATATTCTAGAAGTAAGAGATCTCAAAGTAAAATTCCCTATATTTGCCGGAATTTTTATGAGAAAGGTTGCTGAGGTTAGAGCAGTTGACGGTGTAAGTTTTGATATTAAAGAGGGTGAAACCTTAGGTTTGGTTGGTGAGTCCGGTTCCGGAAAATCCACCATTGGTAAGGCTATTTTAAATGTATTAAAAATTACAGCACCTGATGTAGAGGTTGAAGGTTCCATTAAAATAAGACAAGATGGTGAAATGAAGGAGCTTTTAGGTCTTAATAGAAAAGATTTGTTACCTTTCAGAAGAGATATTCAGATGATCTTCCAAGATCCATACTCATCATTGAACCCAAGAATGACTGTTAGTAGTATTATTAAAGAACCTCTTGATATTCATGAGCCTAATATGAGTGAAAAAGAGAAGCAGGAGAAAGTTTTCTGGCTTTTAGAGAAGGTTGGTCTTTCAGGAGAGCAGAGTAACAGATATCCTCATGAGTTTTCCGGTGGACAGAGACAGAGAATTGGTATTGCAAGATCTTTGGCTACAAACCCTAAGTTAATCATTGCCGATGAGCCTGTTTCCGCTCTTGATGTTAGTATTCAAGCTCAGGTTATCAATCTAATGCAAGATCTTCAAGAGGAGTTTAATCTAACATTTATCTTTATTGCTCACGACCTTTCTGTTGTAGAACACCTTTCAAACAGAATTGCCGTAATGTACTTGGGTAATATATTAGAGTATGGTGATGGTCAAGATGTTTACAGAAACGCAAAACACCCTTACAGTAGGTCGTTGCTTTCTGCTGTTCCTCTTCCGGATCCTACAAGAAAAGATAAGAAGAGACAGGTTCTTCAAGGAGATATTCCTTCTCCTTTGGCTAAACCTTCAGGATGTGGATTTAGAACCAGATGCCCTCTGGCTAAACCTGAGTGTGCCAAAGCAGTTCCTAACTATAAGGATTTTGGAAACGGACACTTTTCAGCTTGTCCTTACACTGAGTAAAAACTATTTAGTTATCATAAGGAAAAACTCCCAATTTAGGGAGTTTTTCCTTTCATGGAGGGAAGTTTATGGTTTTGGTTAGTAGCTGTCTCGTTGGTATAAATTGTAGATATGATGGTAAAAATAGTAAAAATGAAGAGTTTGCCTCAATGGTTGAATCAGGAGAAGCTGTTGCTGTATGTCCTGAAACGGCAGGAGGGCTTTCCACTCCCAGAAAACCTTGTGAAATAAGGGAGGGAAGAGTTTTTAACATTGAGGGGGAGGATCTTACCGAAAATTTTGTAAAAGGCGGGAATCTGACCCTTGAACTCTGTAAAATTTTTAATATAGAAAAGTGTTATCTAAAATCTAATAGCCCTTCATGTGGTTGTGGAACTGTTTACGATGGAACTTTTACAGGTAAAAAGATTGAAGGGAATGGTATAACTGCGGAAATTTTACTTAAAAACGGAATAGAGGTTATCTCTGTTTAGCTTGGAGATCTCTTGAAAAAAGAGTTTTTGTTGTAAGCTCTTATAGTTTAGATTTCCTTTGCCGTAACTGTTCTGGTGTTTATAACTTTTTCAGCAGATCTTAATTGAGGCTAAGATTAACTTTTTTCTGTTTTTTTTTATTGTGGATAGGTATAATAATTGTTATTATAAGAAATCCATGTAAAGGAAAGGTAAAAATGGAAATAAATGAACGAGGTAGTATGATGATAAAGAATTTTAAAAGTTTTATACTTTTAATTGCCCTTTTAGTTCCTGGAATGATCTTCGCTCAGGCTAAAACCGGTACAGCAGCGATGACATTCTTAAAATTGGATGTTAGTGCAAGAGCAAATGCATTAGGTGGTTCATACATTGGACTTGGTGATGATGCAGCATCTCTTTTTTACAATCCTGCAAGTATCATTAAGATTGACGGAGGTGATTATATTGTAAACCATACAATGTACATTGACGATATCAACTACACATGGGCAGGAGCTACATATCCGCTTAAACAATTTAATGCGGCAATGGGTGTTCAGTTTGGTTACTTGAATGTTGGAGATATGGATGAAACTACTCCTTCAAACCCAACCGGAACAGGAAGAACCTTTACTGCCAGTGATATGGTTGTAGGTCTCTCTTATGCACAGATGCTTACAACTAAATTTTATGTAGGTGGTACTCTTAAATTTATCCACGAAAATTTGGCAGATGAGAGTGCGTCTACTTTTGCTGTAGATATGGGTACTTTCTATGATACTAAGTGGAAATCTTTAGTTTTCGGTATGTCAATGAGAAACTTTGGTGGCGAGGTTAAATATCTTAACGAGGGTGCTGACCTTCCTATGATGTTTATCTTTGGTATCAATTTTACACCTTTTAATGATGGTATTAATAAGATTGATGTTGCTGTTGAAGCTGCTCACCCTTCAGATAATGCCGAGTATTTAACTCTTGGTTGCGAGTACTCATTTGAGGATATGTTCTTTGTAAGAGTTGGTAGAAAGATTGATGATCAAGAAAACTGGCTTTTTGATGAGACAAACTATGTTAAATTTGATGATGATGCAGACGGTACTCCTGTAGACTATGATGGTGATGGTTTTAATCTTTCAGGTACATCTTTAGGTGTTGGTTTCAAATTTATGAATGTTAGATTTGACTATTCATGGGAAAGTTATGGTAGATTAGGTAGTATAAACATGTTTAATATTGCTTACCAATTGTAGTATCTATTTTAATATACAGTTTATAAAAAGGGGTAGAGTTTTACCCCTTTTTTAGTATATATTTTTTTCTTTTTTTTTCTTGCCACTTTATTTTAAAATTATATATTAAGATCTTTCTCAAAGTTGAATAGTTTTCAGCTTGAGAATAGGTTGCTTTTTTGTAACTATTGTTTTAGAAATTTATCTATTAAAGCTTTTTTGTTTTTGCTTTAAATGATTTTAAAATAGAATATGAGGAGTGCTCTATGTATAATAAGAAAATTGTTGTGGCTATTGGAGGTAATTCCCTTACACCAACAGATGATAACAACTGGATATCATCTCAATTCAAAAATGCTCGTACTACTGTTGATTCAATTATACCTTTGATTAAAGATAACTATAAAATGGTTATAACTCACGGTAACGGCCCTCAGGTTGGTGTTGCTCTTAGAAGGGTAGATGAAACAAAATCTTTTTTACCTGAGGTACCTTTAGGGGTTTTGGTTGCTGATACTCAAGGTAGTTTAGGATATATGATTGAACAGAGTCTAGTGAATTCACTAAGGAAAGAAAATATTGATATTGATGTTGCAACTTTGGTAACTCAAGTTGTAGTTGATAAGAATGATCCTAAGCTAAAAGACCCTACTAAATTTGTTGGCAGTTTTTATACGGAAGAGGAAGCTAAAAAGCTTGAAGAGGAGTATGGTTGGATTATAAAAAAAGATGCTAACAGAGGATGGAGAAGAGTAGTGGGTTCTCCTAAGCCTGTGAATGTTCAAAACTTTAAGATTATTGAAAAGCTTCTAAATAGTGATAATATTGTAATTGCTACCGGTGGCGGTGGGGTTCCTTGTTTCCTTGACGAAAATGGAAATTTAGAGGGTGTTGATGCTGTTATTGATAAAGATTTTGCTTCTGCTAAGGTTGCAAATCAGATTGGTGCAGATGAGCTTTATATATTAACGGCTGTTGATAAAGTTGCCATCAATTTTGGGAAACCAAATCAAGAAGATCTTTTAAATGTAACTGTTTCAGAGCTTCAAAAATATCTGGATGAAGGTCAGTTTCCGGCAGGAAGCATGGGTCCTAAAGTAGAAGCTGCTATTGAATTCTTAAACAATGGGGGTAAGAGGGTTATTATTACTGCTATTGATAAGCTTGTAGACGCTATTGAAGGTAAGAATGGAACAAGTATAACAGTTTAAGCTTAAACTCTGTTTAAAGGGTGTTTAATCTTTTAATAAGAGTTAATTACCCTATTGTAAGTTCCGCTTTTAAAAGATTCATAAGATTTCATTGAAGTAGTGCTAGAGATAGGTTTTAACCTGTCTCTAGCTTTTTCTAAAACAAACTAATTTCTATACAGATATTTCTCCTAAATAATCTACAAATTTTTTTAATATTTTTGCTGTTAAACCCCAAATTATCTCCTCATTTTTCCAAAGATATACATTGTGGGTTTTTCTTGCCCATGGTTTATGGTATCTTTCAGGTAACCCTAGCTGTTTTGCAGGAAAAGTTGGCTCTTCTCTGTTCTCATCGGCAAATGGTGTACTCATTGTAGCTACCTTATACACCTCGGGTTTATTTTCTATAAAATATTTTAGTGGGACTAGAAATATTTTTGATACTTCACTTGAATTTATCTTTATATTTTGATAACCTGAGATTGTTATTTTCCCGAACCATGTTTCAACATAAACTCTTGCCATTGGGTTTATAATTTTCTCAAACTCTCTAATTAGAGTAATATCTTTAGACTCTATTCCAAGCTCTTCAAACAACTCTCTTATTACTGTTTCTTTACTATTTTCCCCAATGTCTATTCCTCCACCGGGGAAGCAAACCTCTCCACCTTGTCTAATATTTTCAGCTCGTTTCTCAAACAGTATATTTATCTCTCCATCAATATCAATCAAGGGTATAAGAACTGCTGACTTGTAATATTCCTCCATATCAATAAAAAGATCATTATTGGGAAGTTTGTTAATTAAATCTTCAATATCCATTTTTACCTCAATCCTTTAATAGAGAGTAGTTTTTAGTTTTTTAGAATAACATTAAAGAAATATTTTAAATAGCTGTATGCTGAATAGTTATAGTTTAGATAGTAAATAAAAAGGAAAGCTAAAACAATGGCAGACCCTAAGTTTATTAAAACAACTTTTCTTAAACTTGTTTTATATATTACTACCATTACCTGTATAATTCTAATCCATTGAAGTACGGCTAGAATCATAAAGGTAATTATTATCATTATAATTGTTACAGGAGTTATAATTCTAATAAAAAGAGCTGAAAAAGGTAAGAAAATAAGATATACAGCACCACTCCAACTAATTAAGATAAACAGATTACTAATAGAGTATTTTGCTTTAAATATATATCCTGAAAACTTAATATATATTGAAACTAAGAAGATAAGTATAAAATATGCTACTACCCCTACAATCACAAAGAGATAAGGTCGCCATATGAGTTCAATAACAAACTCTTTTATTACATTATTTCTAAATATTAGAGTCAATAAGTAATCAAATTTACTTGAAAATCTGTATGTAAAAAACATAGAGGACAAGGTTGATGATATACCTATGGCAGAAAATAGTGCTATTACAAATGATTGCCAATCTTGTGTTATTCTTCTGTCTCTTATATCTATATAGAAAGCAGAGCTGTTTTTAAAGGTTCTTATAATATTATTTTTTAGATAATGTTCTCTCTTTATCAAAAATAGTAAGGTAAGTGTTACTGTTATACCAAGAATAAAGAAGAAGTTTGTTTTTTTATGTTTATACTCACCTTGGTTTAGTGTTGGTGCTTTTCTGTTTTTAAACATTGATTCTGCAGCAATATAGGAGATTCTATTTTTCTCCTTAAAATCAACTAAACCATCGTTTATTCCATAAATATTACCCGTATTATATTTAATAAGAAGAGGTACATCACTAATTCTATCCGTAAAAGAGTCTACAATAAAACCATTTATACTCTCCTCTTTTTTTATCATCTTTATATTGTTTATTATATGTTTGGCTTGTGCCGGCTCACTGTGAGGATCTAAAAAACCTTTTTCGTTTCCGGGTTTTATCTCCTTTCCAATATTGTTAACCAAAATAATATTATCTTTAGCTATATTTGATATCTTTTTTATTGTTTCATCTGTACCTAAATCCGGAAGTTTTATTATTGTTAGATCCGTAACTCTATAGTACTCAATTAGTGGTGTTAATTTTGTTTCTATATAGGTAAAAATATTTGGAGTAAGTGATTTTGCTAAATCTTTTAGATCCATAATAAAATCCAAAGATTTAAGTGAGAATGTGTTGTACTGCTTTCCCAATCCCCAAGCAAAAATTGATGGGTGATGTTTATCTCTATTTATCATCTCTGAAAGATTTGATAGGGCAAGCTCTTTCAATAGCTTATTTTCACTAAAATCTGAAGGCATACCAATTATTGGAATTCCCTGTAAAATAAATATACCATACTTATCACAGAGATCCAGATAGTAGGGGTGAGGAGGAACATAGTTTGAATGGATTATATTACTTCCCATATTTTTAATTTTTTCTACCTCATATCTAACAGTTTCATATGTTAGTGAGTTCCCCATATCCAATCTTTCATTATGCCTGCTAACACCTTGGAGAAATAGTTGTTTCCCGTTTAGAAATAGTTTTCCCCCACTCGTAACCAGAGATTTTAATCCAAAATTATATTGATAGATTGAAGTTGTATCTCTCTTCCCCTTTTCAATTGTACCCGTATAAATTTTTACCGTGTACAAGTAAGGGTTATCGGGAGACCAAAGATTTGGCTTTTTAAGGGTAATTTTGAATTTTATATTTTTTTCTCCGTGTCTCAAAAGCTCAAACAGTGATTCTCCGGATTTATAAACACTCTTGTCAAATTTATCAACTATTTCAACAAATGAAAATATATCTGTTTTATACTCACTACTATCCAGTTCAGATATGTTTATATAGTTATAATCTTTTATGGAAGCGGTAATTTCAATTTTAGCTTTTTTGTATGAATCTGTGAATTTATAGTTAATATCTGAATCTGATACCGAAACTATACCTGTTTCAACCAGATACACCTCTCTGTATATACCGCCATAGTTTTTAAACCCGTTTACATTCATTAAAAGAGGTATAGTGCTTTTAGCAGTTAGTTGATTGTTAACCTCTATTAAAATTTCATTAGATCCGTTATTGTTTAAAATATTTCTGTTAAGATCTATCTCAAAACTTGTAAATCCTGAGTT
Source organism: Candidatus Cloacimonadota bacterium (assembly GCA_002742935.1). Taxonomy (GTDB): domain Bacteria; phylum UBA4055; class UBA4055; order UBA4055; family UBA4055. Next base: position 46,430 of record PDON01000066.1, on the reverse strand, counting down.
ATGACTTTCTACAAAGTTATTGTTTATCTTTATATTTGCACTATTATTTATTCCGTAAAAAAGTAGCTTATAATGTTTGTTTTTGTTTAGGTTTGGAAGGGAAAAAGAGGATCTGTAGTAAACGGTTTCGTTTTTGTTCCCATTATCAAAGCTAGAAGGTATGTGAACAGGCATCCACTTCCCTTTTTCTCCAATCTTTATTTCCCATTTTTTGTTCAATAGATATTTTTTTTGATATTGGTTTTCTGGATACAATCCAAACTTTTTATATCCTTCTATATTTTCGGGATTAGAGTAGATATTTATGCTACTGAATAGTAAAGAGAATGTTACCAGAATAAATATAATATTTTTTAACATAGAGTATCCTAAAAAAGAGATCAAATCAACCAAGTATTAGATCTTTTATATTTCTTATTTTTTAACAGTTAAAGTTCAATAGATAATGTATCTTTGTTGAAAATTATAACTATTAATGTTACAACCTATAAATATATATCTTGTTGGGGGTAAAATCAAAATTTAAGAGTGTGAATTTAGAAGATAATTTTTTTGTAGTTTATATAAACTGTTTATCTGGTTGGCTAAAGTTTCCATACATCTAAAATTTATCATTTTGTTAAATATAATCTACTTTTAAAAGATCATAAATATTTAGTTTGTTTCTATCCCTTTAATAATTGAATAAAATTATTGAAACCTATGTTTTCAAATATCCGGTTACACTCTATAGAAGGGATCTTTTTCATTACTATAGAGTTAACTATATCTCTTGAAAAAGGTATCTTTAAACCAATGGTAATGTTAAGTTTCTCACAATAGTTTTCTATCTCTCTTGACATTTTTGGAGATATATCAAATTTATTTATAACAACAATTGTTTTCAGTTTAAACTTTTGTGTTAATTGGTAAACCCTTTTAAGATCGTGGAGTCCCGATAGTGATGGCTCAACAACAATTACTACCTTTGACGCACCGGTGATTGATGATATAACATTACAGGCAACACCGGGAGATCCATCTATAATAATATTTTTAAATCCTTTTTTTTCTGCAATATTCATTGCTTCTCTTCTAACCTTTGCAACAAGCTTTCCCGAAGCTTCCTCTCCAGGAATTAATCTTGCGTGAACCATATCCCCATAATCTGTTTGGGAATGGTAAATTGATCCGGTTTTTGCCTCTTTCATCTCAATTGCACAAACGGGACATAGGTATTCACATACCCCACAACCTTCACATCTATTGTGCTTAAATAGTATATCTTCTGTTATTGCTCCAAATTTACAGTGATTATAACATTTACCACACTTAATACATTTTGATTCATCAAGTGAAGCTTTTTTTAATCCCATAAACTCCTCTTTGCTCTTCTGTTTAGGGTTTAACATAATATGAAGATCAGGAGCATCAACATCACAATCTCCTATAACAAGATTTTTAAAAAATGGTATTATTGATGACACAATAGTAGTTTTTCCTGTTCCCCCTTTTCCGGAGATAACAACAATCTCGTTTCTAATCATTATCAATCTCCTCATTCTGAATCTTTTCAACAACATTTTTTAGAAGAGTTTTAAATAGATCTCTGTATCTGGGTAGCTTTTCACTAAAGATAGCTCCTATAGCATAGGATTGTGCAATATCTTTTGAGTATGGTATCTCTGTTAAGATCTCTATATCTGATTTGTTACAATACTCATAGATTTCATTGTTTCCCAATCCGCTCTTATTTACAACAACACCAAAGGGTATCTTCATACTTTGTAACATCTCTACCACCATCTTCATATCACTTACTCCAAAAGGGGTAGGTTCTGTAACAATAATAGCATAATCACTATCTTCTAAAGCTGCAAAGGTTGCACAAGATGTTCCGGGAGGGGCATCAAATATGGACAACTCCTCTTTATCAACCATTTTATTTTCACTATCTATTATTGGAACTCCCGAAAGTTCTCCAAGATTTAATTTACCATAGTGGATATTTCTATTTTTATGGGAACAGCTGTGTATTTTACCAATAGATCTTTTTTCATAATCTATTGCATTGAATGAACAAACAAGTTTACACCCTCCACAATCATGACAACTTTCTTCAAAAACTAAAACTCCCCTTTTTGTTGTTAAGAGTGCATTATAGTTACAAAAATCGCTACACTTTCCACATAGAGTACATTTCTCTTTATCTATTTTTGGATATGATTTTTCTACCTCAATAGATCTACTGTTACTTAGATTAAAGAATAGATGAGCGTTAGGCTCCTCTACATCTGTATCAAAGAGAGAACTGTTTTCACTGTTATAAAATAGATTCGTAGAAACAGTTGTTTTTCCTGTTCCTCCTTTTCCACTTAATACAGTTATTTTCATAAATAGAATCTCCTAAAATGGTTGAATATAGGTTTATTGCTATACTTTTCTCAGCCCACCTTTTCTATTTGTAACTTTTTCTAAGATTCCAGCCTTAAAATTATTTATAGCATCTTCCACACTTTTTGAATCACCAAAATCGTAAGCTTCTATCTCCATAGCTTCAAGAGCTGTTAAACCCTTAGGACCTATATGTGGAGCCAAAACTAGATCTACTCCATTTTCAGAAAGTTGTTTTACAGCATTTCTACCTGCTCCCGAAGCTTCATCTTTTGCTCTATTTTTTACTACTGTAAACTTTTCAGTTTCACTATTGTATATTAGGAAATTTTCACATCTTCCAAATCTTTCATCAAGGTTGGAATCTAAACTTTCTCCTGTGGTACATATTGCTATATTCATAACTGCCTCTCCTTTAAAATATTAGACAAAAGCACAACTTTCAAATGGTTTTTCTATTTGTTGTAATAATGCTATCTTATTTATAATATGAGAGATCCCTGTTAAAAGCAAGGATCTCTCTTTTATTTAATTAGTGTGAACATTCATGATCTTCATGGTTATGAGAACAAGCAGATCCTTTTGATTCAAGATCACCTTTTAGATATTCATTTAGATTATCTTTGAGAGCTCCTGTTGCTCCTAAGATAACCTCAATATTTTGATCTTTGAAGAGAGCAATAGCTCTCGCACCCATTCCGCCTGTAATGATTACGTTAGCACCTTTTTCTCCAAGAAACTTTGGTAAAACTCCAGGTTCGTGAGGTGGTGCTGTTAAATAATCTATTGCTTGCACATTTCCTTCTGAAACAGTGTAAAAAGCAAACTCTTTACAGTGTCCAAAATGCTCCTCAACATTAGCTCTGTCATTTGTAGGTAGTGCAATTTTAATACTCTCTTTTTCCATCTCATTCTCCATATTTTTAGTTTCAACTTTATCAAGAACTTTGTTAACAATATTGTGTAGTTGTTCTGCAGCTTTCTCTCCGTTATTGAAGTATATGAAAGGTTTTCCTGTATCTCCGGATTTAACAATCTCGGGAGTCAAAGGTATTTTACCTAGTAGTTCTATACTACTGTTTCTGTATGTACTAACCTTTTCATTATCAAAAATATCTATCTTCTCTCCACAGTGAGGGCAAGAGAAACCACTCATATTTTCTACTATTCCTAAAACAGGCATCTTTAGCATTTCTGCGAATTTGACAGATCTTCCTGAATCTAAAAGTGCAACATCTTGAGGTGTTGTAACAATAATAGCTCCATCAATATTTCCAAGATTTTGTGCAATAGTTAAACCCTCATCACCGGTTCCCGGAGGAAGATCAACCACCATAAAATCCAACTCACCCCAGTTTACATTAGCAATTAGTTGCTTAATAATTTTTGTTTTTGCAGGACCTCTCCATACTATAGGATCTCCTGATTTTTCTAAAAACATTCCAAGAGATACAACTTTTAGGTTTGTTTGTACCTCTATAGGTTCTAAGTTTTCAGCTTTTTTCCCTTCAACACCACACATTAATGCTATGTTAGGACCATGAACATCAGCATCTAAAATACCAACCCTGTATCCGTTTAGTGCTAATCCGTAAGCAATATTTGTGGATATGGTAGATTTTCCTACTCCGCCTTTTCCACTCATTACTACAATCTTGTGTGCAATCTTCTCATTTGTTCTAGCGATTGCTTCATTTTCCTTAATCATCTCTTGATTCAACTGATTCACCTCATAGTATATAAGATTACTTTATCTATTCTTTCGCATTTTTGCAACTTTAATTTCTATCTTCGTACACATCTTCCTCTTCTATAACACCCTGGCATTGTATATCTCATTTTATCAATCTTTCCCTCTTTGAGTTTTGAGAGAATCTCACAAATAGAACCTCTGGCAAAGGGGTAAACCTCTATTCCTGCCCTTTCAATTCTTTCTAAAACTTGAATTGATATAGCTCCACATAATAGTATCTCTACTCCAGAGTTTTTTATAGCTAAAATTTTTTCATCTATCTGTTTGGGTAGTTCTTTTTCCTTCGGAAGCTGATCTTCTGAGTTTGTATCGATAATTAATACTTTAAGTGATACATCAAAAACCGGGGCAATTCTATGATTGAATATGGATATAGCAACAATCTTCTTCATGTTTAATATATATTGCAACTAGAATGCCATAACTTTTACTTTTATTTAAATATTGTAATAAAAGCATTATAGTGTTTTCTTTTGAATGGCCGGGTTTTTATTTTTATTGCATATGTGCGAATAGGAAATCTCCATAGTTGCAATACTGCAACTATGGAGATTGTTTAAGAGAATAGTAATTTACTTTTTTATTAAATCAAAGCACTGAATAAAAATAGCTCTCCCAATCGGAGAGCTATTTCTATTATTCATAATCATTATTTTTAAATTCTCTTATTAGAGCCTGTGCTAAGCCTCCCCAAAGGAAAACCCCTCCAATAACCAAGAATAGTATAGCTTGTCCAGTCATTTTATTATCCCTCCTCTTTTTCTCCTTTATAATCAGATCCTTGTGTAGCGAAACCTTCTATAGCACCCTTTCTCCAAGGAAGTCTGTCTGTGATAAATGATAGTACCAATACCGCTACTATTGTTCCAACACCATATATAAGCAGAGCATTGGTAGGGTAATCTCCATAATTTACTTTAAATTCATCTATAATTGATAGAACCAAGATTCCTCCAAGAACCAAAGGAGCTATAAATTTGATGACTAGATTCCACCACTTTCCAACCTTTACAATTGAAATGGCATTATTATGTTTTCTTATCATATCAGCTCTAATAATCCAACCAATAGTTATAGCTTCAAGCATACCTGTACCAATAACTATATATGAATTTAAGAAGTGATCTACTATATCAAGTATGTAAAGACCTGCTCCCGTTACATAAAGCAGACTTATTGAAAGACATACTATTGAAGTAATAGTTACAATCTTTTTTCTACTCTTACCGGTCTTATCAATCACTGATGAAGAGAAAGCCTCAAGTAGAGATACACTTGATGTTAATCCAGCTGTAATAATTGCCAAGAAAAATATAACACCTAGAACTTTTCCTATACCTCCCATAGTTAAAAATACTTTAGGGAATACAACAAAAGCTAAACCAACGCCGCCACCTGCAACCTCAGTTACATCAACTCCTTGTGATGTAGCCATAAAACCAAGGATTCCAAAAATACCTATAGCTGCAAAAAATTCAAAACCACAGTTTGCAAACGCTGTAATCATTGCCGAGTTGTTTAAATCTGTTTTCTTGGGAAGATAACTGGCATAGGTAATTATGGCTGCAAGTGCCAGTGATAATGAGAAGAATACCTGTCCAAAAGCATCTCTCCAAACTGAAATATCAGCTAATCTTTCCCACTTTGGAGTAAATAGTACATTAAGACCTTTGGTAGCTCCCGGAAGTGTAACCCCTTTTACCACAACAACTGCCATAAGTATTAGTAGTGTAGGTATTAGAACTTTGTTCAACTTTTCAATACCTCCAGAAACACCTTTATAGGTAACAAACCAATTTATTAGCCAAACTACTATTACTGTAACCATTATATCAAATTGAAATCCACCGAGTGTAAAAGCTCCTTCTGAGATATTAAGAAAATCTTTAAAGAAGAACTCTTTTGTATTTTCTCCCCATGAGAAATCAAATGCATATACAAAATAGTTGACTGCCCACCCTAAAATTACACTGTAAAATGTCATTATTACGAAGGCTGCAAAAGTTGGTATCCATCCTATCCACTCAAGACCTTTGTGAGCTCTTGCAAATGACATAGGGGTGGAACCTCTGAATTTGTGTCCAAATCCATATTCCAGTATAAGAACGGGAATTCCTGCTACGAGAATAGCTGTAAAATACGGTATTAGAAAGGCTCCTCCTCCATTTTTGTACAACATATACGGATAACGCCATATGTTTCCTAAACCGACAGCTGAACCAATTACAGCTAGTAAGAAGCCCATTTTTGAGCCCCATTGACCTCTTTTCTGTTTTGCCATAAACTCTCCTCCTATATGCTAAGATAATTACAAACCGGTACGAGTCTATTTCGTTGTAAAAATGTATGAACCTTATTATATTATAATGCCGTTATGGACTGATTGCAAATTTTTTACAATAAAGAAGCTTTAAAATTTCTTTTTTAGTAAAAATAAAGAAATATTTAATTTTATTACTATTTAATCTTTTAAGATTTTTTTTAAACTGTTTTTAGCTTCCAGTTACCTCTTTTAAACCATACCCACATACCAATACCTTCCATAACAATTGATAGAGATATTGCCACCCAAACAGAGTTGATTCCAAATCCAAGTATATATGAAGCTATATAGGCGTAAGGAATTTTTCCTATCCAGTTTGATATAAATGAGATTATCATAGGCGGTTTTGTATCTCCTGCTCCGTTAAATGCGGCGGTATATATGGTCATTGGCACTTCAAAAAATAGGGAGAGTATAACAATTTTTAAATAGTTAGCTCCCATGGTTATAATTTCGATATCATTGGAGAATATCATAATAGCGTAATCACTTAAAGGAACTCCTATAATGGTAACAACTACCACAATGTATGCACCAAATTTTATTCCTGATCTTACTATATTGTAAACTTCTTCATAGTTTAATTCTCCAAGTTTTTGACCAACCATGGTTGATATTGCTACTTTTAATCCATCCATAACAACAAAGTATATTGATATCCATTGAACACCAAAGCTAAATGCTGCAACAGCCTTTGTTCCATGATAGGTAATAATTCTTTGAAGCATTATAGCTGAGAGGGGTCTTGAAAAACTGCTGAGTCCACTCCACTTTCCAATACTCAATATCCTTTTTATTATAGTTGTTTCCGGTATAAAGAAGTTGATAAATCTCGGGCTTAAAATCTTAAATTTTAATAGATAAACTACACCCACTATAAAAGCTGTAATTTCAGATATAACTGTTGCAAGAGCGGCACCAAAAATCCCCATTTTAGGTATAAATCCAAAGCCAAAGATAAATATTGGATCCAAAACTAGGTTTAATATGCTCATTCCCATAAATATATACATGGGAGTTTTTGTATCTCCCGAAGATTGAAAAATAGAAGCTAAAGCCATACCTGAAAAGAGGAAGGTAAATCCTCCTATAAGGGTTTTGAAATATATTATTCCAATCCTTGTTACATTTTCTGTTGCACCATAAAAGTTTACAATCTCTTCTGAAAATATAAATGATAAAATTGATATAATAAATCCAAGTATTAGAGATAGAAATATTGATTGTTCAGCTCCCTTTCTTGCTCTTACAAAATCTTTTTCTCCAACTCTTCTGGATACAAATGCAATAGTTCCTCCTGTTACTATTGCTGTTAATGAGATAATCAACCATATAAAACTACCCGAAAGGCTTGATCCTGCTGCTTCATCAATACCAAGCTTAGCTATAAATAATCTATCTACAAATTGTAGAACTAAGGAGGTTATTTGTCCCAATATTACAGGAGTAGCTAAATTTAATATCTTTCTTATCAAGCTTATCCTCTACAATTACCAAAAATTAAAATGGTTCTCAAAATTTTTATCTTACAACTATAGGATTACTAACTTTAAGTGTGAAATCCTTTCGTTAAATATAAAATTTAAAAATATAATTGTCTAAATAAATCATGGAGTTACTCTTGTATTTAATCTAAAACTATTTTACTCTTTCTGTTATATAGTTTTTATGTTACAACAATTTTAATCATAGGGAAAAATTAGTTCTCCTCTATCTTTAACTTTCTACAAAAGGGGAAGTGTTATGAGCAGAATAAATATCTCTTATCATAGAATGGAAATTGGAGAGCTTGTTATAGGTTCTTTTCAAGAGAAGCTTTGTATTTTGGATTTCCGTTATAGGAAGATGAGAGACAGTGTTGATAAAAGAGTTAAAAGGGGGCTTGATTCTATTTTTTTAGAGAAAGAGGATAGAGTTATACAAATTACAAAAGAGCAGGTTAAAGAGTATCTGAGAGGTGAGAGAAAATATTTTGATATTCCTATTTTGATGGTTGGAACCGATTTTCAAAGAACCGTTTGGAAAGAACTTATGAAAATACCTTACGGAGAAACATGCTCTTACCTTGACTTAGCTAAAAGAATCAATAACCCAAAAGCTGTTAGGGCAGTTGCCTCTGCTAACGGATCAAATGCTATAGCTTTAATAATTCCTTGCCACAGGGTTATTCAATCAGATGGAACTTTAGGTGGTTATGGGGGAGGGCTTACAGTAAAAAAAAGATTATTGGAGATAGAATCTGGTGGTGGTTTATTTGATTCTTCATTATAACTGTTTATCAAGTATAAGATAGAGTATTATTTTTATATCTAACTCAGGTTATTATTAAAAGATTAAAAAGATGCTATTTTTGATTAATAAAAAAAAGTCCCTACTATAAAAGTGGGGACTTAAAAGAATTAGAACTATATGAAAAATATTAGTCTCTTCCTCTAGCCTCGTTAACCCTAAGTGGTCTACCCTTGAACTCATTACCGTTCATCTCTTTGATAGCAACTTCTGCTTCATCATTTTCAGGCATGTTAACAAAACCAAAACCTTTAGATCTTCCGGTTTCTCTATCCTTAATAATTCTTGCCGAAGCAACCTCGCCGTGAGCTTCAAAGATTTCTCTTAATTCCTCTTCTGTAAGAGAATAAGGGATGTTTCCAACATAGATGTCCATAATTTCCTCGCAATAAATAACCACCACCAAACAAATTAAGATAAATATTCCTGTGGTGATAGAGGAATATTTACCACAACGCGATAATATTTTCTACGACTCAACATGAAGTCAATTCAAGCTGAAAATTATCACATTTCAATCAATAGAAGTAAGTTATTTAGGTAAAGTTGATAAAGCAAGGAAAATATAACTTTATTTTTAGCCTATTAATAAACATTTTAAGCTTTGGATAGAGTATATTTGTTATCCTATTTTGAGGGAAGTAATAATAGTTTATTATTGAATATTTTTCATTATTATATGATTTATGATTTAAAGTTTCTATATGAGTAAACTACCCTGCTTTATACCCTTCTCTTTCATAGAGCTATACAGTTTCTCAAAAAAATCCCCATGCTTAACTTTCCAAAATGGGGCTATAAGTTGATCTATGTGGGCTGATCCTATAACTCTATGTATAGATATATCTTCTGAAATATAACCTAAATAGTTACCTAAAATATCAATGTATGAATTAAGGTCTAAAACCTCTATTTCGCCTTTTTGATACACTTTTTCAAGCTTACTGCCCTTTACAATCTGTAGATGAGATATCTTTATATAATCCGGCCTTATTCTTGATACTTCTCTGGCTGTTGAGTAGAAATCATCCTCATTCTCCTCCGGTAAACCTATTATTAGGTGGAGTCCTACTTTAAAATTTGTCATCTTCCTTATAAGATTATAAGCTTTGTAGAAGGTTGTAAGATCATGACCTCTGTCAATATTTTTTAAAGTGTTTTCATTAAACGTTTGTATTCCAAGCTCTATCCATACAGGCTTTCTATTTGAAGAAAGGGTAATAGCTTTTAGTATCTCTTTATCAATATAGTCGGGTCTTGTGGAAATATTTAATATCTTAATCTTATCAAATGATGTTGCATCTTCGTAACCTCTTTTAAGAACCTCTATATCTCCATAAGTTGAAGTGTTATCTTGGAAATAGCCTATAAAGTTTTTTGTTTTATACTTTTTACTAAGATAGGGTATACCGGAACTTATCTGCTCTTTTATTGGTGTGATAACTCTATTTGTATGAGGTATAAATGATGATGCGTTACAGAAACTACAGGGAGGATAGTTTGGGCATGGAGTGTTAAAGGTCAGCCCAATCTTACCCATTTTACCAAAGTTATAATTTTTTTCTATAAATTGTTTAAAATCATAGTATAGTTTTTCTACTTTTCTTTCCATATATAATCAATACCTAAACTTAACCTATCTTTGTTTCCATTTATCTCGTTGTTACCAGATCCTATAACTCCTGAAGATGAAGCTTGATTATAGTAACCCAAAGATATTTTAAAACCCCAATAGTTGTATACAATCTTTCCATACCCAATATATCCACTACCACTTAGAGATGTTAATGAGTTTGATTTGCCCTCATAAGATCCACTATTATAGAAGAGGTGTTTCCCTCTTGTTGAGTAGAAGTTTACCAATCCAAATTTTATATCAAAATATTTTCCAAGCCTATTTTTGATATATGAATTAAAAATGATACCTTCACTTAATTTTTCCTCACTTTTTGAGTATTGAAAAGATGAACCTACAGAGGTTTTTCTTTCGCTATAAGATAGTGTCAGTTTTGTGTTATAGTTGAAAAATATTTCTCTCTTTTTGTATATTTTTTCTAAAGCTGTTATTTTAAATTTTACTTTTCCAAATTTTCTTTCAAGTGATTGTTTAAAACTCTGTTTGTTTTCATTACTGTTTATATGTGCTGTATAGGAAAACCAAGATCTCCATTTTGACTTTATAGTTGAGATCATTCCTCCAAAAAGGAGTTCATTTTTACCCTCTAGATTTATGATATCATTGGAAAAGGGTGTTGCTTTTTTTATATTTGAATATTGAATAAACAGATCTGTTACAATACTACTTTTATGGTTTAAGTTTACTTTACCCAAAAACTTATCCCCTTTTAAAAGAGCTGTAAAGCTACCTTCAAGATTTTTTAGCATACTATTTTTATAGGATAACAGATATGAGTAATCGTTAAATATTTTATCTTCACTTTTGTAAAATTTTCTATTATAGTTATCACCAATAAAACCTAATGATACCCTATGTTTTCTATTGTATATTGAAACTGTGGAGGCAACTCTTCTATTTTTTGAGTTGAAATTTTTCTTAATACTATTTTCAGTTTCATAGATACCATCAATCTTAACACTTTTTATAGTTCCATTTTCTAAAGTTGATGAAAATTGGGTTTCAAAAACACCTGCTTCAAAAGAGATATAGGGAAGATCAGATTTTATTACCACCCCTTTCATATCGTAAAACTCTTGGGTCGATAGATCTTTTTTCAGCTCAAAAATATTGGAAGAGTACTCAAAAGGGTTGTTATACAGAGAAGCTTCGTTTACTACTCCGTTTCTATCCTTTAGAACAAAGTTACCAAATCCTATAGAAAAGAGATCTGCATTGTAGTTAATATTATATTTATAGTTACTCTGAAGCTCGTAGCTATCCTTTTCTCCTAAAGCTCCAATATCTATTTTTTCATTTTTAAGTAATATTGAGTATCTGTTTTTATATCTATTGCCGTAAAATTTTCTTTTTTTCTCTCCTGCTACTTTGTATAAAGGTCTCTTTACCAGAGATCTAAATCTTAACAGTTTGTTGCTATTACTATCTTTAAAACAATCTTTAATGGTTTCATACTCTTGATACGAGACTATGTTTAATCTTACAAGATCCTCTACAACAAGTTTACCTTTACTCTTCCTGTAATCTAAAATATCTTCTATATCCGATTTTGAGATATATGGAATAGTTAAAAGCTGAAGTTCACTACCTCTGTTTATATCAATGGGGTCAAGTTCAATAATTTGAATAATCTCATCAATCTCATTATTATCCTCAATCTCTATGGAAAACAGTGAGCTAAAGAGTGCTAAAAAGATTAGGAGTTTATAAGCCATAAGAGATACCTATCATTTGTGAATAGCCCAGGTAGCTGTGATAAGATCCTGAGTATGAGAAACTTAGGTTGTTGTATGAAACTCTGAGTCCTGAATAGATAGAGTAGAGTTCCGGAGCGATACCTAAGCTAATTGAAAACTTTTTAAATGGTGAGTAGTTTATACCTGTTTTATAGATAAGATCTGTATCTTCATCTTTTTCAATCTCAATAACTCCAAAAATATTATTACTTATATCAAATAGGGCTGCAAATGTATAGATTGGTGAGAGATTATTCTCAAAACTTAAAACTCTGTCCAAATTCAGCTCTAGAGAGTAGTTTTTACTATTGTAGATTGATCCTATGCTAAATCCGTAGTAAAAACTTTGATCATTTTCTACCTTGTTTGAAAGGATCTCTATTTTGGGTAAAATCACTAAACTGTTTATACTCAAGGGAGTTGTAACTCCTAAAGATGTTTCATTGTACTCATCCAATCCAAAATATTCAAACTCAACTCTATATTTAAGATTTTTTATTGAGCTTTGCATATTAAGTTTTGTTCTAGAGAGTTCTACAATTTCATAAGGGTATAAAATATCTATCTCTATAGAACTACTATTGATTTTATTGCTAATAAGAGATGATAAGAAAGAGCCCATTCCGTATGAAGTTGTATTATAACTTATTTTTTCAAACTTACCGTAAAGATTAGAAATAACTATTAGAAAAATTATATATCTCATATCTCTCCAAAGGTTTTATCTTTAAAATATTTTGTTCTCAAACTTTATGTCTAATTAATTATCTATATCCAAAATATTGGAATATTTTAATATAAACAATATTTTTTTAAAAAATTGTTACAATTCAAATAAGTTGTTATTTTTATTTCAATAGAATTGTAGAGGTGAATTTTATGAGAATACTATTACAGAGAGTAAAAAATGGTTCTGTTTCAATTGATGGAAAGATACATTCAAAAATTGATAAAGGGTTGCTTCTCTTGGTGGGGATTACCCACACTGATACAGAAGAGATAGCTGATTTTTTGATAAATAAATTTGTCAACCTTAGAATTTTTGAGGATGAAAATGGGAAAATGAATCTTTCCTGTAAAGATATTGGAGGGGAGATTTTACTCGTTTCTCAATTTACCCTTTATGGAGATACATCAAGAGGTAGGAGACCGGGATTTGAAAGATCTGCAAAACCTGATTTTGCAAACAATCTTTTTAACTATATTGTTAATGAAACCTCTAAAATAGCTCCAACAAAGAGTGGTGTATTTGGAGCTGACATGAAGGTCTCACTAATAAATGACGGTCCTGTTACATTTATGCTTGAAAAGGATTAGGTTTATGTTCAAAAATAGTTTAGTGGTAAATCTGCTTAAACACTACCTTATATTTCTATCTCTATTTTTTGTTTTAAGGGTTGTTTTCTTCTTTGTAAACTATGAAGAGATACCTACAAACCTTCTCCTTAAAAGCTTTTTGGTGGGTTTTCGTTTTGATAGCTCTGTTTCATCCTATATAACTTTTTTGTTTATAATTTTTTCTCTAGTTTTTGGAGGTTTTAAGCTAATTAAGATTAACATTAAACCTTTTTTGGCAGTCATACACAAAACTATCTCATTTTTTGTTATCTTCTTTTCATTTGCAGATATTGAGTATTTTCATAAGTTTGGAACCCATCTGGGATACAAAGATTTTGAGTATATTACCAGTATTGAGGTTTATAAAACCATTATTGCAGACCATAATCCTATTCTGTACGGTATAGCTATTTTCTCTATCTTCTATCTATTGCATCTTCTTTTTAAGTGGACAAAGATCTGGAGTATTTTTGAGGAGAGAGTGAGCATTAAGAGTGAACCTCTTATCATCACTCTGTTTATAGGTGTTATGATTATCTCTGCAAGATCCGGGATTGATCAGGGTACTCTTAACTGGGGAGTTGCATACTTTTCAGAGAATAATCTTGCCAACAATGGCTCTTTGAACCCTATTTTCTATATAGTAAAATCTTATGAATACTATATAAAAGAGAAGAAAAGAGGTATAAAGAGAGATATTACAGAAAGTGAGATTCGTGAGTTAAGAAAGATCTTTGTTTTACCTAATGATAGTTTATTGGAATCCTCTAATCCGCTATTGAGGATCACTAAAGGCAGAAGAGAGAGAAGGGATTATAATGTAGTTCTAATTCTTCTTGAAAGTTGGATGAATCATTACATTGGAGTTCTTGGTAATAGTCCGGGGGCAACTCCATACTTTGATAAACTTGCAGAAGATGGAGTTCTGTTTAAAAACTTCTACTCATCCGGATATAGATCAAACAGGGGGATATTTTCAACTTTCTCAGGTTTCCCTTCCCAAGGTGGAAAGCCTGTTATTAAAAGAATGGAGGCACAAAAACCTTTTCTTTCTCTCCCATCTATTTTGAAAAAGAGAGGGTACTCTACCCACTTTGCCTACGGAGGGGATCTTGAATTTGACAATATGAAAGGTTTCTTGAGGGTAAATGGTGTAGATAATTTTATTGGTATTTCAGATTTCTCATTATCGGATAGATTTGGAAAGTGGGGAGTTCCGGATAGTATTCTTTTTAACAGAGCTTTTGAAGATATTAAAACTATCAAAGAACCATTTTTCTATTCTATGTTTACTCTCAGTAATCACGAACCTTTTGATCTTCCGGATCAAAGATTTAAAAAGTTTGGCAAAGAGTATTCTGACTACAAATCGTTAAATTGTATTCTTTACAATGATTACTATCTGAACAGGTTTATTGAAGAGTTGAAAAGTATAGGTAAGTTTGAAAATACAATCTTTATCTTTGTTGCAGATCACGGTAGAAGGGTTGCGAAAAAAGATAAGTATGATAAGGTAAGGTTTAATGTCCCTTTTATGATCTACGCCCCTAATATTATAGATCATAAAGTAGTCTTAAAGTACGGATCTCAAAGTGATATTTTACCTACTGTAATGGGAGTTTTGGGAGGGGATTATAAGCATAGCTCACTTGGAAGAGATCTGTTTAATATTGAGGACAACGGTTTTGCCTATTCTATTGATGGCTCCAGTGAATCTTACATTGATAGCAGCTCTATAACAATCTTAAACAGAGGAGGGCAGTTCAAAACTATAGTGGATAGTTTGGGAACTTTTATTTATAGCGATTCTGTATCAAACAATAAAAACAAGCTTAAGCTAATAAAAGAGGTTTCCTCTGCTATTGTTTATAGATCCCTTTTTACGGAATAGGAGCATATAAAAAGAGGTAAAAGTAAAAAAAAACAAGCTTGACTTTAAGTTTATAAAAATGATATATTTTTTCTTGTAATATTCAAATCTAAATGGTCTATAGTTGATTATTTATTGTATTTTGAAGTTAGTGTGTAATCCTTAGGGTGAATTTTTTATTTGCCTTCATGGTTTCTTTTATTGCTTTTACTCTATATTATAGTAGATTGTAATATGTTGTTAAGGATTGCTGCTTATGTTACCGTGTAAGAGGAATTTTGAAAGTAATAAGATAAAAAATAAAAATAGATAGGTAGATTAGATGTCAAAAGAGGTTACTACAATAATTGCAACTGATTGTGGTTCTACCACAACAAAAGCTATCCTTATTGAAAAGGTTGGTGATGAATATAGACAACTTGTTAGAGGTGAGGCTCCAACTACAGTGGAAGCACCTTTTGAAGATGTTACAAGAGGTGTTTTAAATGCTGTAATGGAACTTGAGGAGCTTGCTACTCAATATTATGCAAGAGATGAGATGAAGGGGTCAAAATATTATAATAAACCTAGAAAGTTTATTGAGAATGAGCAAATATTGAGACCAAAGAGGGATAATAACGGTATTGAAGAGGGTTGTGATATATATATTTCAACATCATCTGCCGGTGGTGGATTGCAGATGATGGTGTTTGGAGTTGTAAAGGGTATGACGGCTGAATCTGCTGAAAGAGCGGCTTTGGGTGCCGGTGCTATCGTGATGGATACTCTTGCAATAAATGACGGTAGGCTTCCTCATGAAAAGATAGAAAGAATAAGGGCTTTAAGACCGGATATGATCCTTATTGCCGGAGAGACTGATAGTGCAAAACCAAAGCATGTTATATCAATGTCAGAGCTTGTAAAATCGGCGAGACCAACAGCAAGACTTGGTGCCGGATTCTCTCTCCCTGTTATATATGCAGGAAACAGTAGAGCCCAAGATCAGATTAGAGATATTTTAGAGGATAGTACAGCCCTAAATATTGTTCCAAACTTGAGACCTTCTTTAGAGGAGGAGAATTTAAGACCTGCATCCGATAAGATACATGATCTATTTATGGAGCATGTTATGCAACAGGCTCCGGGTTACGATAAACTTATGAAGTGGACAGATGCTCCAATTATGCCTACGCCGGGAGCTGTTGGACTAATTATTCAAAAGATTGGAAAAATTCAAAATAAAAATGTTGTTGGTGTTGATATTGGTGGTGCAACAACAGATGTTTTCTCTGTATTTAAGCTTAAAGATCAAAATGGAATGGAACAACAGAAGTTTAATAGAACTGTTAGTGCAAACCTTGGAATGTCCTACTCTGTTTCTAATGTTCTGTTAGAGTCAGGTGTTGATAATATTATGAGGTGGGTTCCTTTTGAGACAGATGAACATGAGCTTAGGAATAGAATTGGTAATAAGATGATAAGACCTACCACTATTCCTCAAAATAGAGAGGATCTTATTATTGAGCAAGCTATCTGTAGGGAGGCTTTGAGGCTCTCCTTCATTCAGCATAGAGCATTTGCCGTTGGTTTAAAAGGTGTTCAGCAACAGAAATCTATTGCTGATGCTTTTGATGATGCTTCTGCTGCTGATTCAATTGTAAAGATGAGAGAGCTGGATATTTTGGTAGGATCCGGTGGTGTACTTTCACACGCTCCTCTTCGTAGTCAGTCAGCTCATATGATGCTTGATGCTTTCCTCCCTGAAGGTATAACTGCTCTTGCTGTTGACTCTATATTCATGATGCCCCAGCTCGGTGTTCTTTCAGATGTTGACAGACCGGGTTGTGAGCAGGCAGCAATGGAGGTGTTTGATAAGGATTGTCTTATCCACTTAGCTCAAACAATTTGTCCTATAGGTGTTGTAAAAGAGGGTAAGAATGTTGTTAGAGTTAAGGCAGTTTTACCTGATGGAAATAAACTTGACAGATGGTTTACGGCAAATGAGGTTCAGAGATTTGATTTTGATTATGATACTGAAGTTATGTTTGAGATTGAACCTGCAAAAGGTTTTGATGTTGGAGGAGGAAAAGGTAAGAAGGTTAGTAAGAAACTTAGAGGTGGAGTTGTTGGTTTAATAATTGATACAAGAGGTCGTCCTTTTAAGTTTTCTAAAGATTTTAAAGACAGAATCAATATGTTAAATACTTGGGATATAAGTAAAAATTATGTTCCAAAATCTAAAAAAGATGGGGTATAAAGTTAACCCTCATTAATGATCTTTTCCCAAATATTTTTATATGGGTAAATTGAGTTGATTATTAAAGGAAAATAAGGAATAAATTATGGCTCATGCATATACACCTGGTTTAAAGGTTACAGAGTTTACAGATATAGAGAAGACTAGGAGATTACCTCTTTTGGGAGAGGTTTTGGTAAAAGAGAATGAAGATGTAAAATCTACGGATTTAGTTGCTAAAACAGAACTTCCCGGAAAGGTTTATCCTATGAATGTTGCGGGAGAGTTAGGTCTTAATAAAGCAGATGAACTTCCTCAATACATTTTAAAGAAGGTTGGAGATAAGGTAAAAATAGGGGAGCTTGTTGCAGAGAAAAAATCTTTTTTTGGTTTGTTTAAATCTGAATATAGATCTCCTGTAAACGGTACTTTAGATCAAATATCTAAACTTTCAGGTCAAGTTGTTTTTTCTGAAGATCCTATCCCTGTTGAGATAAATGCTTACGTTGATGGTAAGATTAAAAATGTTATCCCTAATGAGGGTGTTTGCGTAGAGACCAAAGGTGTTCATATTCAAGGTATCTTAGGATTGGGAGGTGAAACATTTGGAGAGATTCTTACTATTGTTCCTTCTCCTGACACTGTTGTTGATGAGGATATGATCAAGCCGGAGTATAAGGGTAAGGTTATTGTTGGAGGGTCAAAGATCACATCAAATGCTCTAATGAAGTGTAAAGAGATTGGAGTTAATGGTGTTGTTGTTGGTGGCTTTGACTATCAAGATATTAGAGATATCTTGGGTAGAGATTTAGGAGTTGCCATTACCGGTCATGAAAAGATTGGTTTAACCCTTGTTCTTACTGAAGGTTTTGGTGAAATAAAGATGGCGGAAAGAACATTCAATCTTCTAAAAAGATATAATGGTAGTGAAGTTTCCATGAATGGAGCCACCCAAATTCGTGCTGGTGTTCAGAGACCGGAAATTATTATTGTTCATAACAATAAAGATGTTGATAAGCTCTCAAAGGATTACTCTAAAACAGGTATTCAAATAGGTGATTCTATAAGAGTTATTAGATCTCCTTATTTTGGAAAACTTGGTGTTGTTAAGGAGCTTCCGGCAAAACTTTATCAAGTTGAATCAGGAGCATGGGTTAGAGTTATGGTTGTAACCATAGATGGTGAGGATCTGATTATTCCAAGGGCTAATATTGAGGTTCTTGAGAAGTAAAATAAAAAATCTTATTTAGGGTAAAAAGATGAAAATCTTGTCTATACTACTTTTAATCTCTTTTACTTTGTTATTTTCTCAGCAAAGTTTATCTAAAAAGCTTATTGATAAACCTTCGGCCTCAATCCTCAATAAAGGAGAGGTTGAAGTTGAAGGTAGAATTTATACTGCAGGAGGTTTTTTGATTGGTATCAATGCCTCTGTTTTTGAAAATCTTGAAATAGGTATTTCCTATGGAGCATCTGAAGTTTTTTCAAATGTTGAGCCTGATTGGAATGGTCAGCCGGGTGTTAAACTTAAAATTTTAGCCTTTAAAGAGGATTACTATATGCCAAACATAGCTTTTGGTTTTGATAGTCAAGGTTATGGTAGGTGGATTACTGACACCGATAATGATAATGAGGAAAGGTATACATTTAAGGCTCCGGGATTTTTTGCCGTTGCTACAAAAAATTTCTATATAGCAGGAAATCTTGGTATGCTTGGTTTACATGGAGGTATAAATTACTCAATTATTGAAAAAAAGGATAAGGATGATAAGCTAAATGTTTTTGTGGGGCTCGATAAGGATATAGGTAAAAGCTTGCTTTTTAGAGCTGAGTATGATTTTGCTTTTAACGATAAGTTTGATGATCTTAGTGAAACTAAAGAGAGAGGTTACCTAAATGCAGGGTTAACTTGGATTGTTTCTCCGGAGTTTTCATTAGATCTTATTTTAAAAGATCTTTTAAGAAATAAGAGCTTAGCTTCAGAGTCTGAGAGAATAATTAGGTTTACGTATAAGAGAAAGTTTTAAAGCCGTTTAGTTAGCGGTAAAATATTGTTTAGGGTCTATTGAAAAGTGCAAAGCTTCAAAGTTGCTTAAAATAGATTTGGTAAGTTTATTTCACAATTAAAACTAGCATTTGGCATTTTGCTTCAAACAGATCTGTATAGATACTTAGTAATTTGTTCTCAATCTTTTTTATTAGATCCTTTTTACAATCATAAAGTTATTTATTGGTAACTTTATGATTTTTTCTTTTAATATGAGATTGTTAAGAGGTATGGTTGAATCAAAGCAGAGAAGAGAAAGATCTTAGCTACACAGATATTTGTGATATCATAAGCAGTAAAAGATTTGATAGTAGTAAGAGGAGAGAGAGCTTTTTCATTGAATGGGATGGAAGGTCTTCTGTTGATATTAAAGATCTTCTAAAATTGTACTACTCTTACGATTTTGATAAAATGGAAAATAGACAATCACTGGGTCTATATAGAGTTCAGATAAAAAAATATATGTTTTATAACAATATTTTAAAGAAAGCTCCTTTTATATATATATCTATTTTTCTCTTTCTTCTTTTATCTGTTTTTTTTATTAAATTAAATAATATTTATATTTGGTTAATAGTTGTTGTTAGTTATATTTTGATTATTAACCTTACTCCTATTGTTAGAAGAAGAGTGAAAAAGTTTAGGGAGATAAAAATTTTATAGAAGAGAAATTTTATTTGTTATTTTTTAATAAAAAGGTTTTGGAGAGATTATGAATAGAGTATTGTTGTTTCTTATTATGACTGTTTCAATCTTTGGTATGGAAAAATATGATAGAAAGTCAATATCAGTTACAAAAATGTCTGTATCTGATAAAGCTGCAGAAGTGGTTACTTTAGAGGAGGTTAGGAAGGGACAATATGAGTTAATGGAAAGATTAAGAACTCTAGGAAGATTTGATTTTAATCCAATTCCAAGTGGTATTAATGATCCTAAAAGACTTTTTGAGATAGTAAAAGAGTATACCGAAACAAAGATTGATGAGAGAGCAGAAAGGCAGTGGGATATTAAGAATGATTTTTATGGATCAAACTTTATTTCAGGTGAAAATGTTGATAAAATTATAAACGGTACTTATCTGTTTTTCCCTAAATTAACACTGTTTACAATGGTTTACGATAAGGATAAGAATGAGTATAGTTGTGCTCTTGAGATGAAGATGAAGGTCTATTCTGCCATAAACAAGGGAACTCCTGAAAATCCAAATTGGGAACCTAAGCTAATTAAAGAGATTGAGGCATTGGGAAGTAACTATAACCCTTTAACAGGCGGTTCAAAAAATAGAAAGGACGCTTCTTCTCTAGCCTATCTTACAATGCTTGAACTGATGGTTAAAGAGCTTAAGACTCTTGATCAGTTTAAAATAAAGGCTATCCTAACCAAGGCTGATGTTAATAATGATAAGCTAACATTTGATATGGGAATGAAAGTTGGAGGAATAAAAATAGATGATTCTTATCTGGTTGGATACAGAAAGAAAAAGGGTGGAAAAGATATATTTGTAGAGACCGGGTATATGAAGGTTAGAAAGGTAAACTCCGATGAATCTGAAGCTCAACTTTTAATTGTAACTAATCCCAAAGATAAAAATGAGAGTGAACTTTATACAGAGTATGATCAAGTTATAGAGTATCCTAAAATGGGATTAAACGCAATTCTTTCTTTTGGAATAACCGGTTTTAGAGGTTGGGGTGAGGATTACTTTATAAATAGTTTAGATAAAGATGATGAGTATAGCTATGTTTCTGCCTTTAGCTTAACAGGTGAGTATGGTCTTGGAAGAAATTTGAGCATCTCAGAACTTTATGCCGTAGCTAATATTGAGTACAATCTACTTCAAGATATTAAAATTCGTAATAATTTTAATGAAAAGGATGAGTTTTCCTTTTCAGCTTTTACATATGAGCTTGGATTAAGAAAAAAGTTTTATAAGAGAAGATCCGCTTTTGTAGCCGGAGTTCTATTTAGTTATTTTGGATTGGGAGTTGATTTTGGATCTCTAGGAGAACCTGATACAGATATCAACCCTAATGCACTCACAGAGGATTGTTATTCATATGGAGGCAAGTTGGAACTTGGTTATGAATACTTGATATCTAAAGATCTCTTTCTTCAACTAATGACCGGATATAGGTTTATGCTCAATCTTACCAATAGTAACGGTAATGAAGTTGGAGACAGTTCCGGAGATCAATTTTCAAAAAAGTTTTATGATGATAAGTTTTACACTCCAAATGGTTTTATTGCAAAACTATCCATTGGTTATAACATATAGTAGGAGGAGATAATGAAGAATATATTTATAATTTTTCTCATTGGTTTAGTTTCGGTATCTTTTGGTCAAACAAGTGAGTTTTCTCACGATCACAATGTTACGGAAGTTACAGTTGAGGGTATGGGACAAACCGTTCCTCAAGCTATAGAGCAAGCTCAAAGAATGGCTATTGATACCGCTGTTGGAACATATATAGTTGCTGAAACAGAGATAAATAACTACCAGACCGTAAAGGACAAAATTTTAGCAAAATCTGAAGCTTTTGTTAAAAAGTATGAGGTTCTTGATAAGTATAAAGATGAAGGGGATTTATGGGTAGTGAAGATAAAAGCTTGGATCTCTAAAGATATCCTTCTTTCGGATCTTGAAGCTTTGGGTGTTTTAATGTCTCAACTAGACAATCCTTCTATTGTTGTTTTCTACGCACCAAAAGGTGTTCAATATGATAAGAGATATACAGAACAAGCTATCAACCAAATAAACCAGTACTTCACAACATACAGATATGATGTTTATGACCTTGATCAGCTTAATGCTATGATTGAAGATGATATCTCTATGAAACAAGCTGCTCTAAACGAAGATGTTGATATGGCTGAAATCTTAGCAAAAAAATTGAAGTCTGATATTTATGTAACAGTATCTATTATTTTAGAGGATACAGGTTACGGAAAGAAGAAAGCTAAGGCTACAGCAAAGATTTTTAACGCTTCAACGGCAAAGCTTTTAGGTACCCAAAATGGATACAGTGATGAGGTTAGAGGTAATAATACTGCTTACGATAGAAATATAGATCAAGCAGTTACAAAACTTATGCCTTTAATGATGAAACAGGTAAAAGGTTATTGGAAGCTTCAACTTGATAAAGGTAAAATGTATGTTATTCAATTTAGCAAACTTCCTAAGGGTAGAAAGGTTAAAAAAGCTGTTTTAGATATCTTAAGAACATCTGCAAAAGAGGTTAAAAAGGTTTCATCAACAGAGTTTAAGATTTGGATTAACGGATCTATTGATGACTATATTGATGAAATTGGGGATACTCTTATGAACAGTGTTTATAAGGGTAAGGATTTCGACTATGAAAATAGAGGGGATAGGATAAACATCTTCCCTGTTGAGTAGAGGGGGGTATAATCGTAAATAAAAGAGGGTCAATTTTGACCCTCTTTTTAATTACCAATATTTATCTATCTTTTTACAAACTATTAAATAGTATATTTCCAAACTTTTTAGAAGATTCTAGATTATACTCCTACCCATACACATCAAAACTCTTACCCAGGTTTAAATCCCTTCCTCTGCTTTGCTCAACAGGAGTTTCCTCAATTTTCAACTTCTCCGGAGAAGGATAGAGCTTTGCTACTGCTTCCATCTTCTCTTTTTGAGCTTGAAAAGCAAAAAGTGCTTGCTTAATCTCTATTTCCATATCTCTCCTCATTAAAAATTTAACCAACTCTATCAAAAAAGTTTCCCTTATAGAAGGAATCCATAGATTGTGATCTGTTATGACCACTTAATCCATCTATACTCTTTTCGGATATTTTTAGATCTTCTTGAGTATTTTCTTTTTTTTCACTTTTCTCTTTATTTAACTCTTGCTGAGCTTTCTCCAGTAATCTCTGTGCTTTTGCGGCAACATTCCTATCTGTAGATGATGGTTTTGATGGAGCTAAAGCCGCTCTGATAACCGTTCTCATTTTAGATATGGTTTTCTCAGGTGTAGACTCTTCACCTACATCAATTTGAGCATGACCTCCTGTAATATATCTTCTATTATCAGGACCCATAGTATAGGTATAGCTTGGAGATGAAGCACCGGCAGCAACATGAGCCTGTTCATGGGTTACAACCTCTTTTTCTCTGGCTTTAAGTTTCTCAACCATCTTTTTGTCAGATTCAGAAAGATGATCCTTTTTTTCTAAAGAGTTGCCATTACCCTCTCTACTCTTCATAAGAGGGTTACATTTATAACAGGATCCACAACTACAGCTTTGGCGATTGTAATCTTTTAAGTTATAGTAGGTATTTGAAAGAGAAGATATCTCCATAATAATCACCTGCTCCTTTACTATAACAATATAGTGAAATTTATCTATTAAGCCAAATCTCAAAACTTATATAAGGGTTCTATTGAAAAAGCAATAAATACTAGCGAGTTACAAGAAAGTTAATTTTGAATTATCAATTTAGATAATCCTCCTTTACCCTTTTTAGCAGATTCTGAACTAGTAATAACACAGGATTTTACAATAGAAATTGATAATTGAAACTTTCTCTGGATAATTATCTTAAGATGAACCTTTCTTTATTTATCTTGCATTTGGAATTAAAAATATAGAAATTGTAATTCTAACTATTGAGAAGCTTTGTATCTATGGATGAAAAATTAGCTAGAAGATTGGAGATTATAAAATCTGCTGAAAAAATCGGGATTTCAAAAACAGCAGAACTTTTTAATATCAATAGAAAAACTGTAAGTAAATGGCTCAAAAGATACCAAGAAGGGGGAGATTCTTCTCTAGTTAACAGATCAAAGAAGCATCAGAATCAGCCGGATAAGATGCCTTTAAGTATTGAAGAGAGTATACTAAGTTTGAAGAGAAGCAATACCAATTTAAGTGCTAATAAAATAAAAAATATTTTAAATATCAACTACTCGGTAACGGCAATAAATAAAAAGATAAGAGAGGCGGGGCTTAACAAAAAAAGTGAGGTTGTTAAGAATATTTATGAAGGTGTTCCCCTAACCGAATTTTATATATTTATAAAGAAAAACAGTTTAGGTAATCAAGAGGAGTTACATCTTCCTAACTACCAGATTATAGTTGAAGGTAAAGCGACCGGAATAGAGTTTGTTGGTTACTCTTATGAAAGATCCGGTATAGCAATAGCTATATTTGTGGATTATATAATAACCAAATTGATAAAGTGTGGTCTAAATAAAGATTTCCTAAAGTTCTACTTTAATGATTCTTCTGCTTATTCCAAGAAAAAAACTCCCATTGAGATGGTTATAAAAGATAAGTTTAACCTCTCCTACACAAAAATTGATAAAGATAAGCTTAAAAGAATAAGATCTCTGTCTTTTAGTATGAAGAAATCATCTTTTACAGAGCTTAAGATTGAAAATGAGAAACAGCTTTTGATTGAAACATACGCTTATCTTTTACATTATAACTATAAAAGAGATATGGAATCTTCAGATAATTTTAGAGGTTTTATTCCTAAAAAACTGATAAAAAAACTTCTTTTAAATATACCTCCAATTATTGTGGATAACTATATAACAAAATTTAAGGATATTTTAAATATTGAAGATTTTTGGGAGAAAAGTTTTTCGTTAGAGCTATTGGAACCTGCTGTTGAATATCTTTCAAGGGTTGGAGAATTCGCTGCTAAAGATAATGAGAATCGAAAGGCTATAGATTTTTATAATCAAGTTCTTATTTTATTAAAAACTATTAATAAGCCTTATCTTATAACAAATATCTATCATAAGCTTGGATATATCTATCAGAAGATAGGGGATAAGAGAGGTGCTTTAAAAAGCTTTTCAGAGGGTCTTAAAATAGCCAAAGAGAGTGACAATAAAAAATATATTATGCTTCTCAATGCAAATTTAGCTGTTCAGCACTACATGATGGCAAACTATAAAACTAGTATTGAGTTTGCCAAGAAAACAATTAAACTTGCGGAAGCTATTAAAGATACCCAAGAGATTATTAACTCAAATCAGGTATTGGGTGTTGTAAATGAAGCTTTAGGAAGGTATCAACAAAGTTTAAAATTTTATAAAAATGTTATCCATTATGCTAAAGAAAAGGAGTACACCCTATCAAAAGTTAAAGCATTGGGTAACATTGGTGTAATATACTTTAAAAAGATGCAATTAAAAAAAGCCCTTTACTACCATAAAGAAGCTTATAATTTGTGTAAAACTATAACAAACAACTCTCAAATGGTTAGGCTTTTAAACAACATTGGTTGTATCTATGATGAAATGGGTGAGTTTGATAATGCTATGTTTAACTATAAGCAGCTTTTAAGTTTTTCAACTAAGAGTGAGAATTTAAATGGAATAATTACCGCAATATCAAATATTGGGAATGTTTATTTAAGTAAAGGTGATTTTTCTAAAGCTCTTATAAATTTTAATATGATGTTGGAAAAATCTAAACAGGCAGGTAACAGACAATTAACTTCTGTTGCTTATGCCAATATAGCTGATATTTATAAAAATATTGTTAAATATAAGCTTGCTTTAGAATATTATGATTATGCAATAAAAATTTCTAAAAATATTGATGATAAATATTATTTATGTAGTTTTATATATGAAAAAGCAGAGTTGCTATTTTTACAAAAAGATCTTGATTCTGCTCAAAAATTGGGTAAAAAAGCTTATAAGTTAGCTTGTGATGTTGAGAGAGGGGATATTATTTTTGACTCTTGGCTTTTTGTTAAAAAACTTGATTTTATTCGCTCAAAGAGATTTAAATCTGTGTTAAAAATTCAAGATGATATAATAAAGCTATTGATAGCAAAGATCTACTCGGAAGAGAAGAAGGAGAATAAGATAGCTCTTTACTATACAATTTATAATCTTTTGATAAATGATGCGGAAGAGGAGATTCGTTTAACATACAACCTCAGCGATCTTAAAAGGAATGCTATTAGAGGTTATAAATCTCTCTACGAAAAAGTTCCAAAGTATCTGTATAAAATAAGACTTGAGGAGCTAAAAAATTGTTAGATCCATATTTAGTAAAAATTTTATATCTATCTCAGATCAAATATATTAAAAATCAGAGGGTTATTGAGCTTTCATATAACTATTCTTTAGATTATCTAATTGAAAACTACTCTCTACTATTGACAGATATAGAGCTTCAATACTTTATTAAGGATAAACCTAATCTGGATTTTGTTAAAGATTTGGAGCTGTTCTTAAAGAAGAATAGAGGGGTTAAAGTTTTAAACTATTTTTCAGATAGCTATCCTAAGCAGTTAAAAGAGATTCCCGATCCTCCACTCTATCTTTTTGTTGAAGGTGAGATTAGAGAATCCGATAGATTCTCTTTAGCTGTTGTTGGTTCCAGAAAGATCTCAAATCATGGTAGGTATGTTACTGAAAAGCTTACAAAAGATCTTTGCGAGGCTGGTTTTGTTATTGTAAGCGGAATGGCTTACGGAGCTGACTTTGTTGCTCAAAATTATTGTGTAGAAAATGGTTTTAGAACAATAGGGGTATTAGGTTGTGGTATTGATATGAACTCAAATCTACCAAATATAAAATTAAGAAAAAAAATATTGGCAAATGATGGAGCGATAATATCTCCCTATATGCCCGGTACTATAGCTGTTCCATATAATTTCCCCAAGAGAAATAGAATAATAAGTGGTCTTTCTTTAGGTGTTTTAGTTACAGAGGCAAGAGAGAAATCAGGATCTTTAATTACGGCAAAATTTGCACTTGAACAAAATAGGGAAGTCTTTGCTGTTCCAAATATAGCATTTTCATCATCTGTAGCAGGAACAAACCAAATTATAAGGGATAATTACGGAAAAATTGTAACTTCCATTGATGATATTTTAAGTGAGTTCCCATACTTAAACTTTGAAAAATCAAAATCTGAAAAGAGTGAAAAGAGTTTAACAAAAGATCAAGAGAAAATTTATAAGCTTTTAAAAAATGATAATCTCTCACCGGATCAGATTAAGGAACAATTAAATCTTTCTCTTTCAGATATTCTTTCCATTTTATTTGATATGGAGCTTGAAGGTATTGTATATAAAAACGGTACTTTGTATTCATTAAAACCTGTTTAGCAGCTGTCAAACTAAGGTTAGTATAGGTAAAATTTAGTTTAGCTTTCTCTTTGTGTTTGTTTTTGAGAACGGCTTTTCAGAATTTTTCTACTATTGCAGGTTCCACTCCTCAATTTAATTTTACCGTAACTTTTATGTTTATACATTTATTAAAGATTAGTAAGATATAGAAACCTATTTTCTTGGGAGTAATCAAAAAGTTGAAAATTTTAATATTGCACACTAATTATTTACAATTTATATTAACCAGTTAGTTAAGGATTTATGGAGTTTATAATGAGAAATAAAACTAATGGGAATAAAACCAGGAATAAAATTTTAAGGGTTTCCGAAAAGGTTTTTGCCGAGAAGGGGTTTGATGCTGCAAGGGTTGACTATATAGCTAAAAAAGCTTCTGTCAATAAAGCTTTAATTTACTACTATTTTGGTAGTAAAGAACTTCTTTTAGAAGCTCTTCTAAAAGAGAATGCTAAAGAGATTATTGAGTCTTTAGAGAGTAACTATGAGCGGGTGATAAAGGGAAATAAGGGTCTTGTTCTTGATTTCTACACAACAATAATTTCTCACTTAAAGAAGAAGAAAAATGTTTTAAAGATCATTATGTATGAGATGCTTAACAGCTCAAAGAAAAAACCTAAGATTTTTGATATATTGGATCTTACTTTTGACAGTTTGATAAGACTCGTTGAGAAGAGTGGTTATATTATTAAGGATATTGATACCTACAGGCTTCGTCATTTTTTCTATCATTTTATTCCAAGTATGGGTTTTATTCTTATAGGGGATAAATATTGTAACCAATATGGGATAAGTATTGAACAGAGCTTTGAGAAATTTGTAGAGACATTTTCAGGGTTAAAACTTTGGGAGTCTTAAATTTAATCTTATAGATTTAAATATTTAAAAAAAGCCATAAAAATAATTTTTATGGCTTTCTCTATTTAATATTTGCTAAGTATTATCTACTTATTTATTTTAGCTTTCATAGCCGCAAGCTTCTCTTGTATTGAATCTGATACTACATCATTATTAGCTTCAAGAGAACTAAACTCTTTTTCCAAACTATCCTTACCATCAAGATCCTCTGCCATCTCTTGAGCTGCTTCAGCTTCAAATTTACTATTTTCTGCTTTAGCTTTCATTCTTGAAATTAGATCTTCTGTATCACTTTTACGACCAATTTTTGCTTTAGCTTGAAAAATATCTTTTTTTACCTCTGAAGCCTTACTTTGAGCTATAAGAAGTTCCTTATTTCTCTTTATTTCGGCAACCTCATCTTGGCTCTTTCTAATAATATTTTTCAACTCATCAACTTGGCTTTTTAGTCCTTCCCATTGAGAAGTTAAACTTTTTGAATTTGATTCATGTTCTTCGCTTCTCTGTAAAGCTTTAACGGCAAGATCCTCTTTACCTGCAGATAATGCAGAGTTTGCTTTACTTTCCCACATCTCTTTTTGTCCCAGCTCCTTATCAAGCATTGCTTTCATTCTTCTCTCTTCAGCAATAACTTTTTGGACACTTTCTTTAGCTTCTTTAAGTTGTTTTTCTTTATCTCTGATTGCTTGATCTAACATCAGTTCCGGTTTTTCAAGTGAATCAGCTATTTGGTTTGCCTTAGCTTCCCCTATTTTAAACAATCTTGAGAAGAATCCCATAATTCCCTCCTGGTTTTAGTAATTTATCTACAATACTATTATAAGTATTTTTTGTTTTTTTGTCAAGCTTTTTGTTGAGTTTTGTCAATTATTATTCTCAACAATCATACTTGCATACTTCTTTGCTGTGTTTAAAGCCTTATTGTATTTATCCGTTCTGAATGTTGAGTATTTAATATTAAAACCGGATTTAGAATAATCTTCACAATATTTTTGAATATTTTTATGATTCATTAGTATATAGTAGCTTATAGCATTCCAAATCTTTTCGGCATCATTTTCCTTTAGTGCTTTTACTACCCTACTTAAACCCGGTATTGACTTTGATTTATCAATAGATGTAAATAGAGACTTAACTTCCGGTTTATTTCCAAGTATCAGATCAAGATACTTTTTAAGAGAAAATATATTCTCTTTGGCAAGATCCTCATCAAATGTTTCAATATCTATATCATGCTTTTTACACCAATCCTCTCTTGAAAGAGAGCTTTCTCTAATAAAAAGTTTTATCCTGTAAGCTAAATCTTCTGCAAGGATTGTTAACTCCTTATCAAGTTCTGACACTTTAGTTGATATCTCTTTAAACTCTTTTATGAGCTTTTGTCTATTCTCTTTCGACATCTTATACCCGAATTTAAGTTAAATATGTACTGAGTAAAATCTCTATCTTATCTGCGGCAATCTCTAAAGCATCAAAGACAGATAAAAGCTCATTGTCATCAAGATTCTTTGTCTCTCTACTTTCAACTAACACCAATCTTTTATCATCTTTGTTTGAGCTGTCAACACCAACGCTAACAGGTAAGATTTCAGTGTTAATATCCAGAAGTTTAAAGTATAACTCCTCACTTGCAAAATCATTTATACTTCCAAGATCCACAAGGAAGAAGATGTTGTTGTTACTAAGGTTGATGAACACCGGTATCTCTCCATCTCTATCAACTTTAAAGATGTTACTGTCAATCTCTTCAATGTGAAAACCTTTCTCAATCAAAAATTCAAAAAGATTCATCTCTCTTGCTGTGCGAATTTGAATATCTTTCATAAGATATCTCCTCTTTTTTAATTTTAAGCAGTTGCAAAATATATTTTAAAATACTCTTATTTAGGATCTTTTTTAGATCCTAACTGGATAAGAGCTTCTATGAAACCCCTTCAATAGTATACGACTAAGGACCTTAGACATACAAAACCCGGAGAGTCTACTTTAAGTTACAATAGTTAAGTTAATATAGTTCTCTACTAATACATTAAAATATATTTTTTAACATTTGTCAAGAGGTAGTGTCAAATAATTTTTCAAGATCCACAATATCTTTTCTTGATTCTGCAATAATTATCAGTTTATCTTTCTCCTGCAAAATAAAACCTTTTTTAGGGTTTAATATATCTTTCCCCTCTCTTGAAACACCTATTATTTGAATATCTTTATCATACTTAATTGCTTTTAGTTGAAGATCTGTAATTTTATATCCACCAAGATCTGTTTCATACAAATAGAGTTGACTCCCTATACTATTTGTCATTAGTTGTTTTAGAACTCCGTTTATTCCCGGATTAACAAACTCCTGAACAATAAGCTGTCCTGAAATCCCTTCTGTACTTACAATACCGTCAACTTCAGCTTTTTCTATGAGGGGTTTATTTCTTTCCCTTATTATCTCTGTAATTGTTTTTATAGGAGTTTTAAAGTTCTTTTCCATTATCTCAATCAGGGAACCTATTGTGTAGGATCTGTCGTCAGCAATATAGTTGTTGCTTTCGGAAAGTATAATAACCCCGTTACAATTGAGTATATTTGCTTTTAAAAGAGTTACTTCATCGGTGGGGACTCCCTTTATAAACCTTATTTTATCATTTTTAAATGATTCCGGAAGTTGATCTATTACTTCTGTTATGAGTACTATCCTTTTATTTTTAAGTTCAGGAACAAACTTTAACTCTTTAATAAGATTTAATACTTTTTCCTCGCTTGGATAGTTACAAATAATTATATGATCACTAAATGTTATTTCCATAAGACCTTTCCTCTTTCTTGCTGCAAAATCAATTATACTTTCAGCCACAACTCCAATAAGATAACCAATGAGACCAATACCTATTACCATTGTAGGGTAGGTTATTAAAAATCTTCCTATAATGGTCTTTGGGAAAAAGTCACCATAACCTACAGTAGTCATTGTAACCATTGACCACCATATAGAATCAATATATGTTATATCTTGTACAGAGCTTTCAAAGTAATAGAATAGGGAACCTGTTACAATATTTAAAATTAAAGCAATAAGGAATACTATTAAAATAGAATTACTTTGGGGGTGAAGATAGTTTTTAAATATTAGTTTTATTAATCTAATTATGCTCATCAATATCCTCATTTAAATCTATCATTTTGTACCTACCCGCATAATCTATATATTTTAAATTTTTTATATTTCCTATTTTATCCACTATAGAACATATTGTTTTGCTTGATGAATCTATTCTTTTTAAGAATTTGTCGTTTCCCTTGTTTCTATTCTTATTGTTTAACGCCAATTGAATATTTGATACAATTGAGCATATAGGTTGTTTTAGATTGTGATTTAAGGTTATTATAGTGGCGTTAAAAGCTTCAAGTTCTTTTAATTTTTCTCTCTGCCTTTCACTCTCTTTTTGGAGCTTTAGATACTTTTTGTGTTCACTGATATCTTTAATAAATATTGCAATATTACTATTATCTTCAAATATCTCAATAGTAAAGCTGATCTCCAAGTTTATTCTTTCACCTTTTTTGTTGTATGATTCAATCTCAAAAAAACGATCTTTTTGGTAGGCAAAGTCTAATATTTTATTTTCACCTAAGGGTATAAATTTTAAAAAATTTTTTCCTATTACTTCACTCTTTTTATAGCCAAAAATATTTTCTGCTCCCTTATTCCAGAGGGAAATGTTAAGATCTTTATCAATTAGCAACATTCCAAATACTGAAAAAGATACAAACTTTCTAAATTTCCACTCTATCTTTGATCTCTTTGTTATTTCATCTTTAAGTCGTTTTCCTGTTCTTTTTAAAACTTTCATGTTTGAAATAATAGCTTTTATCTCAAATATGCTAAATGGTTCTCTTAAAAATAGGGATATACCTTCAGAGTAAATTTTTTCAATACTTTCCTGTTCATCAATCTTAGTAACTACTACAATAGAGTTTTGGTCAAAACCCATATCTTTCAACTCTTTTATTACAGAAAGTTTTTCATAACTATTAAAGTTTATTATTATAATATCCGGATTAAGCTTGTTAACAGAGCCTAATATATTAATACTGAGAGTTTGATCTACAATTAAATGATTTTCTTTCATTAACGAGTAAAGATTATTGGTGTTTTTACTATCATTTATGATTAAAATTTTCAGATCCATATTTTCCCTACTCTGCTAATGATCTTTTTTCCATAGCCCAGATTTACATATCTGTTACCATCTCAAATACTCTAATCTACTATAGTTATAAAATATAAATTCTATTATTTTGAATGTAAACCATAAAGTACAATGGTCAGGAATTCTATCTCCCGACCATTAGTAGTAGCTTTTAAAATCTAGATAACTTACTAAACTAATACAATCTATCTCTTTTTTAGCAGATTCTTTGTAAAACATTAAATTGATATTTCCAACACTTCAAGTTCAATATCCCCCGCAGGTATTTTTACAATAGCTTTTTCTCCTACTTTTAGCCCTAAAATTCCTTTTGCTATAGGTGTTTCTACTGAAAGCTTTCCATTTAGAGGATCTGCTTCTGAAGGTGAAACTAAGGTATACTCCAAAGTTCTGTTTCTTGTATGATCTTTAAGTTTTACATGATTTAATATCTGTACGGATTCTATATTAATATCTTTCTTATCAATAATTTGAGAACTGGATATTGTGCGTTCAAGTTCTCCTATTTTAGCATCTATTTGGGCAATCTCTTCTTTTGCCGCTTTATAGTCTCCATTCTCTCTTAAATCGCCATGTTTTCTTGCTGCATTTAATCTTTCTGTAGCTTCAGCTCTAATATTAAATTTTAGGTCTTTAAGTTGATTAACAAGATCTTCCATTCCCTCTTTTGTAATATAGTTCATAATTGTTTCCTTCTAAATTTTTGTATTATCATCAATAGTAAAATAAGGAATTTAAAATCAAGTTAAAACCAAAAAATAAAAGTTTATAGATTTTCCAAAACCTATAAACTTTTATTTTATCTATTGGGTAGAGTTCCCGGTTCTACCGAAAAAATGTAAAGCTTGAAGCTTTTATTATGGTTAACTTCTATAAACTATGTTGAAAATTTACTATTTATAAAGATCAGTTCTTTTTACAACTCTTTCAATATAGTCTCTACCCTCTTTACTTATATTCATATCTGTGTTTAGTGTTGTGTAGGTCTTTTGGGCTGATTTCCCGTAGAGATTATTAGCTTTATATCTTTTTAAAATTGTTCCCATACCTTGATTGTAAGATATAATAGTTAGATAGTTATTTTTCTCTGAACTTAAATTTTTATCCCTTCTATTCCAAAATTTTCTCAAAGATTTTATATACCAAGTTCCCATTTTGATATTATTATCCGGTTTAAATAAAAACTCCGGCCTGACAATCTTATCACTTCCAAATAGAGCTTTATGAGCATCTCTTCCGGCTTGAGTAGGTATTATTTGCATTAAACCGCATGCCATTGGAGTTCCGTCAGGTCTTCTGGAGTATGCTTTAGGATTAAAGGCAGATTCTGTATGTATTAGAGCCATAACCATAGCAGGATCCAAATCATATTTTTTTGAGTATTGCTCTACCATAGGCATATATCTTTTAGCTCTTTTTTGAAGTGATTTTGGAGCCATCTTTACAGAAACTGTGTACTTCTTTCTTGCTCTTCCATCATCACCAATAACTACACTCTCTTTAATTTTATTATTGTTTATGATAAGGTTTTCGCTCTCTACTTGATCCTCCATAATAGGTTTTCCTGTGTAAGGATCTTTCTCTTCTAATATTTTATCAAACTGTTTTTGAAGTTTTTTGTTTGGATTAGATTCGTCATCCATAACAACTTCAACCTCTATAAGATCATTTTCAAAATCAACTTTTGAATGGGAAGAGAAATCTTTGGAGTATTCAGACCATATTTTATCTGTTGTAGGAGAGAACTCCCCCCATTTTCCCCTAACTGCAGATACCATCTCTTTCCACTTTTTTCTCTCTTTTTTTACATAATCTTCCCAGAGTTTCCTCTCTTTGAGAACATTTTCATTATATTCGGTTCTCTCCTTTTTAACATTCTCAAGATATTTTTTAAGAACATCGGATTCCTCTGAAAAAGCTGTTGAGAAAAGCAGTGATATCAATATCATAATTCTTAACATGGTTACTCCTTTATAAAAAAGTTTAATTTCATTTTTCTATATACTTATAGAATAACATAATAAAATGG
This sequence comes from Candidatus Cloacimonadota bacterium, assembly GCA_002742935.1. Classification (GTDB taxonomy): domain Bacteria; phylum UBA4055; class UBA4055; order UBA4055; family UBA4055. The sequence continues at coordinate 11,639 of PDON01000066.1, read as the reverse complement.
AAATAACAAATAAGTAATTAGGCTCTATGTAAAAAGAGTAAAAGGGATCTTAAATTTCTTAAAACCCCTTTTACTCTTAAATTTATTGTAGCTTGATTGCTATTTTGGAATAGATAGAGAATCAGTATTCAATATATTTAAGCTGTCCAAAGGAGCCAAGCTGTCTAAAGGAGTTTCAGTATACTCTATCTTTTTGATTCCTTTTGATCTGGAATATTTGAAGAGTTCAACATTTTGATTTGTTCTATTACCGTTCCATTCCAGTCTTCCGCTAATACCTTCGTAGCTTTCAAGATCTTTAAGAGCTGATTTTATATCCTCACTTTTCAGTAGTTCTCTATGAATAAGCCTCAATATATCATACCCTTTAATTGCTAATCTACTTGGTGCGAGATCATACTTTTCCCTATAATCTTCTGTAAATTCTCTATACTCTAAATTGTTTGTAGAGTAACTGCTTTCATCCCCAAAAACCAGGCTGTCAATTAAGGTTCTTACCTTATAAAGCTCTCTTTCATCATTCCATCCAAATGTTCCTAATAGTTTAGAGTTAAAGTTATAGAATGCAAATTGGGAAGTTACATTTTGAATCTCTTCAAAATCGATAGGTATGAAAAAGGCATCAATACCGTTTGCAGGTATAGTTTTTATGGAATCAGCTTCCATATAATCTTGAATGTCAAGAGAGTCTAGAATAAGTACATTCTCTCTTATTCTCTTAAGTTGTCTACTTAGTTTTGTTGAATCAAAATACCACTCCTGAGATATTATATCTCCACCTTTTTCTTGAACTTTAGTAATAAAACCGTCAGATGCCTCTTTTCCTTCAGAGCTCATAGGTGAAAGTATTGCAAAAGTTTTATATTTTAGTGAATCTATGGCATAAGCGGCAACTTTTTGAGATATTGTGTATGAAGAACTACTCAATTGGTAGATATTCTCCGAGATCTCGGATAGTATTTTTTGAGATGCTACAGGAATTAGAAGTGGTATTTTATAGGCTGATGTAATGCCTGCCAATGCTCCTGAAAATTTTGATGTAAGCTCTCCAACTACAAGGTCATATTTCCCATTTTCAACCTTCTTGGTTACTTTTTTTACCATATTAACCATTGAAGATTCACTATTTATTACATCAAGCTTGATCTTCTTCTTAAATTTGCCTTTGTTCTTTTCAATGTAGAGATTCATACCTCTTAGCAGATCATTTCCCCCGCTACTGTTTTCTCCCGAAAGAGGCAGAACAACCAGTAGATCTAAACTTTTCATCTCTTTTTTTATTGATTTATACAGTTTTTTATTTGTTACCTTGGAGAGAAGTTTTTTTAGATCATGAGAGGTTGATTTTGTTTCAATAATCTTTTTTGCCAACTCCATAGAGGTGTTACTTATATTTTTATCCTTTGAATATGTTAGTTTATCCAGTATATCAACAGCTTTTACACTGTTCTCAAGTTTATAATAGCTCATTGCCAAATATTGAAGGGCAAGATCTGTATCTGCTCTGTCTCCATAAACAGAGATAAACTGTTCCAATGTTTTTATGGAAAAACTATATTTCTCCAAGTTATAAAGAGCAATACCTCTGTAGAGGAAGTAGTAACCTGCCGTTTCTGATCCGGGATCAGGAATCGATATTGTTTTTTCTATCACTCCTTGATAATTTTTTTTATTGAAGCTATCCACAACTTCATAAACATTTGAGTATAGAAGTGTTGAGAATATTAATATTAGGACAATAGGAAACTTCATTATAAAACCTACTCCACAGTTACACTTTTTGCTAAATTTCTAGGCATATCAACATTACAACCCCTAAGAATAGCAATATGATATGAGAGAAGTTGAAGAGGAATTACCGTAAGTATAGGCATTAATAGGTTTGATGTATGAGGAACTCTTATTACATAGTCTGATATTTTATCAATCTTATCATCTCCATGATTTGCAATAGATATAATTATTCCTTTTCTCGCTTTTACTTCCTCAATATTGCTTAGAACTTTTTCATATATTGAATCCTCTGTTGCCAATGCAACTACAGGCATATTTTCATCAATTAAGGCAATAGGTCCATGTTTCATTTCTGCTGCAGGATAGCCTTCTGCATGGATATATGAGATCTCTTTAAGTTTAAGAGCTCCTTCAAGTGCTACAGGAAAGTTGTACCCTCTTCCTAAATATATAAAGTTTGAAACATCTTTAAATCTTTGGGCTATCTCTTTTATAATCTCCTCATTTTTTAGGATTGACTCTGCTAAATTAGGAAGAATAGTCATCTCCTTTACAATTGAGTAACCATCTCTAAAGGACATATTTTTCTTCCTTGCAATTTCCAAAGTCATGAGAGCCAAAACAATAATTTGGGAGGTAAAAGCTTTTGTAGATGCAACACCAATTTCAGGACCTGCATGAAGATATACCCCTGCGTCTGTCTCTTTTGCAATGGCTGAACCAACAACATTACACAAACCTATGGTTACGGCTCCTTTTCTCTTAGCTTCTTTTATTGCAGCTAAAGTATCTGCTGTTTCTCCCGATTGAGATATTGCTATAACTACATTTCCCTCCTCAATGATAGGATCTCTGTATCTAAATTCTGAACCATACTCAACCTCAACAGGTATCTTTGCATATTCCTCTAGCATATATTCGCCAATTAGGGCACTATGCCAACTTGTTCCACAAGCCACAATGTATATCTTTTTTGCATTTACCAGAGCTTCGTACGCCTTAGGTTTCTCTCGTAAACCTCCAAGTTTACTGGTACCCTCTTCAATCAGTAATCTACCTCTCATAGCATCCATAATGGTTTTTGGTTGCTCAAAGATCTCTTTATGCATGAAATGATCAAATCCACCCTTTTCTATTTCTGAAAGATCAAAGTTTACTTTCTCTACAATTGTATCAACTTTTTCTCTTGTCAAACTTTTATGAGTAATTCCATCCTTTTTTATAACTGCAATTTCATTATCATTTAGATATATTACATCTTTTGTTTTATTCAAAATTGATGAAGCATCACTGGCAAAATAGTTTTCATTTTCCCCAATACCTATAAGTAGAGGAGAGCCAAGCTTAGCAACAACTATCTCTTCAGGATTTTGGTTGTTAACTACAGCAATACCGTATGTTCCTTTAACATCTTTTAAAGCTCTTACTACGCTACTTTCTAAATCATCCTCGAGGTAAAAGTCTATAAGATTTGCCAATACTTCAGTATCTGTTTCAGAGTAAAATTTATAGCCCTTATCTTCAAGTTTAGTTTTTATTGTTTGATAGTTTTCAATAATACCGTTGTGTACTAAAATAACTTTTTCATTCATTGAATAATGAGGGTGCGAGTTCTCTTCCGAAGGTTCTCCGTGGGTTGCCCATCTTGTATGAGCTATTCCTATATTCCCATCTACCTTTCCATTCAATTTTGTTTCAAGTTCGGTAATAGGTCCTACACTTTTTACAATATTTGATTTACCATTATTGAATATTGCAATACCCGCAGAATCATAACCTCTATATTCAACTCTTTTCAATCCGGCAATTAAGAAATCTTTACAGAAATCATTTCCTATATATCCAACTATTCCACACATACTTTCCTCTTCTTATAAAACAATAGTTTAACTCCTGTAATTATAGATAGCTTTTTAATATAAAGTTCAATTAAAATCTATGCAATTTTAAAATATCTATCTTTTAAATGGTTATACCATGTACCTTATTATTTGTTTTAACTTTGTTACTGTTTTTATTAAATTATCGTTTTAATTTTACTCTATTTAGTTGGAGGTGTTTTGGTTATAGGAATTTGCGGTAAATCCGGTTCAGGTAAAACAACAATATCAGATTATTTGTCAACCAAAGGTTTTATCCATATTAACCTTGATAGAGAAGCTAAGCTTATGTACAGTCAAAATGAGGTAAAATCTGCTCTTATTTCAGCCTTTGGTAGTAACATATATAAAAACGGGAATTTGGATAAAGATCTTCTTTCTAAAATAGTGTTTGGGAAGAGAGAGAATCTGGAAAAATTGAACCAAATATTTTATCCTCGTCTGTTTAAGCTTGTTTCTGATATGAAAGAGAAGGGAGTGGATACTGTAGTTGATGGAGCTATTATTTTTGATGCTAAAATAGATACTATTACAGATAGAACTATTTTTGTGAAAGCTGACAAAGATACTCTTCTTAAAAGATTATCAAACAGGGAGAATAGAGATATTGAGATTTTAAAGGGCAGATTAGAGGCTCAATCATTTATTGATAAGTTTGAAAATAGATCTGATTTTGTCATTGATACATCTAAAGGTGATGTTTTTAAGGAGATTGATTTAGTAATTAAAGAGATTGAAGTTGTTAAGAGGTAAGGATTATGAAAAATACTCTTTTGCTACTTATGATACTCTTGTTCAATTTTGATCTGTTTTCTGCAATGCCTCAAAAGTTCTCTGTTTCAACTATCTACAACTTTTCGGTTGAGAAAAACGGCTTTGATAATTTTTATAGCGAAAAAAATGGTTTTGGAGGAGCTGTTTCAATTTTCTATAAATACCTTACTACAACATTTGAGATTGAACACCACTACTACTCAAAGAAAAGGGGCTTATACAACTATGATGGAATCTATTTTAGATTAAAGATTAGTAAACCTTTTAAGTTTAGTGAAATATTTCTTATCTCCCCCTCAATAGCTATAGGTGATAATAGAATGTTTTTGAAAGGTTATAAGGGAAACCAAGCAAGAAGCTCTGAATCGGAGTTCTTTTTTGATTATGGTTTTGATTTTGAGGCTAGGGTTTTTAAAGATTTTGGTTTGAGTTTTTACTTTATTAAGAGAAAGGTCTTTACTAGAATTAATCTTAATAGATCCTACCTGGGTTTGGGTATTTCCTACTATTTTAATCTAAGTGACAGGATAAAGAGATGGCTGTAAAATACTACTTCTACACTATTTTTATTACTCTTTTTACCGCCTCTCTTTTGGCTTATTCAAACAGGGAGTTTTCAACAAATAGGTTCTCTTTTTATAATCTTGATGGGACCTATCAACTTTTTTCCAACTCTAAAGAGTATAAAATTGAAGATTTTGAGTTTAGGGGGTCTATTTTTAATCAAATAAATAACTACTTTTTACCAAATGATAATATTTTGGATAGTACAAAAAATATATCCTACGATCTCTCAATAGGAAACGAGGTTAAAGATCCCGGTCCTTATGTAGATGGTGAAAAGGATAGTGAAAATATTGATAAGCTTGGTCATTTTTCAACTATAAATGGTAAATATTTAAGCTTAAAAGGGTATCTGAGAGAGCAGAGATATTACTATACAGACAGAAAAACCTCTAAAAGATATATATTTTTTAGAGATACCACCTCTCTATATGATCAATCATACCTTGCTTATGTTACTTATAAAAATTCTCTATACTCTACACTTTTTCTGTACTCTCAATATCATAATATGGAGTATATCCCTCCAACTCTTCACGAGCTTTACATTAAAAGTAGATCTTTTCAATCATACTTAAAAATATATTTGGGAAGGTTTGAAATATTTGGATCAAATATTTTAACAAGGATAGAGAATCATGATAAAAAACTTACCTTTAACTCTCCGGAGCTTAAGATAAAAGCTAATTTTGGAATATTTGGTTTCAATTATATATTCAGTAGTTTTATAACAGATTCTTACATAGATGATAGTTACAAGTATACTAATGTTTTTGATCTCTTGTATGACCACACAAATAGTTTAAGTTCCTTTTTAAGATTTAAGTTTGAAGGAGATTTACCAACACTTTCTTGTAAAATTAAATATGATAACTCTCCCTTTTTTATTGAAGCAGGGTACAGAGAATCATCTATTTACTCTCTTTACCCTTGGGTTGGAAACACCCCGTATAAAACTTTTATTGAAAATATTGATATTGATTATAAATATAAAAAGAGTAGGAATGTTACTCTATCTCTTCAAAGTAGAATTGAAAACTTTACAATTGGTGTTTCTTTTGTTAATGATTTGAGGATCTTTAGATTTGATAATTTTCTCAAATATAAGAGTTACTATAAGTTGCCATATTCTAAAAATGTAAATGTGGAGGGCTCAAAGGGTTTTAGGTCTGAATTTTCTTTAAAATCACATTTCTGTTTTAATAATCTTAAAATAGAGTATGGAGGTGATCTTTGGCTTAACTTTGGAGGAAAGGGATACAAAGAGCTTTTGGGTGGAGATTATAGTTTTGTTGGTAGAATGGATAGCGAATACACTATTGATAAAAAATCAATATTAAGGCTGTCTTACAGGTTTGAAAGTTCATACAAATGGTATAATTTTGATGGTATAAGTGAAGAATCCAAAGGTTTCTATAATGAAAAGATAAAGAGTTATCATATATTGAACCTCTATGTTGATAGAATATACTTTAACTATTTTAAAAGTTATTTAAAAATAGAGAATATCTTTAATGATAGATATAGAACTTTTCCCATTGGTCCTGAGGAGTGTTTGAAGTTTTATATAGGGGTTAAAATGTCATTTTAGGGGAGTAAAAGGCTTACTTCTATACTCTTAATATTTTTTTTAAATCTATAAGCTTTTTATGGTACTTTTTTTGGTGGGAAGATACATATTTTAGCGGTTAGAAGAGAGTTTACTACTGTAGACAATGCTATAATTTAATTTGTAGGTCTAATTATTACATAAGATAGATTGTTGTTTTTATACTGAAGTAAGGTTATATTATCATATATACTAAAACCAAAGATGTAATTGTTTTGTGTATGTAGAACTATTTGAAGGTACTTTGATATATGATAAATTAAACTTTGAAGAGAAACATTCCGTTATAAAACTAAGCAAATAGAAATCTGTTGCAATCCTAATAGATGGATATTGTAAGCTTATTATTAATACCGTTACCAATTTAGAAATAGCTGAAAAAATAGAGAGATATTAAAACAATTTTATTCTGTAATTAAGGATCTGATAATATGAAACCTATAATATTTATATTTTTAATTTTAACAATATCATGTACTATTAAGATGCCTGAAATACAAATAACAGGGGAGAGGACAACTCTGGAAAAGCAGATTCTTGGTGAGTATATGGAAATAGAGGATAAACAATGGTTTCTTATTAGTGAAAGATCTGTAAGTAATAAAGATTTTGAAATTGGTAAAAATAGAAAGATGATAGAGGCAATCAGAAAGAGGATTTTTTTGAGAGATGAGATTAAAGAGTTCAAAATAAAAGGATATATAGGAGAGGATATTACATCTCTAGTAGCTGTTATATCTCCAAAGAAGCTTGAAAAGTTATCAAAAAAAGATAGAGATAGAATCTATTTTGTAGTTGATGAAGAGAATATGGCAAGAAGTATCATTATCTTAACCCTTTCCGAAAGCTATATAAAGAGGGATGTTAAAAGAGCATTCTATAATCTTAATATAGATACCTCTCCTGAGGGTAGTTTTTACAGAGACAGTAATGGCGATTGGGAGAAAAAGTAGTGAATTGTTCACATTGTGGAGCTTTGGTTAATGAAAATGATCTTTTTTGTAAAACCTGTAAGAATCCCGTTGGTAAAAATATAAAATATGACATAATACTCCCTATTGCTACCAACAATAGTAAAGTTGTTAATCTCATATCTTTCATTACGAAAAAGGATAAAAGAAGTGTTAGAGATTCCCTAAAAAAACCAAAATTTAAGATAGCCTCCTCTATTTCTCTTTCAGACAGTGTTAAAATTGAAAGAATGTTTTTTAACATTGGTTACAGAGTTGATTTGGTTAAGCTTAAAGAAAGCTCTGTTTCTTCAAGTATTGATACAGAGATGGTTAAATCTGCTGAACAATCTACTGAGGAGATAAAGAGTTCCGATTCCTCTAAAGTTGTTGGAAAGGTAGTATCTAAACCAAGAAAATTTTCAAAAACTTTTATGGTTTTATTGATCTTATCTCTAATGTTTATGGCTTCTTTTTTTATTTTTAAGCCTCAATCAATAGGATCAAATATTGAGCAATTCTATAACAATAATACTGACCCAAAGAAAATAATCAACGGTGAAAATAGATTGTACAGAAAACCAAACGGTTCAAAAAGTTTTTATGATAAGAAGTTTAATAAGCATTTAAATAATAGTTTTGAAAAGAGTGGGAGTTCCCTAAAAAATGATAGTGAAAAATCCAATTCAAAATTTTCCTCTACTAATTCCAATGAGGTTTCCCAAAACAATATAAACTCTTCCAATGGGGAAGAGGTTTCCCCAAACGGAAAGAACTCTTTTAATGGTGTGAACAATAGTAACAGATATGAGAACAATAATATGGAAAATATAGGGCTCGATCCAAATATTTTGGATAGGTATAAAAAAGAGAAGGAGAAAGGCGGTAAAAGTTTTGATTTTCTTAATCTTTTAAGGAGCTATCTTAAAAATATTGATTCTCTTGTTGTTCTGGAAAGGGTTGGAAATAATCTTTCAATATCATCTGATAGCGGAAAATATAAGGATATTGTCATTACTACAAGTGTATTAGTTGCTATGTTTTTTGATAAAGATGATAAACAGTTTGATATAAATTTTTCTTTAGGTAAGGAGGAGTATAATATTGAATCATTAAATTGTATCAATGCAAAAAGTAAGTATAAACCCGGATCAAGGGGATTTGAACTTACTATTTTAAATGATTTAGATTAGGCTTGTAAAGTTGTTTTTCTCACAAATTTTATTATAAATAAAGCTTTTGACATATAAACTATCTTTAATTTATATTTTATTGAATAGGTATTTAGATTGTTTCCAGTTAAATTAGTTATGTTTAATGCTGTTGTTAATGGTTTAAATATTAGTGCTTTAATAAATTTTATGAGGGTTTTGTAATGAAAAGTTCAAGAGAGTATGCTTGGGAGATCTTGCCAAGATTATTAGATAAAGAGTCAATAGCCGGATATTGTGAAAAGGCAATTCTTTTTCTTGAGGAGGAGCTGAAAAAATTTAGTTTTGAGCATTACAGAACAAATAAGGGTGGTCTAATTATAAAACTGGGTGGTAAAGATAAGAGTAAGTCCAGAGTACTTTCCGCTCATGTTGATACACTTGGAGGAATGGTTAAATCTATAGGTGGAAATGGAAGAGTGTTTATTACTCCCATAGGTGGAATTGCTGCTGTTGCCGCAGAGGGTGAATATGTTACTATTGAAACTTCAAGTGGTAAAAAGATTAAAGGGAGTGTAATCCATAACAATCCGTCTGCTCATGTTAATAAGAGTCTTTCTACAGAGGAGAGAACCTACTCAAATTTAAGTGTTAGAGTTGATGAAAAAGTTTTTAATGAAGAGGATGTAAAAAATCTTGGTATTGGTATTGGTGACTATGTTTTCTTTGATCCTAGAGTTGAAGTTACTGAGAGTGGATTTATAAAATCTAGATTTCTAGATGATAAGGCGGGTGTTGCAGCACTATTTGGATCTTTAAAATATTTTGAGAAAAATAGAGATAAAATTGTTTATGATACCTACTACTATATCTCTGTTGCGGAAGAGGTTGGTAACGGTATGGTTAGTATGATCCCTGAAAACTGTTTTGAGCTTGTAGCTGTTGATATGGGAGCTTTGGGAGAGGGTCAAACAAGTGATGAGTACACTGTTTCAATATGTGCAAAGGATTCTTCAGGCCCTTTTAACTATGAACTTAGAAAGAAGATTGTTTCAATAGCTGAGAGTAAAAATATACCTTACAAGGTGGATATCTACCCATATTACGGAAGTGATGCCGCAGCTGCTTTAAGAACAGGAGTTGATGCAAAACATATCCTTTTTGGTCCCGGAATAGATGCTTCCCACTCATACGAAAGGGTTCACAAAACCTCTTTGGATGCTACAACAGATTTGATTATTCACTATCTGCTTTCAGAGTAATTTTATAACAATTTAAAGATAGGTTATGGTTATGGATACCGGATTTATAGATCACAAAAAGATTTACGAGTATTTGGAAAATAAAAAAGCTCCTTCAAAAGAGGAGCTTAATGATATTCTAACAAAAGCAAGAGAGCTTAAAGGTATCTCCTTTGAGGAAGCTGAACGACTTTTAATGGTTGATAATAAAGAGGATCTTGAACTTCTATGTCAAACAGCAAACTATATCAAAGAGGAGATCTATGGTAAAAGACTTGTTCTGTTTGCTCCTCTCTATGTTTCAAATCTATGTTCAAACGAATGTTCATATTGTGCATTTAAAAAATCAAACAAGATGATACCAAGACGAACCCTGAATATGGAGGAGATTCGCAGAGAGACAGAATCTCTGATAAGTTCGGGACATAAGAGGATACTTCTTGTTTCCGGTGAAGGTCTCGGTCGTAATGGATTGGACTATACAATTGAGGCTATAGAAAATATCTACTCCGTTTCAAAGAGTAAGGGGAATATTAGAAGGATTAATGTAAATATAGCTGCATTAGAGATTGAAGACTATAAAAGATTGAAAGATGCTAAAATTGGTACTTATCAACTATTCCAGGAAACATACAACTACAATACATATAAAAAGATGCATCTTTCAGGTCCAAAAGCTGATTATAGATACCATTTGGGAGCTATGGACAGAGCAATGGAAGCCGGAATTGATGATGTAGGGGTTGGTATCCTTTTTGGTTTGGAGGATTATAGGTTTGAGATTATGGCACTTTTACAACATATTAAACATTTAGAGAGTAGATTTGGAGTAGGACCTCATACTATTTCGGTACCAAGGCTTGAACCTGCTACAAATTCTGATATCTCATCAAACCCTCCACACCCCGTAACAGATGATGATTTTAGAAAGATTATCGCAATACTTAGGATTACCATACCATACACAGGTATAATTTTGAGTACAAGAGAGAACCCTGAAATGAGAAAAGAGGCAATAAATCTCGGTATCTCTCAAATTAGTGCCGGATCAAAATCAAATCCGGGTGGATATTCGGAAAACAAAGCGGCAGAGCAGTTTAGTTTGGGAGATCACAGATCTCTGCATGAGGTTATAGAGGATATTGTAGATTTAAAACATATCCCTAGTTTCTGTACAGGTTGCTATAGATTGGGAAGGGTAGGAAAAGATTTTATGGATCTTGCAAAGCCCGGTGCAATTAAGAACCATTGCTATCCAAATGCCGTATTCTCTTTTGGTGAATATCTGGAAGGTTTTGCAAGCGATACTCTTAAAAAGAAAGGTTATGATCTAATAGAGAGTATGATGGGTAGTGAGATTAAAAATGATGTTATTAGAAAAATGACAATTGAAAATCTCAAACGAGTTAGAGATGGTGAAAAAGATGTTTATGTATAGATTAAATATTGTATAAATTTTTTACGGCACTTCTTTTGTAGCCAAAAGAAACAAAATAATAAGGAGATCAAACTCCCACCTTCCGTCTCCCGTCTCCTGTCTGCGTGCGTGGCATGCACAGGCAGATCCCTCTTTACACATTTTACTTTGTTTATGAATAAAAAAAGGTTCTATGGCAAAAGCCATAGAACCTTTTAAGTAGTTATTTACAAAGAATTACTTAGTAAGAACCATTTTCTTAGTTTCAGAGATTCCATTAACTGTTAGTTTATAGAAATAAACACCTGAGTTAAGGTTT
>PDON01000054.1 GCA_002742935.1 Candidatus Cloacimonadota bacterium | reverse complement strand
ATGATATGAATTATTTCTTTTTAAAAATATTAATGGCAACTGGATTTTTACCACATATTAGAAAAATAAAAATGCAACCATAATATTACAGAAAGAGCCGATAAAACCAAAGATTAAAGCTTTCAATAAAGAATAATTTTTGTTATAATTTATTGATTGCATAAAAGTTGCTCTAAATATATATTCTAAATCAGAGAAATTATGTTAAATTTATTATTATAATGGAGGCTGTATGAGATTTATTATATTTCTTCTCATGATGGTTATGAGTTTTTCTCTTTTTGCAGGCGAAAAAATAAGCGAAAAAGAGAAATCAATGTTTATCAGGAATGTTGTAATTCCACTACCTTCCGAGATTATCTTGGCATTGGATAATTTAACTGATGTTGACTGGAAGAACAGTGTAAAGTACAACTATAGTGCTGACTATGAAGAAAACTATGAGATTGTCTTAAATTTAGGTATCAAGGTTGCCAATGGATTTATTGCAATTCAAGCTAAAGACAAAAAAAATATTGGTGAAATGTTTTCGGTAAGTAAAAATTTGGCTGAAAATTTTGGAGCTAAGAGTAATCTTTTTGCAAGAAAAGAGGAGATTATTAACCTCGTAAAAAGTAATGATTGGAACAAGTTAAGAGAAACTCTTGATGATATGCAGCAGAAGATTAAGATTGAAATGGCTAAGTACCATCCTGATTTTGTAACATTATCAAGTATTGGTGGCTGGCTTCAAGGCCTAAGTGTGGTTTCAGGAACTCTTACAAAAAACTACACTAAAAAAGCTTCAACAATATTGTATCAACCTGTTTTAATCAATCACTTTATAGAAAAAATTGATGCTCTTGATAAAAAACATGGAAAACTTCCTATAGTAGTTAAGATAAAAAAAGCTCTTGTAGAGATAAAAGGTCTTACAAATGTAGGATTCTCTAAGCCAATAAGTAAAGAGAGTATTGAGAAACTTTACAAAATAAGTTCTTCACTAATTAACGAGATTGAGAAAGGAGAATAGTATGAATCGTATTTTATCTGTTTTGATTATAGTTCTTTTTGCTTCTCTATCTTTTGCCGATAAAATTTATGTAGAGGCTCTATCACAAAAGGCAGCTCTTGTTATGATAGAAAAAGGTTATAAGCATATAACCGGTGTTGAGTATGGAAAGCTAAAAAAAGGTGAGTCTGATTATCAAACATTAACTCTTTACAAAGGTGTTGATTACTCATTTGGATTTGGAGCAGACCAAACTATGAAAACTCTTAAAATGGAGATCTATAACGAAAATTTTGATCTCGTAAAGAGTGCAAAAATTAACTCTGATGAGTATAAAATAGTAACACTTTCAAATGTTGAGAGTGGTCCTTACTATGTAAAGATAACTGCTGTAGATGCAGATATATCAGGTAGCAATTGGTTCTTCCACTACTCATACAAATAGTAGATCCTATTTAAATAAAAGGGGCTAATTAGCCCCTTTTATTTAAAAACCGCCTATTAAATTTCCATTTTATTGAAAATAATTTTACGTTGCTTGCTTAGTGAAAACTACCTATTGGTAACCATCTTTCCCTTAAATTCTCCTTTTTATCCTAATTTTTGCAATCTCACTGTTTTATAATAAAAATATATTCCAATTTAGTACAAACTAAACGCCACTCTTATCTCCCCAAATAATCTTATGTAGTTGAACTTGATATCTAAAATTTATTTTGGAGTCTATTATCATTTTTGCAATCTCTTCATGGGTAAGCTCGCTATTCCCAACTTTTGAGATCAACATTTCACACTTTATATTTTCCCTGTTACTCCCATAAAAAAGGAGAAGATCTTCAAAATCCTCTTTAGTTGAAACAACAAACTTAATCTGATCTTTCTTATCAAGAAACTTTAAATTTTCAAGAAGAAATTTACCGGATTCTCCCGATGAAACAGTTTTATAATCTACAATCTTAACAACTCTTTTATCTAAATTTTTAATAGATATAGTTCCGTTTGTTTCCATAAGAATAGTATAACCCTCACTCAAAAGAGAATCAATAAGTGGCTTTATCTTTTCATAACCAAGCATAGGTTCCCCTCCGGTGAACTCTACAAGTTTAGAGGGAAAAGATTTAATCTTTTTCTCAATCTCATTAAGAGTAAGGTAATCTCCATTGTAGAATGAGTATTCGGTATCACACCAACTACACCTAAGGTTACAACCTGTTAGTCTAACAAAAATACAGGGGAGCCCTGCATAAACAGACTCCCCTTGAAGTGAATAGAAAATTTCATTTATCTTAATCATTTAGAATTTCCCATAGTTAAAGACCACAAACAATTTAGTTAGGGTCTGCCAGAAAGAGCATAAATACCGGCAAGTTACGGTAAAATTGGTTCAAAGTAGTACAGCTTACAAAAGTTAAGAGATAAAAACCTCTCTTGACTAATATTACAAAGAAACACCAAAGCTAAACTCATTGTTAAATTGTTTCTTTCATATCAACTACAAAGTTTTAACAGGTATCACAACTTTTTTAAGCAGATTCCGGCTAATAAACCTTAACCTCTTTCATAGGCTCAAGAGATACTATTCTCTTATTTTCTCTAAAAAGATCTGAAGTTAGATAGATTTTTAGTTCTGAACCTTCATTAAGAAGTCTATTAGTATAATCCTCACACCTTCTCTCAAGATAGTTATATTCATTAAGTAGCTCTAAATTGAGATTATCTTTTCCTAAAATAGTATCACCAACATTCTTAATCTTCTCAATAGAATCCATACATATAAATACAGGACAACCTTTTGTTATTTTATCTTTTAGAACCATCTCAACCTCATCTTTTGTAAATGGCAAGATAAATATAAAAGGCTCTTCAGATGAAAACTTTTTATAGAACTCATACTCATCTTTAAAGGATTCAAGAATATTGATACTTGAGAAGAATGTTGTTTTATCTTCAATATGATCCCCCCAACTTGAACCAAAATTAACAAGTTTAGAGATCTCTTTGTTTATATTATCAATCATAGAGCTTCCACTTACTATAGGATAGTTGATTCCGGCAAACGAAAGATCCTGAAGTAGATGTTGTAAATTACCTAAAATATCAGAAAAGATAAACACCTGTTTTCCATCTTCAAGATATCTCTTTATCTTCTCAACATCAACTTTGAGCGGCTTAAACTCCTTTATTGAGTTCCCTTTAAGCACCATATAATCATAGTTACCTATATTGAGATCTGTCTTTTTCATTAAACCTGAGTTGTAGAGACTGTAATCACCCATAACAGCAATACTTTTCTTTGCATCTTTTATCTCAACAACAGCACCACCCGGAACAAGACCGGAGTTAAAGAACTTAATATTTACCAAACCTCTAAAATTATAACCTTTTCCTAGAGGGGTTATCCTTATAACTCTTTCAGAGAATCCTTCAAGATCCTTTCTTGTAAACAGTTGAGTATTCTCGTTGGAAACAAGTATTCCTTGAGTTGTTTGCTCTCTTCTCCAAAATACATTGAGAAGCTTATAGGTTATATCTGAAGAAAATAATCTTAGATCTTTAAAAGTGTTCATTAGTACAGGTATATCATAAACACACTTCTGCCTTGCATTTGTAACAATTAAAACATCGGGCTCACCATACCTTTCAAAAAACTCAGGATCATATTTTACAGGATCAATAAGTAGTTTGACTCCTGACATTTCAATATAAACTGAATCCCCATCTTCAGAAGAAGTGGTACTTAAAATTTTGAAATAGTTATTTTCATCTGAAAGATCAACTTTGTTTAACTGCTTCTCATTCCTCTCTACAATCTTATCAATCAAAGGAGCCTCATAAGGAATGAACTCTATTTCAAAGCTCATTTGACCCAATCTACACTGATTTTTAAGGTATGGAACAGCACCTTCGGAAAGAGAGATACTTCCTTCATAAAAGACTAGATACTTTCCACTGCTTTTATCAAAAATTAAATTTCTAATTTTAAAGTTATCATTTAGTTTTGATTCATTGAGTTTATATCTTGTCATAATAGTATCCATCTTTTCTCTAACAAAAAGATAGTTTTGATAGAAACTATTTAGGAAAGATAGATTTTTACCCTCTTCAGGAACAAAAACAATATTGTGCTCTTTATATAACTCCTCCTTAATAATTGTGAAAACTTTTAGAAGGTTTCTATAAAACTTACCGTAATTTGTATCCGGTTCAGATATAAAGTTTACAACATAACCAATACCATGTTTAAAAGAGATAGAGATAATTCTATCAATAATTGAAAGAGATGGTAACTTACCATCAAAAATAATCTTATTAAAAATTAGCTCTTTAACCTTAAGATAGTTCAAAAGCAATGCTTTAACCTCAGAATCAGACATATTAGATTTTTGAATCTTATACTCTATCTCTTCAGCAACCTCATCTTCAGCAACAACCTCTTTTTCTTCTTTAGGAGGTTCAGCACCAAAATATTCAATCTCAACTCTACTCTTTATAAAGGCAACCAGCTTAGAGAAGATCTCCTCCCAGCCTTCTCTTACACCTTTAACAATATCCTCAATGGAGTTCAATAAAAAACTATTAAGCTCAATATCTTTTATTGCAGATTCCAATTTTTCTATAGAGTTTAACCTGTCAAAGTTTTCATACAGCTTTTCCTTACTTTCAAACTTCTCAATAAACTCTCCAATTTTTAAAAGGTTATCCTCATCTTGATTTCTATTATCAAAATCTGTATAAACTAAATTCTTCTTTTTATTCAACCTCTCTTCAAGGCCATTCATAATACCCTTTTGAGCTTCTAAAATTGGACCTTCAAGACCTGACTCTTCAACAAATTTTTTCATTTGATTATATTGAAAAAGTATCTTCTCATAACCCTCTACATACTCAAAATCAACATAGATCCTAGATGCAATCTCATTTTTAAAATTTTCCATAAATTAAGATTCCTATTTTAATTAATACACAATAATAGTTTTCATCAACAAATAATAGGGATTATATCACAATGTGATATAATCCCACAATAATCATCACTACTAATTATATATACAAAATGTACATTTTTCCTATTTTTTATTTAAAATTATTAATAATCCTTTTAATTGTCTAACTTATAACACTCCAAATCATCACCACAGGATATATAGATACAATCCTCTATTTCAGGAACAAAGAGCATATCCATACCCTCTTTTTCATAAATCATATCAAAATCCGTACCATTGTATCTATAGAGACCATCGCTAGCCAATAAAAGAGTAGAAGATCCAGCCTTTGCCATATCAAAAATCCATAAAGATGAGTTATTCTCATCAATGTAGATTGTCTCTAAGTTTCCATCTGTATACTTGGTAACAAAATTTTCATTATCACTCTTTAGCCACATATTTGTTCCATCGTAGAGAAGATCCAAAATAGCTTTATTTACAAGACCGTTACTCTCATCTAAATAACTCCACTCATCACCACTCTTTATTGAAACACCCTTGTTGGAAGCAAACCATAAATTTCCATTTTCAGATTCTACATCGTAAACCTTTTTAGTTATAAGGCCATCATCTTTAGTAAAACTTTCCCAACTATCACCTTCACTAAATATATAAGCACCTTTACTGGTTGATATAAACAGTTCCCCGCCTATCTCATTGAAACGGAAAATCTTATTGGATTCCAGTGGAGAGTTATCTTTATCGTAGAGAACAGTTTCACCGCTATTATCAATGGTATAAAATCCACTAAACTCACTTGAGATAAATATTTTATCATTGTAATAAGCAAGGTCGGAAATAGATGAAAAACCTACCTCGCTAACAGATGAAACAAGGCTCCACACATCATTTTCTATTTTTAAAACCTCATATTTCGTAACAAGCAAACCTGTTTTAGGATCAAAGTCAACTATTTTATCTGTAGGTCCATAGATATAGTTTTCAATATTTTTATCACTATCAAGCTTTACCAAACCTTTTTTAGTGGAGAAAAATATATTGTTGTTATGTAGAAAAACACCATTGGTAAGATTATTTAAAAAACCGTTTCCTGTATTAAAAATCTCACTCTCACCATTCTCAAATATAACACCACCTAAATATGTGGCTAAAATCAACCTGTCTCCATCAACAACAATATTACTTATACCGGAAGATACAAGTCCATTACTACTGTCATAGTTTATAATATTATCACCATCTATAACAGAAAGACCTGCTGATGTTCCAATATAAATTTTACCATTTTTAACCTCTATTGAAAGAATATTATCATCTATAAGTCCATCATTTACAGTATAGCTTTTCCAGTCATCACCATTCTTTATAAAAACACCACTATCTGTTCCAAAGTATAAAATACCTTTATCAAACTTGACACAATTTATATAGTTACCCGGAAGACCATCTGCAAACTTGTACAACTTCCACTTTTTTGTATCAAAAAAATTTATTCCATTGTCCGTACCAATCCAGAAATCACCATTATTGTCCATAGTAATATCATTTACATGGTTTGAATAGAGCCTGTTTTCAGATTGGATATTCTCAATTTTATCACCCTTAACTATAGAAATTCCATTGTGAGTTCCAAGCCAAAATCTGCCTTTATTATCAACAGTTATTGAGTAGATAGAGTCTGAAACCAAACCATCCTCTTTGGTGTATGAATCTAAAATTTTACCGGTAAGATCTGTTTTTATAAAACCGTACTGAGTACCTAAATATATTTGATCCCCTTTTAAAACGGCATCAAATATATTGTTCCTGTTTTTGTAAAGATCTATTTTTCTAACCACACTGTTACTGCTATCTGTAGAAGAGTTGCTACAGGAGATTAAAACTATTGCTAAAAAAGATAATAATAAAAACTTCATAATAACTCCTTTATTTTATGTAAGTGATCTTTTTGAGAAGAGAAACAGTTTCTCTATTCTTGATTTGAAGATAGTATATACCGGATGAGATATTTCCAAAATCAATAAGCTTACTATTAAAGCCACTATTGTTGTAGAACTCTCTGGCTTGATATACAATCTCACCCTTTACATTGTAGACTGTAAAGTTTACATCTCCCCTATCAGCAAGAAGGAAATTTATAGTAGTTGATGAATTGAAAGGGTTTGGATAATTACCTATTATCTCTGTTTTAACAATGTTATTATCAACAGTATCAAAATCTTCAAACTCTTCCTCCTCTGAAACAGCCAAAACCTTACTCATAAAGTTAAAATTTTCTATAGGTATACTATTGTGAAGTCTCTTGTTAAACTGAAAACTATATGTTTGATTTGCCATATTATTATCAACAAGCAGTAAAGAATCAGTAAAATCCGAAAACTGTACCATTACAGGTATAGGCATATCAAAAATAGGAACCTCATCACCTTCTTGGGTTTGCCTTATTCTCATCTTAAGAGTGGAGTGATCATCAGAATTTTCAATCCTATATGAAAACTTATAGTTAGGAACACCACCCTTATACACCCATTGATCTTTAAATTTATCCATATCTCTTTGGGTATATTTTGAGAAAAAATCAAAAAACTGATCTGAAGTAATACCATCTGTATAGAAACTTGGTTCATTCATATAATCTTTAACAGCATCATAAAACTTATCATCTCCAAGTATATGTTTTACCATATTGAAGATCCAAGCTCCCTTGTTGTAAACATATCTGCTAAAAGTTGGTGAATATCCAAATATAGGTTCTTTAACATTTATAATGGTTGGCTTTAGAGAGTTCATAAAATCTCTGTAAGCAAAAGGTCCTTCAGCATAACCAAACCAAACAGCTTCCGAAAGAACAGCACCACCCTCCTTCAGCCAAACATCATTCCATGTTTTAATATTTACCCAATCTCCAAACCAGTGATGAGCAACTTCATGTGCTATAACATTCTCGTGAGTAAAATTTCCGGTAATGATAGAAGATCCAATACTGGTCATAGTTTGGTTTTCCATTCCTCCACTCCATGGAAATATAGCCATACCATACTTTTCATCCATAAATGGATACTCTCCATATCTCTCACTAAAACAGTTAAACATATCCTTTACATTGCTAAAATCTATCTTTGCATTTTCTAAGTGTTCAGGATAAACATAATAGTCAATAGGAAGAGTTTCTCCCGTTTGTGGAGATACCCAAGTTTCTGAATATTTGGTATAGTTGCTAACTGCTATAGATGTAATATATGTACAAACAGGATAATTTTCTCTAAAATGAACAATCTTCTTACTATCCTCAACAACCTCTTCTGAGATTAAAAGACCATTAGAAGCAGCCTTTTGATACTCCATACATTTAATAAACATATCAACAGTTGCCTTATCACTTGGAATATCTTTACAAGGATGCCAATATCTGGCAGCCTGAGGAGAACTCATTGTTGATATAACAACAGAGTTATTTTCTCCATGGTAAGCAACATCATAAGAGGCATTAAAATATGATCCTTCAGGAGGAACACCATGATAATAAACCTTAAAACTTGATTCATCTCCAAGATTTAAACCTTCGTTAAGGTAAACATAAGTTCTATCATTTACTCTTGATATATTTAGAGTATCAATCTTTTGATCATTCCAGAAAACAGAATCTACAAAAAGCTCATCTTTGAGATCAAAAGTAAAGGTATCAATATCTGCCGTTGCTTTTATATTGAATATGGCATAACCATCAACAGCAGCATTTAGAGTATCGGTTACATCTATAAAATACTCATAATGATCCACATCATAGTTATATATATCCGAAAGATAATCATTACTTCTAAATGATACTTCAGGGTGGAAATCATAGGTATCCCCTGTAAAAGGGTTAATGTAATCGTTAGAGTAGAGAGCTGAAAAAAACAGCATTAGAACTAAAACATACTTCATAACTTTTCCTATTTAATTAAAATCATCTTTCCATTCATGCTACCACCTTTGGTAGATATAGAGTAAAAGTATACGCCACTTGAAAGAAAGCTTCCATCAAATATTTCAAAATGATCCCCAATAGGCATATCTTTCTTGCTAATTTCAAAAACAGTTTCACCTAACCTATTAAAAACCTTAATATTAACATCAGATCTTTTGCTAAGTGAGTATTTTATATTTGTAACAGGGTTGAAAGGGTTTGGATAAACACTACTTAGATCATTATCAATCTCAATAACAGATCCGGGATTTAAACTTTTATTACACAAAATCTTATTCCCAAAATTAAAATTTTCAATAGAAAGATTGTTGTGTAATCTCTTATTAAACTCAAAACTATAAACATTATTGTAATCTTTAGGTTCTAGATAGATTAAACTATCCGTAAAATCTGAAAATTGAACAACAAATGGTATAGGTGTTCTAAAGAGTCCAGCTTCACTATTTGTTTGATTTACAACAACTTCAAGCTCCGACAAACTACTGCCATTACTTAAATTATAACTAATTTCATATTTAGGATAGGAAGAGCCATATATCCAATCCTCTCCAAATTGAGTAAGATCAACTCCTGTTTTAAGGTGAAAAAATTCCAAGAACTGATCTGTTGTAATAGAACCTTCCCTGTATGAAGGATCCTTGTAAAGCTCTCTTAAAGTAGAGAAAAAGATCTCATCACTTTTCTTTATACCAATGTAATACCTTAACATGTGATAGCTCCAAGCACCTCTGTCATAAACAAACCTGTTGTAGGTATCTTCAAAGCCCCAAAGATTATCATTATGATTCTTAGCTCCATTCTCAAAACTATCCATTGTTGATCTGTATCCATATTCACCCGATTTATACTCATTCCAAATAGCTTCAGAAAATGTTGCACCACCCTCCGTTAGCCAAATATCATTCCAAGTTGAGGCAGTTAAGTTGTCCCCCATCCATTGATGAGCAAGTTCATGAGCAATAAGATCAGATCCCGAACCGGTACCTGTTACAACAGAAGCTCCAATGTGTGAAGCAGTTTGATTTTCCATACCACCTCCCCAAGGGAAATTTGCCATACCATACTTCTCATTGGAAAAAGGATACTCTCCGTAGTAGTTTTCAAAACAATCAAGCATATCTACAATTTCACTATAATCTTTACCCGCCTGCTCCAACTTTTCAGGATAAACATAACATTCAACAGGAAAAGATTTTCCACTTATATCCGAGTTATAATCAATGGTAAACATTTTATAATTTGAAACAGCTATAGCCATAAGATAGGTTGCCGTTTTATAGTTACTTACCCACCTTTGCTCCTTAAAATTTTGGTCAATAGAAATATCAGAAACCAGAATACCGTTAGCAAAAGATTGATGATGATTCCAAATTTTCATAGTAAAGGATACTATAGCCTTATCACTTGGAATATCTTTACATGGGAACCAATATCTTGCTCCTTGAGGTGCACTCAATGTATAAATTATAGTGGCTCCATTATGGGTAGTAATATCAAAAGCTCTGTTAAAGTAGGATCCCGTAGGACTCTCTCCCTCATAACTTATCTCAAGAATAAGCTCTTTATTTGGAGAAACCAACTGATCCATTGTTATAAAAACTCTATCATCTTCTCTGCTAATACTGCTGTAGGAGAGAGTTGACTCCCCATCTTTAACCTTTATATCCAAACACTCCAGCTCATCAACAAGATCAACAACAAATGAATCAAGCTCCGTTTTTGTAATTAAGCTAATTGTAGATACACCCGAAACATAGTTAGAGGTGGTATCTGTTAAGTTTAGATAAACATCATATCCAATTACATCATATCCATATATATCATCAAGTTGATCAATCCTATAATAATCGTTGACCAAAGTATGGGAAAAAAGTGATATATAAAAGAACATAGATATAAAAATTACTACTTTCATACTACTCCCCTATATATTTATTATGAATTAAATCTATTACCTCTCTGCTAACAGATTTAGAGTAGAATATCTCAAACCTCAAATTTGAAACATCCATAGCTAATATATTAAATTTGGATGTAAGAGAAACCACATCATTTACAAGAGTAGGATGGTTTTTTATACCGGATCCTATAAGACATAGTGAATATGAATTACTATCATCTTCACAGTTTAGAAAAAGATGGTAACCTTCTCCACACTTTTGAAAAAATCTTAAATCTCTTGAAAATTTACCCTCAGGGAATGTTTCTGAATATAAATACTTTATCTTTTCGTTGTAAACAAGAGAAACAACCCTCCTCTTATCCATAGAAAGATCTGTTACTATAGTGCCAAGTGATCCATCTTTACTTAGGCCTGAAACAATCTTAACACCAAGCCTTTTGGCAAACTCAACAGCATCATCTTTTAAAACCTTTGCCCCTGCTGTAGATATCTCAAGCATCATGTCGTAACTTATCTCTTTTATAGGCTTAGCATCACCATTTATGAAAGGATCATCGGTATAAACAGAAGAAACATTACTGTATATTTCACAAATATCGGCATTTAATGAGGCTGCCAAGGCAACGGCAGTAGTATCGGAACCTCCTCTTCCAAGTGTAGTAATCTCCTTATTTGTACTAACACCCTGAAATCCAGCAACTACAGGAATCTTACCCTCTCCAATAGCCTTTTTTACCCTATCACCCTTTATCTCTAAAATTCTAGCATCTCTATGGTTACAATCTGTAATAAGACCTATTTGAGATCCTGTAAATGATATAGCTAGATTTGGAGTAATATCATTTATTGCCAAAGCCATCATTGAAATAGATACTCTCTCACCTACAGAAAGGAGCATATCCATCTCTCTCTTATCAGGAGAGTCTGTAATCTCCTTGGCATTTGAGATCAATCTATCAGTTGTCTCTCCAAGAGCAGAAACTACAATTGCTAATCTGTCTCCTTTATTGTACCTCTCAACAACCCTTTTTGCTATATTTTTAATCTTATCAACCGTAGAAAGACTTGAACCACCATATTTCTGAACAATTATTGCCATACTTATCCTAAAACTAGAACCAATTTTTAGATTAATAGAGTCTACTTCTTTAGTAAAAGTTCAGTTAAATAAATTAATCTTCTTAATAATCTTTAATCAGCACACATTACTAATACTACTAATGTAATATTAATGAGAAACAATATAAAGAACTATTAACAATTATTTAACCTGAGTTTAATATTGATCTCCCCTTAAATCTTTAACAAACTCTTAGCTCAATTTACCTTGACAATAGTGAGTTTTGTGAATAATTTTTAATTAGATCTACTTAAAGAGCTTAACAAAAGCTTCTAATATTCTTTATAAAAGTAGATAAAACAACTATTGTGAGAGTACTATGCTTAAAACAGGTTTATCGACATCATTAAAATTGGAAACAAGAATTGATCCGGCTTTAATTTTAAGATCAGAGCTTTTGGAACTACCTCTACTTCAACTTGATAATAGAATCCAACTTGAACTTTCTACAAACCCCTTTCTTCTTACTGAAGCTGAGATTGAAGAAGAGATAGTAGAACAGGAGGAAGTGGAAACTCCTGAGGAGAAAGAAAAAGAGGAAGAGATTGATTGGGAGGAGTATGTACAGGATTTTTCCAATTATGAAGATAACTACCCTGTTATGTATGATAAAGACAGAGAAGAGATAGAGTTTCAGCCTCCAATAGAGAAAACCCTTGAAGATTCCCTTTTAGAGCAGATCCAAAACGGAAACTTTTCTCCGTTAGAACAGGAGATAGCCTCTGAAATTATAGGAAATCTTGATAAAGATGGATACCTTGCTTGTCCATTTTATGATATTACAAAAAACTTTAGTGATGTAGAAGAGTATGTTGTAGAAGAGACCCTTTTAAAGGTTCAGAAACTGGATCCTGTTGGTGTTGCTGCAAGGGATATAAAGGAGTGCTTAATAGTTCAATTAACTTCAAGGGAACTCTACATTGAAGATTCATACATAGTTTTAAGAGACTACTACCAAGATTTTGTTAATAAAAGATATAAAAAGATAATGAAAAAAACCGGCATTAATGAGGAGCAGATGCAGGAGGTTATTGAAGAGATAACCTCATTAAATCCAAGGCCGGGAATCTCAAGACATATCTCCCTATGGGAAAAAGCAGATCAACTTTCTGAAAAAAGAGATGCAATAACCCCTGATTTTTATGTTAGAGAGATTGATGGAGAGCTTGAAGTACTTGTAAATGATTCAACAATACCAAACCTTAGTATAAATCAGAACTACAGTAATTTGATACTTTCCAATACAGCTGAAAAGACAGCTAAAGATTTTGTAAAAAAGAAGTTGGAATCAGCAAGATGGTTTATAAATGCCATCATGCAGAGAAAACAGACTCTAAGAAAGGTTATGAGATCTATAATCAAGTTTCAAGAGGAGTTCTTTTTTGAAGGACCGTCAAAGATAAAACCTTTGATACTGAAAGATGTAGCCGAAGATATAGAGATGGATGTAACAACAGTTTCAAGATGTACCAAGGAGAAGTATGTTGATACCGACTATGGAATATTTGAGCTGAAATATTTTTTTACAGATAAACTTTCTACAACTTCAGGAGAGATTGTATCCACAACCATTGTAAAAGACAGAGTAAAGAGTATGATTGAAAATGAGGATAAGAAAAAACCTCTTTCAGATCAAAAGATATCGGAGCTTTTAAAAGAAGAGGGTCATACAGCAGCCAGAAGAACAGTACAGAAGTATAGAGAGCAACTTCAAATACCTGTTGCAAGATTGAGGAAAGATATTTTTTAAAGTGAAAATCTATAGTTTAGACTCTTCAATCTTTCTGGCAATATCATACACTCCATTTGCGTATGAACTGCTTAAATTGTAAGATTGAATCCTTTTTATAACAGTTTTTCTATCTTTCTTCAAATTATAGACCTTTTTCCAACCACTATCTTTTAAAAAGTTTCCAACACTTACAATACTATCTTCAATATTATCCAAAGAACCTTTTTTATCTCCATTTCCATCCTCAACTAAATGTAGGTTAAAAGGCATAAACTGAGGTATACCAATTGCTCCAACTAAGTTTGATTTTATATCATTAGGATCAAGGTCATTTTTTAAACAATATTTTATTAAATTAAGAAGACTCTTTTTAGCTGAGTTTTTAAGTCTCAATATTCTTTTGGATTGTTTTTCTCTATTTTTTCTACTTTCAAAAGGATTATTTATAGAGTAAAAAAGTTGAGGAATAATTACTTCAAAAGGGTTGTTTTTGAGCTTATAGCTACCAAGATTTGTCTCTTTTTTTAAGATACCTACAATAATTTCCCAATTTACACCATATTTTTTTTCTGCATACTTTAAGGTTTTTATATACTTCTTTGAAAAAGCAAGTATAGGTTTCATATCAATATCTTCAACTTTTGTAATATCACTCTTTATCTGTTCTACTATAGAGTTTGGTCTATAGTAAAAGTGAAGAGGAGAAAAATTAAGTTTAGTGATTTGAGTTAACACTCCATCTATTTTTCTACTACTAAAACTATTTTTAAGCTCTTTCTTTATATCCAAAATCTCTTTACTGTTTTTATACTCCGAGTAGTTAAAATCTCTTTTTAACTTCTTAAGCAACTCATATTCAGCTCTAAACACCATATATGAAAGAGCAAACTTCTCATTCCCTTTTTTATTTCGAGATTTAAAATATTTTGATTTTTTAAGTATTCTTGATAAAGCCTTAGCATTTTTATTATTATCCAAAGTATCAACTCTATATTTTTCTTTAAAATATTTCTCAGAAAACTCATAGATTAGATACTGAATCAAACTACTTTCACTATTAACATAATCAATCTTCTTCAAATTTTTATGAAGCTCCAAGGTTATATCATCATCAACATAGATCTTAGAGTTTAAAGAAATAGTAACAATAAAAATAAGAAATATTATTTTTTTCAACTTATACCCTTTATAAAGTTTTGTATAGCACTATTGCTCTGTTTAAAAAAGAGATCTCTTTCTCCATCAAAAATAGCTCTACAATCACTTATCATAACAACTCTGTCAGAAACATCATTTACAGTTTTCATATCATGAGTAATAACTATAGATGTAATATTAAGTGTTTTCTGCATTTGAATGATTAGTTTATTTATGGAATCTGACATAATAGGATCAAGTCCTGTTGTAGGTTCATCATAAATAATAATTTCAGGTTCTAAAATAATTGTTCTGGCAAGACCAACCCTTTTTCTCATTCCTCCTGAAAGCTCAGATGTAGAAAGTTTTTCAATATTGGGCATTCCAACAAGCTCCAGTTTCTCAGAGACCTTTTTTTTAATGGTTTTCTCACTATCATTTGTATGCTCTCTTAACGGAAAAGCTAAATTTTCATAAACATTCATTGAATCAAAGAGTGCTCCGCTTTGAAATAAAAAACCAACCTTTTTCCTAAGATCATATAACTCTTTAACATTAAAAGAGGAGATATCTTTACCCTTAAAATAAACCTTTCCACTATCGGGAATTATAAGCTTGTTTATATGCTTAATCAGTACTGATTTACCTGCTCCCGACTTACCTATAATGGTGTGAGTAAGACCTTTATAAATATTAGTTGAAATATCAATTAGAACATCTTTATTACCAAACTTTTTATATATATTTTTAAGCTCTATAATCTTTTCCATAAACTACCTTAAATAAGTGATTGCCACAAAAAGGTCTGCAATAAGTATTAAAACAGATGATATAACAAAGGACTTTACTGTAGCTTTACCAACCCCTTCTGCACCACCTTTAGTATTGAACCCAACATAGGTACCAATCAGAGAAATAATCATTCCAAAGGTTAAAGATTTTACTAATCCCATACTAATATCTGAAATTTTAAAATGGTTGTTAACCTCATTAAAAAACTCATAAAAACTTATATCAAAAGCTAAAATTGATATAAAATATCCTCCCATTATACCAATGAAATCTGCAAAAATAACAGCTATTGGAAGCATTGTCATACTTGCTACAAATCTAGGAACACCCAGATATCGTACAGGATCTACAGCCATTGAGTCAAGTGCATCAATCTGTTCCGTTACTTTCATAGTTCCAAGTTCTGCAGATATTGAAGCTCCATACCTTCCGGCCATTATGATACCTGTTAATACAGGTCCCAGCTCCATTGTCATCATCTTATATACTGAAAGTCCCAGGTAATTTAAAGGAACAAGTTTTACCATCTGCTCACCGCTTTGATAAGCAGTTACAGCACCAGTGAAGAATGCTATACTAACAATCAAAAGCAAAGATTTAAAACCAATTTCATACGCTTGAATAAAAAATTGTTTCCTATCTTTAATAACATATTTTAGATTTTTGATTATCTTAAAAAATAGAATTGATATTCTGCCAATTGAGATTATTAGGGATAATATTTTTGATCCTATAGTAGTTATAACCACCTCCCTTTTATATTCCCGAAGAAAAGTTTGAGACATATCCAAAAATATGTATAGTTTTAATCAAAAGCAATTTTTAATCAAATATTTTGGCAAGTATAAAAGGTGATCTTATTCCATTTCTGACACTTAGATCAACCACAAGCTTTTCATCAGTAAACCCTATGTAGGTAAAAGTTCTGCTACTCTGACTTTTAATATTATACGGAAAGTTTACAAATATTTCCAGGTTTAATATTTGGGAAAGTTCAATAAGATCACTTAAAGCAGAACCTAACAATATATCTAAAAACCTAAACCTTTTAATATCTAGTTCCGAAATTTTATAAAAGGTAGTATCATATCTTTCATACTTCTCTAAATAGTTATATAAGTCACTCTTAGAGAATTCAACTCTATACTCTTTTTTAAACTTAGATTGAGGATAGTTTATTATATCTTCGCTACTCCAATCTATAATAGTTGATTGAAGATAAAGATTACTCATTACGCCGTATCCATACCTTGGAGTTACCTTTTCTATTATATTAGAAAAACCTTTCTCCTTAAATATTTTATTAAAAATCTTCAAATAGAGCTGAATAGATGGTATAAATTGATCTTTATCTATTTTAGATAAGAGATCATCTCTGTATATATTTACCTTTTGATAACTACCATTTTCCCTACAAAAATCTCTTGAAAAGTATAACTTTTCATACTTTTCATAATCATTGAGATTTAAATTTTTGATTATACTAAAATTCCTATCTCCAATCTTAGATGATTGTTTAAGATTTGATAGATATAAGGAGATATCTACTCCACTACTGCTTAAATCTATACCTCTCTTTAGGGTATTTTCTCCAAATATCTTTTTATAGTAGTTCCCTATATTTTCCAAAAAGATCTCTCTTTAACTTAAAATAAACTAATTGTAAAAGTAATTAAAAATTAAAAGTAAAGAAATAGTTTTAAAGATTAAGTTTTAAAATCAGGTGAAAAAGATTAAATAAGATGTTAGAGATGGGATAGAAAGATATAATTTTCTGACACTACCCTGCCATAAAATCTACATCAATTTTACTATTAATTTCACTATGAGACTTTTTATAAATTTTGTAATAAAAAAAGCCTCCGTTTAGAGGCTTTTTATATACAAAGTTACAATTAGTAGCTATGCTCGTCAAGTTTAACTTTACCTTTAAATACTCTATAGATATATGCTGTATAAGCAAGCACAATAGGCATACCTATAAGAGCAATTATAAGCATAGATTTAAGAGTATACTCAGAAGCACTAATCTCATTTATAGCCATGCTAAATTTATCGTTAGAATCAACAACAAGATTTGGATATATAGTTAATGCTACAACCATAAACATTGCTGCTATAATAACAGATGAAGCCATAAATGCTCCAAAATATTTACCTTTTTTAACAAAAGAAGGAATAACTAAAAGTGAGATTAAAATTACTAAAATCACAGGATAAGCACCCCATCTTGAAAGGAAAATCTGAAAATTATTTTCGGTTAAAACAGGAACCATAGCAGTTGTTAAGATTAGGACAACTACAAAGAGTTTATAGCTGGCCATTGACCACTTAATAGCTCTCTCTTGAAGTTCTCCCTCTGTTTTAATATTAAGATATAAAGCTCCCTGCATCACTAACATCATAAGACCGGTAACACCAATTAAAAGAGGCATAGGTCTTAAAAGGGTAAAAAAGCTTCCTGTATAGTTCATATCTTCACCCAAAGGAATTCCGGTATATATATTTCCCAGAGCAACACCAAGAAGAAGAGCAATTAGAAAACTTGAGAAGTTAAATGCTTTATCCCAAAACTCTCTCCAAGCATCACTCTCAACCTGTCCTCTAAACTCCATACATACAGCTCTAAATATGAGACCCACCAAAAGAAGCATAATTGCTAAATAGAATCCACTGAAAACGGTAGCATAAACATGAGGGAAAGCCGCAAAAAGAGCTCCACCACCAGTTAGCAACCAAACCTCGTTACCATCCCAAAAAGGTGCAATTGAATTTATAAGTACTCTTCTATCCTCATTTTTCTTTGTGAAAAATTGAAGTATACCAACACCAAGATCAAATCCATCTAAAATTGCGTATCCTATGAGAAGTACGCCTACGAGAATAAACCAAATATTTTGTAAAAATGTTATCTCCATATATATCTCCATTATTTAATATCTACTTAAATTTTATTATGTTTCTATTTATCAAGCTCACTTTCAGGACCTTTTTTTACCTTTTTAGCAACAAGGTAAACAAATAGAGCACCTAAAAATCCGTAAACAATAGTAAATATTACAATTGAAGTTAGTACCTCTCCCGATGATACAACCTTTGAAACAGCATCTACAGTTTTAAGCTCATTGTAAACAATCCATGGTTGTCTTCCAACCTCTGCAGTTACCCATCCCATCTGGTTTGATAAAGTAGGTAAAAATATCATAGAAAGCATACCAAGGTTGAACAATCTACTGTTTACAATTTTATCTTTCCACAATAGGTATAAACCAATGAGAGGGAAAAGAACAAATAATCCTGCCAAAGCAAGCATTATATGATATGAAGTAAATGTTAAAAATAGTGGAGGGTGTAGAGATTTATCAAAATCGTTTAGACCCTTAACCTCATGATCTGTATCAAAAGCTATCAAGTAACTTAATAATCCGGGAACACCTATTTCATAATCCAATTGACCGGTTTCACTGTTAGGAATTCCAAATATTGATAAAGGTGCATTTTTTTGAGTTTCAAAAAGACCTTCCATTGCAGCCAGCTTAACAGGCTGTGTTTCAGCAACTTGTACAGCATGCCAGTGACCTATCATACCTTGAAGTCCTGTTGAAAGAAGTGCAACAATTAAAGCTACCTTTAAACTTTTCTTTGCAAACTCAATATGCCTTTTCTTTAATAGGTACCAACTGGAGATACCGGCTACAAGAAATGCTCCTGCAATCCAACCTCCTACAACAGCATGAAAAAATCTTGGAAGTGTCGAAGGATTAAACACTGCAGCAAAGAAATCTGTAAGCTCCGCTCTTTGACCTATTATCTCTCCGGATTTATTGAGAACATCTACAATTTCATAACCTGCCGGAGTTTGTTGCCATGAGTTTGCAACAATAATCCAAAATGCGGATAGAGAAGATCCTACAGCAACCATTAAGGCTGAGAAAAAGTAGAACTTTTTAGACACTTTATTTTTACCAAATATAAGCACTGCCAAAAAGCTGGATTCCAAGAAGAAAGCAAAAACACCTTCAGCAGCAAGAGGAGCCCCAAAAATATCTCCAACAAACCTTGAATATGCCTCCCAATTGGTACCGAACTGAAACTCCATTGTGATTCCTGTTGCAACACCTACTGTAAAAAAAATTAGGAAAATTTTAATCCAAAATGATGCAATACGATCATAAAGAGGATTATTGTTTTTTAGGTTCATACCCAAAAAGGTTGTAATTAAAAGTGCCAAACCAATGGATAAAGGCGGAAATATGTAATGAAACGAAACTGTCAGTACAAATTGTAACCTTGCGAGCAAAACTGCATCCATAAAAGATCTCCTAGTATATTAAAATTTGAAACTCCGATAACTCATAACAAACCGAAACTATCCCAGTTTTTCGATTAAAACGATAACTTTAACATATTCTTTTTTTAATGATAAAACTCATCTTGCAATCAATACTATTTAAAATAATGATCATTGCTTCTATTTCCAACATATCTTTTTTATTATTTCTCAAGTTATGACTAATTTTTTTAAAAAGTCTCTGAACAATAAATACTCTCTTTGCTCATACTTAAAAGCTATAATAATTAAAAAGGTCTCTAAGTTTAGAGACCCTTCTATACACCCTAGAGGATTCGAACCTCTGACCTACGGATTAGAAATCCGGTGCTCTATCCAGCTGAGCTAAGGGTGCAACAAAATTCCCGAAAAATATAGTCAAACAGCTCTCTTTTGTCAACATTTTTATAAGCTATTTCCCAGATACTCAAAAAAATCCAAATTATATTTAAGGCTCTTTCTGTAATATTATGGTTGCATTTTTATTTTTCTAATATGTGGTAAAAATCCAGTTGCCATTAATATTTTTAAAAAGAAATAATTCATATCAT
>PDON01000053.1 GCA_002742935.1 Candidatus Cloacimonadota bacterium | reverse complement strand
TAATATCTTCATTAGTAATATCTTCATTAGTAATATCTTCATTAGTAATATCTTCATTAGTAATATCTTCATTAGTAATATCTTCATTAGTAATATCTTGATTAGCAATATCTTGATTAGCAATATCTTGATTGTTTATATTTTTAACAAAGTCAAAAATATTTTTACTAAAATTAATTGCTAAAAATAAAGAAACAACCAATAAGGATGATAAACTTATGACAACAAGATTCTTTAGATTGAATTTTTTCTTAAAACTAAAAGGGGTGTGTATTATTTCACCTTTCTCCAATTTTTCAATATTTTTTTTTGCTTCCTCTATAAATTTTCCATTTGGATATTTTTTTAGATATGTCCTAAATTTAGCTACAGAATTACTCTTTGTAGCTTCATCAAAAAATAATTCTTGCTTTGTTTTTAGATATTTAAACAAGAGTCAAGATCCTTTCTTATAATTTTTACAAATCAATGTTATAATACCATTTGTTTTTTTTTTCACAACTGAAAAATCAACTTTTTCTATGAGATTTTAATTTTTATTATCAATTAGTTATCAACTTTTACTTGGTAATTAGGTAGGATTTTTCCTTTTTTATGTAGATTTACAAATCAAGAGTAGATTCTATTTATTTGTTTTTACTTTAGGGTTAAAAGTTTATCAAGACTGGCTAGAAACGAGTAGTACAAGGAATTGATTTTTTATGGGATAGGAGACTAGTAAGCCTAGATGACTTGAGTATAAAAAATTGATGACGCAGTAATGGTAAGCCTATCGGAACTCTGACTTTATCTTTTTGCAAAAGTTTAAACAATAGTATATATTTTCTCAAAATGAGGAATCTTTTATTGAGAAACTACTCTTTATTTAAAATTAGATGGTTTTCTATAATTATATCAGAGAAGTATGGGAAAAAAACTCTATTACAATATAATAGTACCTGTAAAGCTAAAGACTACATATACCTATAGTTTAGACAGATCCCTTGTTTCAGGATCTATAGTGGGTTGTAGAGTTTTGGTTAGTTTTAATAATAGAACAATTACCGGCTTAGTTCTGAAACGAACAACACCTGAAAAGGGTGTAGACTATAAGGATATTATAGATATTTTAGATCCTAAACCTATAATTGAAGATGATTTGATAAGATTAATTGTATGGATGAGTGATTACTATCTCACAGATATTGGAAGAGTTTTAAATACTGTTTTACCAAAGTTTCTTTTAAACAATTTTGAAAAATATTATAAAAAATCCCCTCTTGTAGATTTGGAAACTCTTAGTTTTTCCGAAAGGATAATTTTTGATAGTTTGCCCCAAAAGGATCTGTATAAATCTATTGTAAAGATTGGAGATGATTATATTCTAAACTCTCTAATAGATAAGGGTGCAATAGAGATTTTTTATGATGAGATAAGGAAGGTAAGGGAGAAAAAGGTTCTCGCTATAGAGGTTAGTGATAAGGGTAAGGCTTATTTAGAGGAGAATAGAGGTAAACTTTCCAAAACCTCAAAAGTTATGGAGCTTTTAGATTTTATTTCCTATAACGGAGGGGTTGTGAAGAATTCGGATCTTATCTCTCTTCACGGTTTCTCTACATATGCAATCTCAAAAGGTGTTAAACTAGGCCTTCTAAAAAAGGGTGAAGAAGCAGTTGAAAGGATTCCCTCTGCTCTATTTTCCAAAGGAGAAGGTAAAGAGAATCCAATTGTTTTAAATGATCAGCAACTTACGGCTATTAGTGAAGTTTCTAAATCTGTTGAAAAAGGTAAATTTGATACTTTTTTATTGTATGGTGTTACCGGAAGCGGAAAAACAGAGGTTTATATAGAGATTGTAAAAAAGGTTTTATCTATGGGTAAAAGTGCCATAGTTTTAATACCTGAAATATCACTTGCACCACAAACTGTAGGGAGATTTAAAAAAGTTTTTGAAAACAGGATAGCTATTCTCCACAGCAGGCTTAGTGATGGAGAGCGGTATGACAGTTGGAAACAGATCCAAAATGGTAGATATGATGTTGTAATAGGTGTTAGATCTGCAATTTTTGCTCCTATTAAAAATCTTGGAGTAATTATTGTTGATGAGGAGCATGAAAGGACCTATAAACAGAGTGATACAGAGCCGTGTTACAATGCGGGAAATCTTGCAATTTTAAGATCAAAATTTAATAGTGCTGTTACTGTTTTGGGGTCTGCAACTCCATCTTTAGAGAGTTATCACAATGCTATAACTGGAAAGTATAAACTTCTTACAATGACAAAGAGAGGAACCGGAGCAAAACTACCGAGAATAAGCTTGATAACTCTGGATAAGAGCTTCTATTCCAATCTATTTCATCCTCATACGGTTAAAAAGATGAAAGAGGAGATAGATAAGGGTAGAAAGGTTATTATTTTTCACAATAGAAGAGGTTACGCTTCCTATCAAATATGTAAAAAATGTGGTTATATAGAGCATTGTGATAGTTGTGCTGTTTCCATGACATACCATCTTAATACAAAAGAGCTTATATGCCACCAATGTGGATCTGTAAAGAAAACAAGGGTTTGTTGCAGCTCATGTGGAGATCAAAATATTGTTTTTAGAGGAGTTGGAACTGAGCAGGTAGAGGAGGAAATAAAGAGGATCTTTCCCAATAGAGGTGTTGTGAGAATGGATATTGATACTACGAGAAAAAAGGATTCTCACAGCAATCTTTTGAACAGATTTAGAGATAAGGATATATCCTTTCTTTTGGGAACTCAGATGATATCAAAGGGCTTGGATATTGAGGATGTATCGTTAGTGGTTATTGTGAATGGAGATATAAGTTTTATAATGCCGGATTTCAGATCTGACGAGTTTGGTTTTCAACAACTGGTTCAAGTTGCCGGAAGATCCGGGAGAGGTAGATATGAAGGTGAAGTTATCATTCAAACATTTGAACCTTCAAACAAGATTTTTAAGTATACGGAAAAGCAAGATTTTCTTACCTTCTCTAAAAATGAACTCAAAAGTAGGAAGGAGTTTAACTATCCTCCATTTTCAAAAATCATTAAGCTTAACTTTAGTAATAAAAGCTATGACAAGTTAACGGAAGATGCTCTTTATATTTATGAAAAACTATCTGGACTAGGTAATAAATTTGTAGTATATTATCCTGTGGACTGTATTATAAACAAAATTAATAACAGTTTTAAAAAACAAATAATAATTAGATCTGATAGGGATAAAGATCCTAATGGGAATGGTCTTAGAGAAGCTATAAAGAAATCTATTGTTGATTATTTTGATAACTCTTCAACAAGGATATTTATAGACGTAGATCCCTTAAATATAGTTTAGGAGATATTTATATGAAATATTTTATAATTATTCTTGCTTTTATATTTACAATTAAGTCTGAAACCATAAACCTTTTTAGAGCCAAGCCCATAGAGCTTGGATACATCACTAAGTTTAGTGAGGTTTATGATTTAAAAAATGGAGATAAGTTTTCATTTAAAAGTTCTATCCAGCCACCATTTAAATTGGAAAAGTTATCGCCTACAAAAATAAAAGTTACATTTGATCCAAAACTTAAAAGTGGTATAGTACCAGAAAATAGTTTTGAAGCTTCTTTTGTTTTTGAACAGAAAAACATAGGTAGAAAAAAGTATCTAAAGTTTAGTGCCGTATATGCTCCTGAATACTATTTTAAAGAAAACGGGAAAACAAAGCTAATCTTAGATTTTACTCCAAGAAGAAAAGCTATTGGAACGGATATTGTAAGTTCAAATGAAAGCGATAGCTACTTAGAAACAGACAGTAATTCTACTATTCAAATAGAAGGAATAGATAATCTTTTAAAAGGTGGAAACTATGTAAAGTTTATCCTAATTAAAGATGCTAATTTTAATGATACTCTCAAATTTACTAAAGACGGAGTTAAGAAACTGGAAATTACAGTAAGATCTCAAGGTTTTGAAAAAGATTTGGAAGAGTTTCTTTTAGACGAGGAAGATAGCAAAAAATCTTCAGAAATAACCGAATCTTCTACGGACAGCTCTACGGTTGCAGGAGATGTTGAAAAACTACCTGAAACAACCAATGAAACTTTGCCAGGCGAAGAGATTACTCCCAAAAGTGAAGAGAGTAGTGGATCGGTATTTATCTATGTAGTAATTATCTTAATACTGCTCATAATTGTTGCTGTTTTGGTTATAAAAACTCTAATACCTAAAAAACATGCTAATGAAGATAAGTATGAAACCTTTTTTGTAAAAGTTGCAGAAGTTTTAGAGTATAATGTTACGGGAAAATCATTAGATGGTTCAATGGGAGAAATGATTGTAAATATTGTAGATCTAAAAAGCCGTTCAAACGACAGTTCTTTTGAGAAAAGTAAAGTTTATGAAAGTAAAAGTAGCATAGAAGATAGCTTCTCTGTGGAAAATGATCTTATACTAGATGACAACCTTGATGATAATCTTGAAGATAATGATATTGAAATAGATAAAATTATCAATAAAAGATTAAATGAAGCAGTAGATATTGAAATTGACGATAAAGAATTAGAGCTCATAGATGAAGCTGTTGAGAAACTAATCAAAGGATCAAAGGATAAAATAAGTGATTGATAAATATAGCTTTGACTTTAATTATCCGGGTATCTTTTGGATAGGGTTTGTAATACTGGCTATCTATATTTCCACTTACCTCTACAAAGAGTATAAGGGGAGATACAAATATTTTCTTATAGGATCAAGAACTCTTTTTATCATACTAGTCTCATTTCTGATTTTTAAGCCTGTTCTCTATGTAAACAGAGTAAAGAGTATAGATAAAAAAAATATCCTTTTGATAGATAATTCAGAATCTATGAAAAAGATTGATTTAAGCCTCCCAAATATTAAAAGCTATGATAAAGTATTCCTATTTGGAGATTCTTTGAGAGAGTATAAAGAGGGGGATTCACTATATGTTGATAAAAGATCCAATCTTGAATACTCACTCTTTGATACATCTATTACAAATAGATTACTTAAAGGATATATTTCAAATATTGATATTATTACAGATGGATATTACACAAATAGCAATCAAATACCTCCCATATATGAAAAAGTAAAGCTAAACTTTCTTTTTCCACCCTTTGATAAAAGTTTTGACCTATATATAAAAGAGCTATACACAAGTTATGAAAAAGGGGTAAAACATCTCAATATAATACCCTCAACAGATAAAGGTATCTCCTATATTGATATCAAGATTTTGGATAGAAAAAATGAGATTGACAGAATCCGTTTTAATAAAGATCTTGAGTGGATAAAGATTGATATATCAAAATACAATCTTCCTGAACTGGGTATTGAAATAGGATCAAACCTAGAAGATAGTAATAGTTCAAACAATATAAGATATATAGGAGTAAATAGAGATTTTAAAAGTAAATCTATAGGTTTAATCTACAAAAACAACTCTCTTGATATAAAGTTTTTAAAGAGATTTCTACTTAATAATAATTTTTCAGTTGATAAGGTAAACGAAAAAAATATTGATAATTTTGATCTTATAATACAGTTTGGAAACTCTAAATTGAAAAATTTGGGAAATAACCCCTATATGTATATATCGGACAAAGAAGGGGATAGAAAAGTTGTAATGAAAAGATCTGAAGATCCTTTTGGTGATTTTATTTTTAGAGATGATGATAAAAATTTTGAACTCTCAAATCTTCCGGATATTGGATTTGATTCATACCTAAAACCTGAAGATATATCCTTAATTGACGGATTTTACGGAGAAAGCAGATATACACTTGTATCATCTAACAGAAAGTTAACAAGAGTAAAATTTGCCATTACGGATCTTTACAAACTTTTTTTCACTTCCAAAGCTTTTGGAGATGACTTTAGATTTGAAACAGTATTCCTAAACATTTTAAATGTTATGACCGACAGTAAAAGGGGTGAAAATATAAAGATTGACCCCCAAAAAAGCAACTTCATTACAGATGAAGATATTCAATTCAAAGGTATAATTATAGATGAAAATAATCGTTTAGCAAAACAATTAAATACAGTAGTTGAGTTCTATAACAAAAAAAAGTTATACCTTGACTATAAAGATGGAGTATATTTTGGTAAAATAAGTTTTGCCAGTGGTGGAGAAAAGAGATATAATATAAATAGCTATGATAAAGACAAGTTAATCTATACCAAAGAAGGATCTATTTATATTGAAGATTACAACCCTGAAAAATTTACAAATGGAGTAGATAAATCATTGACCTCTATGCTTATTGGAATAGATACTTTAAAAAGTGTGATAGATATTAAAGATGAAAAATATTTTGATAAGTATAAAAATTTTGATGAAACTATATCTGTAGATGAAAGTTACTCCATATCACTATTTAGAAATATTTATATTTTTATACTTATAATTTCTGTTTTAAGTATAGAGTGGATTATTCGTAAGTTTTTGGATATGAAATAGAATGTCAAAAAAAGTAGACCTTGTTGAAGGAGATATAAAAAGATCCTTAACCAAAATGACTATACCTATGATTTGGGGTATGGTAGCAATAATGGGATTTAATCTTATTGATACATTTTTTGTGGGTATGATTGGAACTTTAGAACTCTCTGCAATGACATTTACTTTTCCTGTTGTAATTGTTATTCAAAGTATTGCACTTGGTATGGGTGTTGGACTTTCTGCCGTAATTTCTAAAGTCATAGGGGAAAAAAATAGAGAAAAAGCTGTAAGGTATGCAACAGATGGCATTACTCTTTCAGTACTCATTGTGATAGTAGCAATGATTATAGGACTACTTACCATGAACATACTTTTTCCACTTATGGGAGCAACAGAAGATATAGTTCCTCTTATAAAAGAGTATATGGTTATTTGGTATATTTCCGTTCCCTTTGTTATCATTCCAATGGTAGGAAACAGTGCAATAAGAGCTACAGGGGATACTAAAATACCCTCTTTAATAATGATAATATCTGTAGTAGCCAATACTATCTTAGATCCAATTTTTATATTTGGTTTTGGTTTTATACCTCCAATGGGTTTAGAGGGTGCTGCAATTGCAACTGCTTTGGCAAGATTTGTAACAATGGTAGCTTCTCTTGCTATTCTCATATTTAGAGATAGACTCGTAAGTTTTAAACTCCCACGTTTTAGATCTGTTCTTAAATCTTGGAAAGATATATCATACATAGGCATTACAGCGAGTCTTGCATACTTTATTGTACCTATATCTTTTGCTATTTTGACTAAGCTTATTTCAACTTACGGTAAAGAAGCTGTTGCGGGGTTTGGTGTTTCTTCCAGAATAGAGATGTTCTCTTTTACCATTATAATTTCACTTGCAAATGTAATAGGACCTTTTGTTGGTCAAAATTTTGGAGCTAAAAAAATAGGTAGGATAATATCGGGAATAAAATCAAGTTCAATTTTTTCTATACTTTACGGAATATTTATCTTTATAATATTCTTTGTTTTTTCTGATTTTATAGCAAACATATTCACATCAGATAATGAAGTAGCTAAAATTGTTTCTCAATATATGAAAATTGTATCTATTGGTTATGGACTTCAAGGTATTGTTATGATTGTAAGTTCAGCATTTAGTGCACTACAATTGCCATTTAGATCTGGTTTTTTATCACTACTTAGAATGGTTATTCTTTACATACCTTTAGCATATTTAGGATCATATCTATTTGGATTGATAGGAATATTTTACGCAGCCCTTCTATCTAACATTATTTCGGGTGTTGTATCATACCTATTTGTAAAAAACACAATGAAAAAAATGTCCTTTGTATAAAGTCTGGAGATATAAAATGAGAGAAAACCCTTTTAATATATACACTACTGAGTATGAAAATTGGTTTAAAAAAAATGATAACCTTTTCAGATCTGAACTTTTATGTTTAAAAAAGCTGATACCCATTGAAAAGAGAGGAGTGGAAATAGGTGTTGGCAGTGGTATCTTTGCAAAAGAGTTGGGTATAAGATTTGGCATTGATCCTTCTGAAAACATGCTAAAACTAGCAGAAAAAAGGGGGATAAAAACAGATTGTGGATTTGCCGAAAATTTACCCTATAAAGAGAATAGTTTTGATTTTGCCGTTTTTATAACATCTCTCTGTTTTATTACAGATCCTTTAAAAGCTTTTAAGGAAGCATATCGTATTGTTCACAAAAAAGGATCTTTAATTGTAGCTTTTATTGATAAAAATAGTTTCTTGGGTAGAACTATTGAATCTGAAAAAAGCAAAAGTAAATTTTATAAAAATGCTAAACTCTACTCTACAAAAGAGGTTGTTTCACTAATGGAAGAATCAAATTTTGTTGTTACGGATATTTTCCAAACCCTTACCAATATTAAAAATATTGAGATTGAGGAACCTACAAGGGGTTTTGGAGAGGGTAGTTTTGTGGTGATTAGAGGAGAATCTAATCAGATCTAATGAAAAATATTATATCTCGGTTTAAATCTATGAATAATTTTAAAATAAGTACTCAAGCAAAAAAAATATTGGTTATACTAATTATGCTAACTCAATTCTCAGAATACGCTCAAGGTAAAAAAGTGAAAATGGATCAATCTTTTATAGTACCCCTGGAAATTGGCAAGAACCCCGCCTTTCAATACAAAAGTTTAAAGATAGACCCCGTTAATCTATTTGTAGATTCGGACTCGACCCATATTCAATTGGAGTTAAAGTTAACTGAAAACAACAACCTTTTTTCAACTTTTCTCAGGTGCTATAAAGAAGATGATTCTATAAAAATAAACTACCCAAAAGCATTTAAATCTTACATCTTTAATTTGGATATCAATAAAGAGAAAATTGGTTTAATTATAGAAAAATTAGATTTTGGTACCCCTTTTTTTGTAGATCTTAAACAAAAGATATCAATAGGGGACATGATACTTCAATTTAACAAAGTGTTTGAAGAGTGGTCTGAAGATCCCGATGGGAACCAAATAGATAGTTTTAATAGTTATGAAGCTCTATTATTTTATAAAGATGAGGAAAAAAAGTACACCTTCATAAACCCTGACAGATATGCAGAAAGCAGTTTTTTTTATGGAGTGGAA
Organism: Candidatus Cloacimonadota bacterium; assembly: GCA_002742935.1. GTDB lineage: Bacteria > UBA4055 > UBA4055 > UBA4055 > UBA4055. Next base: position 11,660 of record PDON01000053.1, on the reverse strand, counting down.
AGGTTATAAAATTCGGATTTTATCCTCGCTTGAAAGGGAATTGAATCTAATTATAACCAGACCATAAGTAAAAACTATCTATTAGTAATAAACTCTTTAAACTCCCTAACGCTCTCTAACGGTAGTTGACAACTATTGTTAACACAATAGTAAATAAAGGTTTTACCCTCTTTCCAACGATCCCTAAATAGAGGTTTTTCACTACCCTTTTCTTCAGAAGCAATAACAATAGTATTAGGATAGTAATCTCTATTTATCTCCAGTTGTAACTTTTTTGAAGATTCCCCTACAATAATAATCTCCTTCTTATCCGTATTAAGCTTATGAAAAAGATTGATCCAAAGATAGGAAAAGTGTGGAGTTTGGGTTGCTAATTTCCTCGAGTTTTGCCCCATTTGAACAGCCCTGCTTCTAAGGGTTTCATTCTCAGTTATCCTAGATATCCTCAATAGATTTATCGCCATAACAGAGTTTGAGGAAGGAATAACATTATCCGTGGTTTCCATCTTTCTAACAATTATATTTTCATCTTCAGCGGTGTAAAAATAGATTCCTGACCGGCTATCAAAAAACAGATCATCTGCTCTCTTTTGTAGCAGAGTAGCACTGTCAAACCACTTATCATCACTTGTAGCTTCATAGAGATCAAGGAAAGATTTTATCACTAAACTATAATCATCTAAAAAGCCATTTACAGATCCACTCTTTTTAAAAAGACGGATTAGGTTTCCATATTTATCAATATTTTGAGATTTAATCTTTTCAGCTGCTTTAATAGCTAAATTTAGGTAGTGAGGATCCCCTACAGCCCAATAGGATTCACAAAGTCCACTAATGGTAAGAGCGTTCCAAGAACTTAAAGTTTTATTGTCAAGCTCCGGTTTTATCCTCTTCTCTCTTATATTAAACAGCTTTAACTTCTGCTCTTCAATCTTTTTATCCGCTTCTTTGAGAGAACTCACATTTAAAATATTTTTACCCTCAAAGTTTCCTGAGTCGGAAACACCAAAATAGTTGATAAAATCTTCGGCATCTTCACCTAAATATTTTTTTATCTCTGATATATCCCAAATGTAGAAAAGCCCTTCTTTACCTTCACTATCAGCATCGTAAGATGAGTAAAAAAGATTATTCTCATCCATCATATCTCGCTCTATCCAACCGATAGTTTCCTCTATTACTCTTTTAAATACCGGCTCTTTTGTAACCCTGTACATTTTGGCATAGAGACCAATTATCTGACCATTATCGTAAATCATCTTTTCAAAATGAGGTACAAGCCATTGAGAATCAACGGAGTATCTTGCAAAACCTCCGCCTAATTGATCATATATCCCGCCATAAGCCCACTTTTTAAGTGTAAAACTAATATGATTTAGTAGAGAGTAGTCATCTTCAACTACCGCATAATCCAATAACATATCATAGATCCCCGGCATTGGGAATTTAGGTTGACCTTCAAAACCACCATCTTTGTAATCAAACCCTTTTTTTATACTTTCTACAGCTTCTCTTATCTCTTGAGGTGTAAATATAGGATCTTTCTCTTTGGTGCTTATAAGTTCTGTGTGAGCAATACCTCTGGTTACATCTTCAGATACTTTCCTAAATTTATCAGGGGTAGCTCTATAACCAGATTCTAAAGATTCTAAAATATTTTTCCAATCTTCCGGTCTAAAATAGGTTCCTCCCCATATGGGTTTACCATTGGGAAGAGCAAAACAGTTAAGAGGCCATCCGCCACCACCTCTCATGAGCTGAACAGCATTCATATAAATTTGATCTATATCAGGTCTCTCCTCTCTATCCACTTTTACACAAACAAAATGATCGTTCATTATTTTAGCTATAGATTCATTCTCAAAACTTTCATGCTCCATAACATGACACCAATGGCAAGCTGCATAACCTATGCTAAAAAGAATGAGCTTATCCTCCTTTTTAGCCTTTTCAAAAGCTTCCTCTCCATAAGGATACCAATCAACAGGGTTGTGAGCATGCTGTAAAAGATATGGGCTGGTTTCATTGATAAGTTTATTTGTATATCTCTTTTCTGAGAGATCACTTTGTATTGTCATAATTGTAACCACTATAAATAATTTAATAAATTTCAACATAATTTAAGACACTCTTTATGTAGAGATCTGTTTTTAGTTTAGGATAATAGAGATTGATAACTCCACTATTCAGTATTTAATATATAATTTTGTAATTATTAAAAATATGATGAATAATTGTAGATATATAAAATGATCCTATCTTCAATCTTAGTTAATTAGAATCTATATATAAAATATATTTTTAGGAACACAGTGTACATAGTAAAAGAGAGTATTACAACTTGCATCCTCCCGGAAAAGATTATAAATTGAAAAAGCTATTGATAGAACCATAATAAATAGGCTTTTTGATTGAAGGAATAATAAAAAATGAAAAATATTATCTTATCAAAAAGAGAGAAAATGGCATTGCTTGCTACACTATTTTATACGATAATTATGTCAGCAGGGATGTACATAACAAAACATATTTATAACATTGATTATGGTACGCCAAAGATGGTTACAATTTTGATCTATTTTTTGCCGTTTGCCGTTGGGAGTTCATTAATTATGTACTATTTGTTTTTTAGAGGAACTGCCTTTAAAAAACCAAAAATGAATTGGTGGTTATTGGAAATTGCTGTTGCCGGGGTAGTTGTTGTATTTTTACAATTCTATTTTGGTGATTACAGAGGTAAGGATATGGCACTAATTTGGACTATTATCGGTTCTACATTTATGGTGGGGATTGGTGAAGAAATGCTATTTTTTGGACTTATTTTTACAGCTTTTAGAGAAAAAAGAGGGTTGTATGTTGGTATCTTAATCTCGGCATCGGTATTTGGATTTCTACATTGTACTAATATGTTTGCGGGTGCAGGGCTTGTCAGTACTTTAATACAAATGGTATCGGCAGGAGTTGGTGGTGTCGTGTCGGCTTGGATATTTTACAAAACAGAAAATCTTATCCCTACAATGATTTCTCATTGGTTTTGGGATATGGTTGTGCTAATTGATATGGATGTTCCTGTTTCCCAAGTACTAAATATAGGAGTTCTCCAAAGTTTATTTATTGCAATTGCAGGAATTCTCTTGATTGTGATTTCTATTCGAGGAGTTAGAAAAGCAGTATGATTAAGATTGAAAATCTTTAAAATGATTTTCGTTGCATACAAGGTGATGAAGGCAATATACCCTTTGAAAATATTTTTTTTGATATTGTATTATCAATGAATGGTTTTAATGGTTTCCCTGAGAAACAAAAAGCATTCAACAAAACAAGGTCTTTACATCTTTCTAAATAAAGTCTGAAAATAAAAAAAGGTTATCAAACATGACAACCTCTTTTTATATATCTAATAAGATGTACCCTTAGACCAATGTTTCTCCATAAACCTCTTTAAACACTTCACTAACATGTGAAACAGGTACAATCTTAAGAGCATTTAAAATATCTACAGATATCTCTTTTAAATCTTTAATATTTCTCTTTGGTATTATAACCTTTTTTATCTTAGATCTTTTTGCAGCCATAAGTTTAGCGTTTAATCCTCCAATGGGAAGAACATCCCCGTGAATAGTTATCTCACCTGTCATACCAATATCTTGAGGAACCTCAATATTGAGTAAACAACTTATTAAAGAGGTAGCTATAGTTATACCGGCAGAAGGACCATCTTTTGGAGTTGCTGCCTCAGGAAAATGGATATGAACAACATTTTTACTAAAAAAATCATCTGCTATATCAAGATTCTTTGATTTTGACCTGATAAAACTCAAGGCTGCTTGAGCACTCTCTTTCATAACCTCACCAAGTTTTCCCGTAAGCTTTAATCCCTCTTTTCCCGGATAAATATTTGTCTCAACCTTGAGTACTGATCCACCTACGCTAGTCCAAGCTAAACCATTTACACTACCCCACTTTGTTCCTACGGTAGTTACCATATCATCATAAATTGGAACGCCTAAAAAGTTCTCTAAATTTTCTGTTGTTACAATAGTTTTTTCACCCTCAATAGAAGATCTCGCAGCCTTTCTGCATATTTTAGCAATCTTCCTATCAAGATCCCTTACTCCCGATTCCATAGTATAATCTGTAATGATTTTGTATATAGAATCATCATTAATAGATAAGTTCTCCTCTGTAACTCCATTCTCTTTCATCTGTTTTGATATTAGATACTTCTTTGCTATTTGAAATTTTTCAACATCCAAATAACCATCAATCTCAATAAGCTCCATTCTATCCAAAAGTGGTTGAGGAATTTTATACTTATTATTTGCCGTAGTAATAAAAAGTACATTTGAAAGATCATACTCAATATCTAGATAGTTATCCAAAAATGTATTATTTTGCTCAGGATCCAATACCTCAAGAAGAGCAGAAGCAGGATCTCCTCTAAAGTTTGAACTTATCTTATCAATCTCATCTAAAAGAAAAAGAGGATTGTTAACCTTTGACTTCTTTATACTCTGTATGATTTTTCCGGGCATTGCACCAATGTAAGTTCTTCTATGCCCTCTTATTTCAGCTTCATCATGAAGACCTCCGAGAGCAACCCTTATATACTCTCTACCCAATGCTCTTGCTATTGATCTTCCAAGTGAGGTTTTTCCAACTCCCGGAGGACCTACCAAACATACAATAGGACCTTTAATCTTATCAACTAATTTAAGTACGGAAAGATACTCAATTATTCTCTCTTTAGGTTTTTTAAGTCCAAAGTGGTCTTCATCCAGTATCTTTTCAGCAGCAGAAATATCAATAGTAACCTTACTCTCCTTTTTCCATGGAAGATTGATAATAAGATCTAAATAATCTCTAATCAGACCATATTCGGGAGACATTGAGTGTAATCTTTGAAGCTTCTCAATCTCTGCTAAACTCTTCTCTTCAGCAGCTTTGGTAAGTTTGCCTTCCGAAATCATCTTTTTCACGGTATTAACCTCTTCAAGATCTGAATGATCTATATTAAGCTCACTCTTAATACCCTTTATCTTCTCTCTGATAAAATAATCTTTCTGATCATTCATAGCCTTCTTAGAAACCTCAGCTTCAACCTTTCTCTCAAGGTTATGAAACTCTATCTCTCTTTGAAGCACAGCGTGGAGTTCAGTTGCATAATCTTTTAACTTAGTCATTTCAAGCAATCTCTGCTTTGTTTCTCTATCAGTATTAATATTACTTGAAATTATATCAAGTACGGTAAGATTTGAACTCTCATCATTTATCATACTCATCAAATCAGGAACTGTTGATCTTGATATTTCTAAATATTCTTCAAATAAAGATTTTATTATTCTCATAGAGGTTTCTAAAAATTTTGAATTGATCTCTCTTATTGTTATTTTTTTTACCTCAGCGAAAAGAGATTCATCTTTAACTGAAAACGAGACAACCCTAACTCTCTTTATAGGTTGAATAATAGCCTTAGAGCCTAAATTTGGAAGTTTAACAACTTGTAAAACTTTACCCAAGACACCAACTTTATAGTAGGAACTTGCAGTTGTATCTAAATCACTCTTTTCATGTTTCCCTAAAAGAATAACATTAGTATCTTCATTGTGAGCATCCTCTATGACTCTCTTTTGTTGAGAAGATTCTAAACTAATGGGTAAAATTAAGGCCGGAAAAGGTATTGTATCGCTTAAAGGAACAACGGGATACTTTACCCCCTCATCAATGGTAAATGAATCCAACTCTCTACTTAACTCTGAAAAAATATCCATAAAATACAACCCTACTATTTATTCTAAATATCATATTGTAAATAATCCTCCCTGTATTATAAGGGATTGTATGCTCTCTACTAAATCAAATATAAATTGGTAGAGTCAAGCAATATACATTAATAGTACAAATATATCAATAGGTTGATGTTCTATATAATTACTCTCTTTTTAATCTTGATTATAATTATAGAAATTCCTTGATCAAAAAGAACTATGTTTGTATCTTTAAACGTACGGTTAAAGATACATGGAGATAATATACTTCTAAATTGTTTATAAATAGCTTTTATAACATTACTTGAAGATTATATTCTAGAGCTTATTTTTATTCTTTAGGAAGGTATTACTCTTTTATATTTGTATAATTTCATGTAGAAGAGCATATAAATATAAGAGTGTTTTCAAGATACCAAATGTATAGTGACAAATTATTTAGTGGGGTGGAAAGATGATAAAAAGATTACATAGTTTTCATATCCCTGTAATGGGTATAGGGTTTACTCTTGATACACCTTTAAAAGTTGCTCCTTTTGGAATAGACTCTGTTGTCTCATTAGTAGATGATATTCTTATAGAGAAGATGAGAAAATTCTATTGCGAGTCTTTTAAAGAGCCATATAAAGAGATATCAAATAAAGTAGAAGATTTTAGAGCAAAGAGGATAACTGCTTATTTAAATTTTTTAAATGATGCAACTAAAAAAAAGATAGAGGAGTTTAAAACTGCTGCTATAGAGAAGAGTGGAGAGGTTAGAGAGTATTTTAAAAATCTTCCTGACAGTTCAAAGCTTAAAGAGGAGTTTGAATCTTTCAAATCAAAGTGCAGTGGAGTTTCAGAGTTTGGATCTTGGGTAAAAGAGAGTGTTATTCGAGGATCTATAGATGTTAATATTATGACTAAACTCGATAGAGAGGCTTATAGAGATGGTAAGGTTCTTCCTACTGCTTTTAATGATGGACACTCAGCTATTAGAGGGTTTGCAAATAGTAATCTCAACTCTGCTGTAGTTCTTTCAGCCGGATTTAATCCTAGATTATTTGGCTATATTGAGGAGTTTGATGATTTCTATCCCGATAGAGATGGAAATATAAAGAAGAGAATTATTTTAAAGGTTAGTGATTATAGGTCGGCATTTATTCAAGGAAAATACTTTGCAAAAAAAGGTATATGGGTTAGTGAATATAGAGTTGAATCAGGATTAAATTGTGGCGGACATGCCTTTGTTTCCGACGGAATGCTTTTAGGTCCAATTCTTTTGGAGTTTAGAGAAAATAAAAAAACTCTAGAAGAAACTTTATATCCAATAGTTGTTAAAAGTTTAGTAGAAAAAGGAAGAGATACTCCTAAATCTCCATTAAATGTTTCAATCTCTTCCCAAGGTGGTGTTGGTACGGCTGAAGAACACAATTTTTTACTCAACTACTATGGAGTTGATTCTGTTGGATGGGGTTCTCCGTTTATGTTAGTTCCTGAAGCTGTTAGTGTTGATGACGAGACCCTTGATAAGCTTTGTAAAGCTAAAGAGGAGGATCTTTACCTAAGTGATATCTCTCCACTAGGTGTAAAGTTTAACAATTTAAGAGGGAATAGTAGAGATCTTGAAAGGATTGAAGATATAAAAAATGGTAAGTATGGAAGGGTTTGCACTAAATTTTATGCATCATCAAATACCGAGTTTACAAAAAGACCTGTCTGTACTGCATCTAGAGCTTATCAGACTATGAAAGTTAATCAGCTAAAGAGTTTAAATCTTCCTAAAGAGGAGTATGAAAAAAAGTTTCGTAAAATTGTAGATAAAAGTTGTATCTGTGTAGGACTTGGAACATCACTATTAAAAGCTAATGGTATCAAAAGGAGCAATGAGGGTGAAGGTGTATCCGTTTGCCCTGGACCAAATACAGCTTACTTTACAAAAAAGTCATCTCTTACCGAGATGATAGATCATATCTACGGTAGAACAAATATTATTGAACGGAATGATAGACCAAATTTTTTAATTAAGGAACTGTCTCTCTATATAGATTATTTTAAAAATATGATTAGTGAGGCAAATCCTAAAATAACAGTTAAAGAGAAGAAAAAATTTGATACATTTGGTAAAAATCTTAAAGAGGGTATTGAGTACTATAATAGGGTGTTTAATGATCCTAAAGTAAGGTTTTCTGAAGGTAGAGACTCAATCCTTAAAGAGTTGAAAGGGTATGAATACAAATTGGATAAATTGATTGATAAGGCTAACAATATTATTGTTCTATCCTAATCGATCTCTTTTCCTAAGGTTCTCAAAGGGCACACTATCTTACTATAGTTTCCATATCCTTTGAGAATCTCATAGTACAGATTTTTTTCATATGAAAAAATACTCATCATTTGTTTTGCAATTTGCTGTATCAAATATACCTTAATTCGATAGAATTAGATCAAGATCTCAATTATAACAATATATTCTATTGGTTATCTCAAGGGTGCTAATGATGTGATAAAACCTTTCAAGTCATTACCATTTTAGCTGCTCTAAAATCTCTAATAATAAAAAAGGATAGTCATTTAACTACCCTCAGACTATCGATAAACTTCGCATTACTGCGTCATCAATTTTTTCTGTTCAAATCACCTAGTAGTTCTAGGCTCAAATCACATAAAAAATCAATTCCTTGTACTGCTCGCTTCTCGAAAGCCTGACTTTTTCAACACAATAAAAAAGGGTAGTCATTGACTACCCTGATAAAAGATGAGAGAGGACGGGCTCGAACCGTCGACCATCGCCTTAAAAGGGCGGTGCTCTACCAACTGAGCTACTCTCCCTCCATAAATCTCAGAATCGGAATATACATATTGTATAAAATAAGAGCAAGAAAAATTTAACTTAACTCTCCATAAATATCAAACTCTGTAAAATCAACAGCTCTAACTTTGTAGTATTTACCTATTTCCAGATCCTCTTCAATTAAAACTTCATTATCAATTTCCGGAGCATCTCTATAAGTTCTTCCAATAGAGAACCCTCCTTCATGCCTATCTATTAAAACTATTAACTCTTCACCCAATAGTTTTTCATTATTTTTGTAAGATATCTCCTGCTGAATCTCCATTATTTCACCAATACGCTTATCTATAACCTCTTGGGAGATCCTATTTGGCAATTCAGCTGCAATTGTTCCCTCCTCCTCAGAGTATCCAAAACATCCAAGTCTATCAAACTTAACCTCTCTAATAAAATCTTTCATACTCTCAAAAATCTCATCTGTTTCACCCGGGAACCCTACAATAATCGATGTTCTTACAATAATATTTGGTATAGTTTTTCTAAGCATCTCTATCTTTTCAATTAAACCTTGACGAGTATTACCCCTCCTCATCATCTTTAAAATCTCTGTCTCTGTATGCTCAACAGGAAGATCTAGATAGTTGACAATATTTTTCTTAGAGTTTATAAATTTGGCAAACTTCTCATTTACCATTGGTGGATGGGTGTACATCAATCTAACCCAAGTATCATCTTGACATAGGTTGCATATCCTGTCCAAAAGATCAATTATCTTTATCTCGCCGTAGAGATCCAATCCGTAAGAGTTTATCTCTTGAGCTATAATTATAAGCTCCTTAACACCATTATCTACAAGATTTTCAACCTCGTTTAAAATAGATTCCATAGTTCTGCTTACATATTTTCCCCTCATTGAAGGGATTGAACAATATGCACAATTGTGGTTACATCCGTCAGAGATTCTTACATATGCAAAATGATCATTCTCAAGAGCCAGCCTTTCATTAAAGAGGGATTTCAAATCAACCTTTTCAACATGAGCAATATCCTTTGCCATCTTCTCAAACTCTTTTAAACCATAGACTCCATCAATTTCAGGGATCTCCTCTTTAAGCTCTTTGCCGTACTTTTCAGACATACAGCCCATTACATAAACCTTATTGTAGAACCCATTATTTTTATCCTCTACAGCCTCTAAAATAGTATTTACACTCTGCTCTCTTGCACTATTTATAAATCCACAGGTATTTATAACAATAGTATCAGCTTCCTCAAAATCCGGAGAAACCTCTAAACCATTATCAAATAATATTCCACTAAACACCTCTGAATCAACTAAGTTTTTTGAACATCCAAGGGTAACTATCTTAATCTTTTTCATTACATCTCCTAAAGTAATCTAAGCTATAAGGGGAAAATAGATTTTATCTGCAAGAATCTCAAGTTAAAGCAATATCTTAGTGGGAAGATAACTAAAAAGGTTGGGATAATCAATAAGGTAAAGCAGAGAGGATGTGAGTAAGTGAAAAATGGAGTTGTCGCTTCGTTCTTTTATGAGTAAATTTATTTATTGGTAAATAGTCTCACGGTAGGGTAATTGTTTGTCGTAGAGACAGGGCATGACCTATATCAAGTTTGTTGAAAAAGGGATCAATTTATTAAAGAGCTTCATGCAAGATATAGAAAAGAGGGTATAGTTATTCCATATTCAATTAGGGGTGTCTAAAAATTAATATCAGCTATTGTTAAAAATATATAAAACTAAAAAAGGATAAATTATGGAAATTTTATTACTTGGAGGAGCTCCAAATGTAGGAAAAAAAGAAGCTATGTATAGGTTGACTAGAAGACTTATTGGAAATAAGTTTAAGGTTGTTGCAATAGATTCTTCTAAAAAAAAGAAATTAGAAGAACTTTCTGATTTTAAAGTAGTAGCTGAGAAAAAGTATAGGGGTAAAATGTGTAGAATTATCATAAATTCATCTTCTAATACAATACAAGATATCAAAAACTTTAAAGAATTTTATGATGAAAATGGTGAGTACAATATTTTAATCTCTTCTATAATAGATGTAAATACTTCTATTGATAACAAATTTTATCCAAGAAAAGAGTTTTTCAAAATTATGGAAATAACTGAGAATGAAAATTTGTTGGAAATCCCTTTTGGTAAGACTAGAAAAGCTTCGAATAGAGATTGGTATCAAGAAAAACTTGATAAGTTAATTGATTACATACTAGCAAACAAGCCATATAATGTAAAATGGCTTTCTATTTCTACTAAACCTCTTTTAAACAATTTTTAATTAAAAAAGTATCGTAAAATGTGAAAATAGTTTAGTATATATAAATATAACGGTATTAAACTAAGGTAAAGCTATATATGGCAAGAAGTGATAGGGAGTAATAAAGTTATATGAATTATAATAAATTTGAAAAAGCTTTGAGAAGGCTAGATGAACGATATCAGGATTATTTAAAATCCTTCAAAAGGGATGAGCTCTTAGAGTCAGACAGAGAATCTATTAAAGAGTCTTGTATTCAACGCTTTGAAACTTGCTTTGATACTCTTTGGAAGCATCTTAAAAAATATTTGGAAGAGGAGGTTGGTATTGTTGAAGTTCCAAATGGTCCAAACCCTATTTTCCGTTTAGCTTTGGAAAACTACTTGATTGATGATTATGAAGTGTGGTATAATTATAATAGAAAACGAATTGGAACAAGTCATGACTATTCAGAAACAAAAGCTGATGAATCTATAAATATTTTGAATGAATTTATAGAAGATTCAATTGTTTTATATGAGAAACTATCGGGGAAATAGTATTCAGACCATTGATAAACTTCCCATTACTGCGTCATTATTTTTTATGCAATGGATCACCTAGTAGTTCTAGTGTCAAATAGTATAAAAACCAATTATTTGTACTGCTCGTTTCTAGATTACCTGAATTTTTAAGGCAGTCTCAGTGTTGGGGACCCTAGCCCCTAAAAGAATGAGTAAGAGAGGAAAAGGTAAAAAGTGGAAGATAAAGAAAGAGTTATTGATATAGAACCAAGACATGAAAAGATTTTAAAAGAGATATTGGAAAAATATTTATCTAATAAAACGGTTTGGG
>PDON01000075.1 GCA_002742935.1 Candidatus Cloacimonadota bacterium | reverse complement strand
AAAAAGTTTATAGATTTTGACAAAAATCTTAAAACTTTTACCGGGTTGATAGACAAAATTTACCCTTCGAGAACCTCAGGGAACGAGATTTTACACGTATATTTATTACACTACATATTAGATAAATACAGGTTGTTTTAGTTGTAGAAGACCCATCTAATACCCCAAATTTCGTCATATCCCATCATATTAAAACCATTAATTGTCTGGTGAATGTAGTGCTTATTAAAAATAGTATCTTCGTAATTATCAATACTATACTTATCTCTATAAAGATTATGTACCGAGTAGTAAAACTCAAGATCTCCCAAAGCCAAAACTATTTTAAAACCGAGATTATTAATTATTTGTTTATTTGATATATCGTTATAAAATTCTGAATATTTATAAAATAATCCTGTAGATAAACTTAAATTATCCTCAAAAAACATATTATTATACTCTAATGATGATATTGACGAATATATGGTTGTTGTAGGTCTATTCTTTTTACCAATGTTGTGCCAATAGGAACTTTTAAAATAAAATTTACTAAAAATATTTGTCGTAAATCTAAAAAAGATAGCATCAAATTTTCTCTCTTTTTCAATATCATTAAATATTTCATATCCTATCTCAAGATTTGATCTAATTTTTTCTTTCTCTTTAGGGTTGTGGATAATTTTAAGTATCTGACAAATTGTTTTGTTGTATATGTATGAATCTCTACTATTATCTCTGTAGGTAATATTTAGTGTATTCTCCAATAAATCTTTTATGGTTGTATTGTTGGTATATGAAAATTTTCCACTCTCTCTATATTTTGATTGAAAAGAGAGGGAGTTTTCTTGAACTATCATTGGTGTAAATCTATTTCTAAAAGAAATACAATTATAGAAGTTATTGCTTTTATATTTGAGTCCACTTGAGTAGTTGTAATCTCCTGAATATTTTAGTGCTCCGTAAGTTGAGTTTTGTACGTACTCATAATTACCACTTATTTCGTAGTAACTGTTGCGATTCCTCTCTCCATATATAATACGAACTCTATTGTTCAATTGGTTATCTTTATTAAAATTATAAAAAATACTGTTTTGAAGATGATATTTTGTATCACTTTCCTTTAAAGAATCCGTTAAAAGGTTGTATCTATCCTCTTTGAAAAATCCAAATTTAAGATCGTTGGTATAGTTATCTCCTTTTCTTGTAACCCCAAATTTAAAATCCTGCTTCAAATATGGATATAAAAATATATCCTCCTCCTCACGATTATCTTTGAACTCTGTTAAATTTCCTATTAATCTAAATCTGTAATTTTCTGAAAATTGTTGAGATACAACAAAATCAAGATCTCTGTAGTTTAGATAAGCATCTCTGTATATAACTTCACTAAAGTGTTCTTTTTCTATTGGATTGATCTCAAAAAGCTCAACCAAGAATCCTCCTTTATCGGGATCATCTTTTATAATTAGACTGTCAAGTTGGGAGAGAGAGATAGTTCTAAGGGATGTTTTGGAGTAATCGGAGTCAATAATCCCATCTTTTTTTACTGTTATCTCCCTTCCATTAAAAAGATCTCTGTAAATTTCTACATTTTGACCAACATCTTTTGTTGTTTTTCCTATTAGACCAAAATTGGAAACCAAAAGATCGTAAAGGGTTCTGCCGGGAAACTTATAGATCTGATCTTTACTATATTTTATTGTTTCTCCAAAAATAGATGACACAAAAATAATTAATACCAGTATATATCTCAAACTTTCTCCAATTTTTTGCTTAAGGGAATATAAAAGTTTAGTATAGAAATAGTTAATTTATTCTACACCTCTATTTTATCTTTTTTCCTCCCTTAGGGTAACAATTCTATTAAAAGTATAGTTTCCTTCAGTCGAATATCTATCTAAACAGAAGTAACCTACTCTTTCAAACTGAAATCTTGATTCAGGCTTAATACCCTTCATTGAAGATTCCAATTTACAACCTTTAATAATTTTTAAGGAATCTTTAGAAAGGTGATCTAAAAAGTTATCCTCGGCGGCAGGATTTTCAGATGTAAACAGATTTGAGTATAATCTTACTTCAGCATCAATGGCATCTTCACAGCTTACCCAATGAAGAATACCTTTAACCTTTTTACCTGTTTTTGATTTTCCTGTGCTTGAATCAGGATCGTAATCACAATGAATAGCTACTATATTTCCATCTTCATCCTTCTCAATAGAGGTACATATAATATTGTAAGCCTGCTTTAGCCTAACCTCTTTACCAATGGTTAGCCTAAAAAACTTCTTATCTGCTTCCTCTCTAAAATCATCTCTTTCAATATAGATCTCTTTTGTTAAAACAACCTTTCTACTCCCCATTTCAGGATGGTTTGAATTGTAACTTATCTCAACCTCTATAGGATTTTCTAAATTATCTATAATTACCTTTACCGGATCCAAAACAGCCATAACCCTAGGAGCATTTACCTTTAGATCCTCCCTTACAAACCACTCAAATTGTGAAATATGTATGTTTGAATCAACCTTTGACACACCTAGCTTTTCCATAAAGATCTTTATGGCTTCCGGGGATACTCCCCTTCTTCTTAAACCTCTAAGTGTCGGCATTCTAGGATCATCCCAACCATCAACAAAACCACCTTCAACAAGCTCTAAAAGCTTTCTTTTACTTGTAATGGTATGGCTAAGATTTAATCTTGAAAATTCATACTGTTTTGGAACGGAAGGAGTGCCAACCTCCTCAACAAACCAATCATACAATCTTCTATTATCCTGAAACTCTAATGTACATATTGAGTGAGTGATACCCTCAATTGCATCTGAGAGACAATGGGCAAAGTCATACATGGGATATATACACCACTTATCCCCCGTATTGTGATGATGAACCCTCTTAATTCTGTATATAGCAGGATCTCTCATAAGAAAGTTTGGAGAACTCATATCAATTTTAGCTCTCAATGTTTTCTCTCCATCAGCAAACTCTCCATTTTTCATACGATTAAACAGATCTAAATTTTCCTCAATAGACCTTTCTCTATAAGGACTATTTTTACCGGGAGTAGAGATATCACCCCTATACTCTCTAATCTCATCAGCCGTAAGATCACATACAAAAGCTTTACCCTTCTTTATAAGTATAACAGCAAATTCATAAAGTTTATCAAAATAGTCGGATGCAAAAAACTCTCTTCCCTCCCAATCATATCCAAGCCATTTAATATCCTCTTTAATGGAATTTACATACTCATTACTCTCTTTGGAAGGGTTTGTATCATCAAACCTTAGGTTACATTTTCCATTATACTCCTCAGCTATGCCAAAATCTGTACATATAGCCTTTGCATGACCAATGTGCAAATATCCACTTGGCTCAGGAGGAAAACGAGTAACTATACTCTTATGTTTCCCATTTCTAAGATCTTCTTCAACAATTTTTTTTATAAAATTTGTGGGTTTCTTCTCCTCTACCATATCTACTATCTCCAAATATATAATTTTATAATGGTAATAATCTACTTTCATACACCATAGTTAATATAAAAGATAAATTTAATCTGTTTTAGATTAAATCCCAATTAATAAAATCATCTTTTTGTTTGAAAATTGATATGATTTGGTTATATTAAATTTATTATTATTAAATTTTTGGATACAGAAACAACTGTCTATGTTAATCCCCCTTATGGGTTGGATAGAGGTATGTATTTTAATTAAAGGAGTAGATATGGTTTTAAGAAAAATTATTAAAAAAAGTTAGATTCTTATTTGTTGTAACATAAGCCAGATATTAAAATAGTATTCAAACCATTTTCAAGAGTTGGTCTGGTTTAGGAAAATATTAAAATTACTTGGAGGGATATATGAAAAAGTAAAAAGGGCTAAGTTTGTAAAGGTTAAGTATTTCGATATAGACGGTAATGAAAAGGAGACAGAAGATCGGTTTTTGATATATATTGCACCAATGGAAAGGGTGAAAAGATTATAGTTGAGATGCAAAAAGCAGAGCAGAAATTTTTTAAAGATAGAACAGTTTTCTACTCAACCTTTCCTATTCAAGAACAGGGAAGAAATAAAGGCTCTAAATGGAACTTTAAACTAAAATCGGTTTATACCATAGGTATTTTAGATTTTGTTTTTCAAGAAAGTGATAAAGATAAATATTTCCATGAAGTAAAGCTGACTGAACAGGAAACAAAAGAGGTTTTCTATGAGAAACTAACCTTTTTATATCTCGAAATGCCTAAATTTATG
>PDON01000052.1 GCA_002742935.1 Candidatus Cloacimonadota bacterium | reverse complement strand
TTTCCTTAGCTTTATAAGATTAGGTGTATTTTTTTATAAAACTAGGAAGCCTCTTGTGTCTGTCAAGATATTTTTTTCACAATATTATAGAAAGAACCAATAAAATTAACCACCAACAAAATGATATTGAGTCCGGCTCAAGATAATAAGAGGAAATTTAATAATCAATAAATTTCATATAAATTTTACACATATTGGAAAATTCCTCTTTTATGCTCCAAAACTTTAAAGATTTAACTATGATCTCCAAAGAAGAAAAATAAAGCCCTGAAAATTCAGGGCTTTATTATTATCTTTAGATTCTACTTAACCAGAACCATCTTTTTTAAACTGTTAAAGTGACCACTTTTCATTACTAGATAGTAAACACCACTTGAGTTATTTTTACCATCCCAATTGATTGAGTGGAAACCGGCTTTTACTCTTTCGTTTAGAATAGTAGATACAAGCTCTCCCTTAACATTGTAAACGGAAAGGTTTACTAAACCCTCTTTCAATAGAGAGTAGTTTATAGTTGTAACCGGATTAAACGGGTTAGGGTAGTTGTTGTAAAGAGCTGTTTTAAGAGGTAGGTTCTCTTCAACAGAAACAGGTGAAACAGATACTGTATTAGACTCCTCTGATTCTCCCATATTGTAAACAGCTTTTACAAAGTATGAGATATTCTCTTTTGATTCTACAATATCAAGATAGTTTTCGTTTGTTACAAGTTCATCATTAATTTTAGAACCATTTCTGTAAACATTATAGCCTAGAAGAGATCTCTTGTTAACCGATTGTTTATTCTTACGGCTACCCATAGTTACATTGTCTATTGCAACTATGTAAGCATTGTTACCTTCATAAACAAAAGCTGCCCTTACAATCTTACCACTATATTCACTAAGATCGAAGTTTAACGGTGTTTCATACTCATTATTTTGAGAATTTTCATCTGTACTCATAATATTTACCCACTCACCATCAACAAGTAGTTTAAGGTGGAAAAGAGTAGTCATATCATTAACGGGATTTGTTCTAAAATGGATATAAAAATTTAGATTATCACCATCTTCAACATTGATATATGGAGAAAGTAACCAGTGGAAACCTTCACAATTTGGTCTTATAGCTGCAGAACGATAGCCCTCGTAAATCATTGTTTCACTACCATCTTTAGGTGTGAAATCAAACCAAGTTTTATCTGTTTCAGGATCTGTCAAACTGTTTCCTGTCCCATCAAGATCAAATTTAAGATCCCAGCCATTATCAGGGAAGATTGGAGATTCAAAATTCTCATTTACAAACTCTTGAACTTCACCCGGAGAGTACCAGTTAAGAAGTACACTATCAACTCTTACCTCTGCTGTTAGATTAACAGGTGCGTACAACTCCTCTTTATCTAATGAAACAAGGATATAATCGGAAAGTTCACTTTCAAACTCATCATAAACAGCTGAAACTCTATACTCATAAACACCCTCTTCAGATAATAGAGAATCAACATATGATTTCTCAACTACAGGTTCACTATTTATTTTGTTTCCATCTCTATAAACATTGTATCCCGTAGGAAAAACTATATCTCTATTTCTCTTTGCAAGTTTTGTTGGAGATGTAAAAAAGAAATCATCTATTGCAAGCTCATAGCTGTTATTATTTTCATAAACAAAAGCTATCTCTACTTCAGTTCCATCATACTGTGAAAGATCAATAGTAATCTGCTCTTCCATCAAATTTGAAGCACCACCGTTATAACTCAATAGAGAATCAAATGTTCCATCACTCTTTTTAGCCATTACATAGAACTTTGTATTTCCTCCAAAACCACCATTTTTATAGTATAGATAAAAGTTTAGGAAAGATCCATCAGAAATGGTTAGTCTAGGGGTTATTAGATAGTTAAATCCCGGTGCATTATGCCAAATAACAGCAGATTGATTACCTGAATGTATATAATCGTTACCTATTCCTGAATGGTAATCCGGAGTACAAACTTCCCAACTATTGTAATAAGGCTCTGTTAAAGAATCCCCGAGAGTTTCAGAGTATCTTACCTTCCAACCTGCAGGAGGGAAACTTTCCCCTTCAAAATCTTCTGTTAAATAAGGCATAAAATCTAAAGGATAAGGAGCGTGCCAAGAAAGTTCAACATTCTCATTCTCATTAACCTCACCTACAAGGAAACTTGGAGAAGAGTAAACTGCTTTTCCTGAAAGAGGTATAATATTTTCCTGTTTTGAAATATTATCAATAATCTTTAAGTTTCCTGTTTTTACACCTTGATCATTAGGTTGGAAATTAACACTTAGTGAATATGAATTCCCGGGCTCAATGGTAATATCACCGTTGTATGAAGGTGTAAATGTAAATTCTTCATCCCCTTCAATTGTAATATCTGAAATTATTAGATTCTCACCACCATCATTAGTAATAATAAGCTCTTTTGAAACATAAGCTCCTACCTGAACATTACCATAATCAATTGATTCCATATTGAATGATGCTACAGGAGTAGTTGCCACCTCTTCAAAATCAAGTCTAATATTTGGATATGTAGATCTTCTAATTGCTGTAGGAGGATATTGAGGATCTGGATTTACACTATCACTTCTGTATATCATAGATCTATATCCATTCGACATATCTGATGAGCAATAGAAAGCATCGGTTTGATTATAATAAGTACTACTATTCTCATCCACTGCTATCACAAGATTATCTGTATTATTGTAATCAAAAGGTGTATCTAGAGTAATCTCAATCCAGCCGTCATTTCCGCTAGTATTCAGAACACCCTCATAAACAAGAGTAAGGTCTTCATAAGGTATCCAATCAGCTGTTTCGAATACATTAAGTGAAGTATGAGCCATGTAAATTGCAATATCTTCTGCTACAGCAGAATTACCGGCATAGTAGTAGAAGATCTTTGAAATCTTCTTTTCTGAAACATTTATTTCAGATTGCTTATATATTGTTTGTGAATATGTATAACCATAGTATAGATCTATTGGAAGACCTGCATCTGTAATCTCATCAAAACCTATTTGTATCATTGATCCCGGAAGTTCTGTAAAGAAGCTGTTCACTTCTCCCGATGTTTCAAATGTTTCGCCATTATCATATCCTCTATTTACAACTTTCCAATAATATCTTGTTGAATTGTCCAGTTGAGGATCGAAAGTATACTGATTTACAGGATCAACATTATCCAAAACTTTTACAACCGGAGGATTAACAGTATCAAAGTAAAGATCAACCTTTTCGGTTCCTTCTCCATTTATCCATTCAAGTGTTCCATCTACCGGAATATTATTTCCATTATTCACAGGATAAACTGTAATTGGTGCTCCCGGCTTTGCCTCACCTGATAACTCAACAGTATGAACCTCTTTTGAAAGGTTATCATTTATAACTAACTCTGCTGATTTATTTCCAATTTCTGAAGGATTAAAAGTTAAATGTATATAAATTGATTGATTATAAGAAAGCTCTACAGGAAAGTTGATCTCTTCCATTGAAAATTGGTTGCTATTAGTGCCATTTAAAGCGATATCTCCGCTATTAAACACCATTATTGAGCCACCCTTATTTCTAACTTTAATCTCTAATACATCAGATGAATCACCAATTGTAGTTTCAGTAAATTGATATTCTGCAATTTCAGGAGTCATCTCAAATATAGGTTCGTCGGAAGTAAACACCTCAGGACCGGAAACCATATCAATAGATACAAATTGATTATAATCTGTTGAAACCTCTCCATTTAGAGATATGTAGTAGTTGTTTCCTGCTAATGATGAAAGATCTATATCAAATCTTTTATAATCCTCTTCTAAAGAGATAGCAGAAATTTGGGTAAACTGAGCACCATCTTCAGAGTATTCAATGCTTAAAAGGCTAGTTTCAGAAACTCCTCTTTTTGCGTAAAAAGAGAAACTACTACCCTCTTTTATAATGAGTTTTGGAGTTACAAGTCGTGAATGTGAAACATTTTCACTATCACGATTGATTATAGCAGACTTATCACCTTGGTACCCCTCATCTCCATTAAGACTCCAACTATTTCCGGACTCTCCAATAATATTCCACTCCAGAGGAGGAAACTCTTCACCCTCAAAAGATTCTACTAAATATCCCTCTTGATATATATCTGTAGTTATGGAATAGCTATTATTAGAATTAAAATCATCATCTTCAACCCTAGCTTCAATATTGATTAATGATCCTGCATAGCTGTTCCATGTAGCTTCCACTTCAATAGTATCATTAACGCTAATAGATTCTATATTTTTTTCAGCAAAAGTAACCCCATTAGCTTTAAAGGTTACAGTTTTATTTGTTTGAACCTCTGAACCATTATTATAGATAAACGCTTTGAAAGTTACTTCATCTCCATCGTAGTGTAGAAGATCATCTTTGATTATTGATGAAACCATAAGATCATTTTCAGACTGTATCTCCAATTTTATATCATCTAGAGAGATAGGAGTGTATCCGGCTCCTTCATATCCATAAAAACCAATGTAGAAGATATTATCCTCCGTTGGAGAAAATACAGCATCAACTTTTTGGTAGCTTAAAAATTGAAGTGTCTCATTGATATATATCGGCATTTCCATCATGCTGTTTGAACTTTGGGAACTACCGTACTTAACCATAAACTTTTTAGAAGAGTACTCAGAACCACCTTTTATATAAAAGCTGAGTCTATAGTTTTTATCAGCTTCCAATTGGATTGGAGGTGTGAATAGCCAATCATTATTTCCGGTGCTTGAGTTATATTCAAGGGTAGCATATTTATCACCTGTATGAGGCATAACAGAGGATCCTATCCAAGTTTTACCATCCTCATCTTTATCCTCAACCTTCATACCAAATGGAAGAGGAGAGTTTAAACTGTTCTCAAACCCCTCTTCATAAGGGAAATTGGTAATTAGCTCAATGGCGAAAGTTTTTAGCTCAACACTCTTTATGATAGAAGATAAACCAAGGGACTGAAACTGTACGGTTGCCATATCTTCATCCTCATTAGAAGCAGTCTCCGGAATCTCTGTTTTAACAAAAATAGTATCCTTATCTTGAGGAGATATGGTTATTGTGTTTATAGGCATCAAATTTGTCTTATCAACAATAGAGTATCCCCAGTTACCGGGTTCAGAGATGGAAAGATTGTACGTATCCTCAAGATTACCTTTATTCTCTATCTCTATGCAATGAAAGGTAGAGTTACCAATAGGACCTACTATATCTCCATTATAGTTATTAACTGAAAAGTTGTAATCCGGAGTATAGATCTCAGGACCGGAAACATCATCAAAACCAAAACTATAGTATTGTGAAGAGGAATCATAGATATAAAAAGCTAGGTAGACATTTTCTCCAATATAGGAAGAAAGATCTATACTCTTTTCTCCATCATTCCAATTGTCAGTATCGTATTCAGGAAAATCTTCTAGTAACGAAAAGCTGGAAATTTCCGGATCTGTATTTGAGATCATTACTTTAAAACTATACTTCTTACCGGCACTTTCAACAGCAGCTTTAAAGTTGAAACTACTATTATCTTCTGTAACATTTAACATGGGTGTTATCAGATAATCATCTTTACAACCCATACCTGCAGCATACTCCTTATGACCATTAATTGCGTATTGTGCAGGACTTGTAAAAGTGTAACCATCATTATCATTGTCAATGACAGTCCAATTTTCAGGAATTCCACCTTCAAAACTTTCATTTAGCTGAACTCCAAAAGCAGACGATCCTACGGAAAGTAGGATTAGTAGCAGTGAGGAAACAACCCTTCTCATTAATCTCTCCATTTAAAATTTAAGCACTTAATTACCTATTGAACCCTAATACTTATAATGAGACTCAATATAATTAGCTAAAAGCATCCACTTCACAAAAAAATGCAAGTAGTTTGTTTATAAAAATTTATATAAAAAAATGGAAATAAAAATGCCGACTCTATAGAAAGTCGGCATTAAAATTCTGTATTGAAAAAGAAAAATTAGAGAGCTAAAATTTTTGAAAAATCACTCTTTATACCTTTAATATCATCTTCAGTAGGATGTGGTGCTGCAGCTTCCCATCTCTTTAAACTTGCTTCGTTAGGTCCGTGAGGGTGATCTAAAGGTAATGTTTTCATCCACTCTATAAACTTAGGGTCTATTCTGCCCTGACAATGGGAGTGACCTATCAATCTATTCTTTGAGAAAAGTTCGGTACATGCTTTAACACAATCCTTTGCATGATCGGAATCAGCTTTAGCACCCAAAGTAAAGAAGAATGCTACATCTTTACCCTCTAAAGTTTCAATAAATTTAAGAGCCTCTTGGTTAGCAGTTCCCTTATCTATCCAAAAACCAACAACTACTCTTTCATATCCTTCTACATCCTTAATATCTCTAATATCTGAGATATCAAGATTTTCTTTATCAAGTTCATGTATAGCTTCTGCTACCATTTTTGTATTTCCACTCTTTGAAGAGTAAGCAATTAGTGTCTTCATTTTTTCCCTTTAATCATCTAAATTAATATTACCGGTACAACAATTGGAGATAAGCTCTGCATCATGAGTTATCAAAAGTATCGTTACACCTTTTTCGGTTATCTGTTTTAATATTTTTACCAACCTATTTAAGTTTTTCCCGTCTAAACCTGATGTAGGTTCATCCAAAATAAGAATATCCGGCTTTATAGCTATAGAGCAGAGAATTGTAAGCCTCTGCTTTTCCCCTCCGGAAAGTGTTTGAGGATGTCTATCCTCCAGATGTTTCAGATTAAACATTTCAAGAAGTTTTTCCTGAGTAAAAAAGATTTCGGATTTAACCATTTTTTGAGCTAAACCAATCTCATCTTTTACACTTTTCATGTAGAGTTGATGATCTGAAGCTTGAGTTACCAAAGTACAAAACTTCTTTAACTCTCTACGCTTTCTAGCTACACCACCTATTTTTATCTCACCTGAAGATGATTTTAATATTCCCGTTAATATCTTGGCTAAAGTGGTTTTACCTCTTCCATTTTTTCCCGTTATTGAGATAATTTTACCCTTACCTATTTTTAAAGAGAAATCTTCAAAAATTTTTCTCTTTTTCTTATAGGCAAAGTTGAGATTATTTATCTCCAGTGCAAGATCAGAGCTCTCACTAACCTCATTCTTTAGGTTGGTAAAAATATCTCTGTCTACAACGGGAGATCTCAGTTCAGCTCCCTTCTCTAAACCATCCTCAGTAAGAGAATCAATACTCTCATACTTGGTTAAAATACCATTAAAAAACAGATAGTAGGAATCTGCAAGACCTCTACTCCAATAGATTTTGTGCTCAACCAAAACAATGGTAAAACCTAGAGATTTTAATCTTTGAAGTTGCTCTTTTAATAGGTTTGTAGAGTTGTAATCAAGATTTGCAGAAGGCTCATCAAGTACAATTATTTTTGATCCTGTAAGTATGGAGGAAGCAAGAGCAACTTTCTGTTTTTCACCCTCTGAAAGATCAAATATTGACCCATTGATAATCTTTTCCAAACTAAAAAGTTCTGTGAGTTCTTCAATGGAATATATCTGCTTCCCACTATTACACTCCATGCTAAACTCTAGCTCATTCTTTACATTTAGAGTAAAAAACTGTTGCTCGGGATCTTGAAGAACTGTTGCAACCTTTGCTGAAAGATCTGTTAGTGAAATACTATTTGTATCAACCCCGTCAATGGTTACTTCTCCACTAATATCACCCTTAAAATATTTTGGAGCTAAACCGTTTATTACCCTTAAAAGCGTAGATTTACCACAACCACTTTCACCTGTAATAAGAACACATTCACCCTCCTTTATATTTAAAGAGATATTTTCAATAGCACTCTTTTGAGCAAAAGGGTAACTATAGCTAAGATTTTTTATAGTTATCATATATTTAAAATCCAATCAAAGTTTATATCAGCAATTAAAACCACAATAAGCGTATATATTGAAATTAGAAGATCATGTTTAGTAATCTCAATCTTTGTACTGTCTGCTTTTCTATTCATAACACCCTTAAATTCAGAAGCAATAGCAAGTTCATCGGAAATTTTAAGTGATCTTATTACCATAGGTATAATCACCATTCTAAAACTTCTAAAGGGGTGAAATGTTACCGAGATAGGATTAAGTGAATATCCTCTAAGCTTTAAACACTCATTCAATTGTTTGATCTCATTTAAAAAACTTGGTGTAAATCTTATCATAACAATAAGAGGCAAATATACAACTATAGGTAATCTCATTGTCTTAAGTGTTTCATATATATTCTTCACCTTTGAAGTTAAGGCTATAATCAAGAAGATATTCATCATAACAACTACCCTTAAAAAAGGTGTAGCCATCTCATACAGTTTCAAATTTGCAAATTGAGGAATAAAGAGACCCAATACCTTCATTGAACCAATTGAGATGAGAAACATTATAGCTATCAGAATATATGTTATAGTTATCGCTTTAAACTGCCTTGTAAAAAGTACAGCCAGAAGTGTAGCAAAACAAACAATTGAAAGCGGGAGAATCTGATTCATAATAAGTATAGCAATAGAGATTTCCGTTGAAAGGATAATCTTTACAAGTGCCGAACTATTATAGAGAAATTTTGGATAGTTTAAATCTGAATTCATAATTACCTCTTTATAATTCCGGCTACTTTTAACTCTTTTGAAAATCTAAATCCGGCAAAAACACCACCAAGACATCCTAAATAACCTAAAGATACCACAGCAACTCCCATGTAGAAAAATTGTGGGGTTTCCCTAATTGAAATATATCCAATTACCAGAGAAACAACTCTTGAGAAAGTCTCAAAAAACAGAATACCCAAAACAGCTCTTGCTCTTCCTGTTTTTTCTCTATTCCCCAATATATAATCAGTTATTATTCCCGTTGCTATAAGTCCAACAGGGGACATCATTGCACCGCCCCCGCTCATAATAATAGCGAGGACAGTGTTTATTAGTACATAAATTGTAAAAACGCCAAATTTTTGAACTTTAAGCATTAAAATAATAAGTAGAGTTGTTCCAACACCGTTTTTAAGCATTAAACTTATGGGGTTCATACCACCACCGGTTATGGAAATAAGAAATGTTAGAATTTTAACAAGTGCGGCAAAGATACCAATAGATATAAGCTCCCAACTTTCCCAATAATCTTTTCTAAATATTTTCAGCATTGTTTTACATCTTTCCCTTATTAGGATTTTCACCCATTTTAGCATGAGGGTGTTCATTTATCTTTTCACCATGGGGATGACCACCCATTTTAGCGTGAGGATGTCCACCCATCTTTTCACCATGAGAATGACCTCCCATCATTTTAGCATGAGGGTGCTCACTCTTCATTTTACTATTACCGTTTTCCATCTCTTTTAGCATAGAGATGAAACCCTTTAATTTCTGATATATATTTAAAGCCCAGAATTGACCTGACTCTGTAAGTTTATACCAACCAAAATCACCTTTAGATATTATTCCTACCTCTTCCCATTGAGTTAGAAGCCTAGAGAGTTTCTTATCCATATTTTGGAAGTTTTCGTTGTATTTTAACCTGTTAAAGTTAAATCCAACATAATCATCAATCTGACCGGAAAGTTCTGAGAAAAAGTTATCGGACTCAGGAAGTTTTGTAAGAGTATTTATAGGTTTTATCCCTCTATCTATCATAGAGTAGTAATCCTCCATAGATCCTGCTTGACTTATGGAGTACCCAGTAAACTTACCACCACTTCTATTACCTAAAGGGATACAATCTCTTCCATATCTTGTCAGAGTATTATAAACCCCTCTCTCTCTATTTGAGTAGCCCCAATGTTTAAGAGATTGTCTCCTAACCAAATTTTGAGCCATAAAATCTTTTCCATACTTGAAAAAATCTGCTTTTTGCTGAGTGGTTGTAGGGCTAAACTTTTTAGCATTGTGTATCTGATCAAATAAAACTGTATTTGGAATAACATTTAGTTGATAAAGGTCAACACCATCAATATCAACATAGTTTGTAGCTATATTAAGATCCTCTTTCCAAGTTTCCATTGTTTGATTTGGAAGACCATAGATAAGATCTATAACAAGAGGTGCTCCATTCGCTCTCTTGATACTGTTAAGAGTATATATAATCTCCTCTCTACTCGCCAATCTACCTGTAGATCTTCTAATATCGGTATTGAAGGTTTGAACCCCTAAAGAGAATCTGCTCACTCCTCCTTCAAGATACTCATCTATCATACCATCTTTGTAACCAATAACTCTACCCTCTAAAGTTATCTCACAATCGGGAGCTATATTAAAGTTAGATTTTAGCGAAGCTATTATCTCTTTTATCTGTTTAGAGGAGAGATCTGTTGGAGTTCCTCCTCCAAAATAGACAGCTCTTATGGGAGTGTTATTATCACATAGGGATTTAGCTGTGATCTCTATCTCCTTTTTTAGATAAGTAAAATATTTGTTTATCTCCTCTTCAGAACTTTTTTTGAAGTAGAATGGACAGTATGTACACTTTGTTCTACAGAAAGGAACATGAATATAAATTGTTGTATCCTTTTTACCTATCTCTATAGGAGCTTTTTTGTTCCAGATTTCATGATAAGGCTCTGTAACCTCCTCTCCACTAGAGAAAGGGTGTACACCTTTTTTTTCCGGAAAAGCATTGTACAGAGGGTTTCCCTCTGCACAAGCATAAAAACTTTCCATAATCTTGTCTAAATCCATCATTAAAAACCTCTCTTCTTAAAATTTAACACTTAAAGTTGCAGAGTATGCCCTTGAAGGCATCTCACTGTAAACCTTATACTTCTTATCAAGCAAATTGTTTACATCAAACTTTAATAAATAGTTATCAAAGAACTCAAGAGAGGTGTGAAGATCGAAAATATTATAGCTCTCTATCTTCTCTTCGTTTGCAGAATCTATATAACTTTCTCCCTTATACTTCCACTTAATGAGAATATTACCGCTTAGGAATGATGTAAAATCCCTGCTGTAACCCATCTCTCCCCCAAGTGTGTGAAGAGCGGTATTTGGCAAGAAGTTACCATCTCTGTCCTCTGAGTGAGTTAGATTATAGCTCAAATTTAACCTATAGTTTTCAACGGAAAATCTACTCTCTATTGTTCCTCCGTAGGTAGAGATATGATCAAAATTACGATACTTATAAAGTTGTTTTCCTTCATAGGTTCCTGCATCGTCGGGAATTATCATATCTTCCAATTTATTGTAAAAACCATCAAAAATAATTTTTAAGTAAGAGGTTGGTCTGTACTCAGAACTTAAATTAAAACCTAGACTCTTTTCAGGTGAAAGGTTTTTATTTCCAGATATGTAAAATCCACCTCCGGAACCGTGGAACCAAAATGAGTGCAACTGCTCTAATGAAGGAGCTTTAAATCCTTGACCAAATGAGAAACGAAGCTCCATATCCCTATTAACAGAGTAGAGAAGATTCAGTTTTGGAGTAGGATTAAACCCCCAATCTTTGTGATAATCCAATCTAAATCCAAGAGCAATAGATAGATCGTGAAATTTCGGGAACTCATAGTTGGAAAACATACTATGGATCTCTTCACTATCCTCTATAACATGACTATCCATAATCCTTCTTCTAAGTTCACTACCAACAAAAATATTATCACCTCCAAAAACCTCACTTGAGTACTGGAGTTTCATATTGTAATCATTCTCTTTGCTAACTTTTGTTTCTCCAAATGAGTAAAACTCTCTATCATATCTAATCCAATATACAGAACCTTTTACATTATAGGTTGGTTTCTTGTATATAATTTCATACTTTCCATTATATTTTTTCTCACTCATATCGTTAAGACTTCTTTTATCATAGAATTGATTGAATGAAAAGCTGGATTCTAATCTAGGAGAAAAACGATAGGAAGTTTTAATGAAATTATTGTAATACTTGTATTTATCGGAACGCTTTACCCCTTCTGTGGTAAAATAGGTACTGTTTAGATTGATCCCAAAAACACCATTACCATAAGTTACACCGGCTTTATAATCTTTTCTATTTTTGGAGCCTAAAGATCCTGAAAGAGAGAACTCCTTATTAGTTCCGGCAACCTCTTTGGTTATAATATTAACAACTCCACCTATTGCATCACTTCCAAAAAGCGAAGAAGAAGGTCCTTTAACAACCTCAATTCTCTTTATTGCAGAAACAGGAATTTGGGAAAGATCTGTACCATTATGCCCCCCCTTTGTTCTCTCTCCGTCAACTAAAACCAGAGAGTACTGAGAAGGTAATCCATTTATTTTAACATTACCCCTGGAGTATCCGTTCTCCTCAATGTTTAAACCCGGCATCTCATCTAAAATAGAGGCCACATCTGTATTCTTGCCACTCTCAATCTCTTTTAGAGGTATGGTTTCAACATTTTCAGGAACATGTCTTCTAAATCTTTTCTCCATAGAGGTGGTAACTACAACCTCCTCCAACTCATAATCTTTAGAAAACATTGTTACGGAAATTTTTCTTAGATCATCAATATTTTTCACATCGTAAAATTGATCATCGTAACCAATAATTGCAAATTTTATTGTATTTTTACTAAGATCCGCCTTTGTTTTAAGGTAAAAGTTGCCATCTCTATCACTAACAGTACCCAATCTACTACCAACAATAGTTATTTCAACATTTTTTAGAGCTCTCCCATTAGAATCCAAAACCCTACCTGCCAAAACAGTAGAGGCAAGTAGGGTTTGACCTATTGAGAGAATAAAAATAGCAAGGAAGAGCTGTTTCATCTTATCCCCATTTTAATTTTATTCTGCGGTAATATATCTCTCAAACTTAAAACTTATTTCATTACTTTGATAGTTATAATTTGTCATTTTAAGTTTAACATAGCTATACTTCTCAGCTTTAATGAAGAATACAGCATCCTCTTTAACCTGAGGAGGTCCGGCTTGAGCTAATAACCATTGAGAAAGAACTGAATTCCCATTATATGGAGCATGTCCCGGCTGAGGATCCGGTATTTCAGAATCAACTACATAACCTTCTGCAGGAGCTGTTCTTATGCTTGCAAAAGGATCTGTAGTTTCAATCATAACTACACCATATCCATTTTCTCCATCAGAAGAAATAGTATGATTAACACCGGAGTTTGTTTTCATTCTATATTTTTGGAAAGCGATATCCCAACCATCAGGCTCTTCGCCATCTTTAAGAGGAAGAACCTCACCTTCTGCAAAACTAAAATAAACCCACTCATCCTCATTTGGAGCGGTTACACTAGCTTCCATAACATTGTCAACCATCTCTGTAGATTGCTCAAGACCTGTTTTCCAAGTAAAGGTTATGAAACCTGAAACTTCAGTTTCAGGATCGTAGTAACTATCAAGCTTTAGCTTAGTGTATCTGTCTCCATTCTTAACTATGTAGCTATACCCTTTTGAATCAAGGTGAGGAGCTTTCATTCCACCGGTCATTACATACCAATCAAATAGAGCTTTATTTCCACTCCAAGAAAGATGCATAGCTTCAATACCACAGGTATCATCCACTACATAGTATCCCATTGGAGCAGAATCAACATCATCAAATTCAACAGGAGCAAAGTTTATAACTCCACCATCTCCGGATCCACTTGTACCGGAATTGGTTTTTATCATCATTCTCTTAAAAGCGATATCCCACTCATCAGTTTGCTCATCAGAAACCTCTACAGTTTCCCCTTTTTCAAAGCTGAAATAAGCCCATTTTGAAGGGTTTGAGGCATCTACAGTTGTTTTGTTTACTTCTCCAGTGTCATTTGAGCTTGAAGAGCTCTCGTTACAGCTTATAAGCAACAGAGCTAAAGCCGAGATAAGTAAGAGTTTTAAAGTATTCATTAGTAATCTCCATCCTTGTTTTAATTCTTTTTTTTGTAATAATTCGCTCTATTATATGCAAAAGTTTAGAACAAGTCAAGTTTAATAATACTAAGTCTCAATAGAAAATATATTTTTTACTGATTTTAATCATGAAAAGAATTCGAAGAGAGTATAAATAACTCCTATTACGCATCTTAATGGAAACAAAAACAATTCTCTTTCTTTCTCAATTTATGGAACTTGTCTCAATTACAAAATAAAAAAGAGTAATTCCCAAGATTGAGAATTACTCTTTTATAGTCAGTATCAACACAGATCTATGTATATACTTAAAAAGTAGAATCTACAAACAAAGATAGTATTTATAACCTTTTAAAAGTAAGAACTAACTACTCTACTTTGTAAGTATCATCTTTTTTATTGAACTGGTTCCATCTACTGTAAGTTTATAAAAATAAACACCACTATTAAGATTTGAACCGTCAAAAGAAACTGAATATTCTCCTTTATCCTGATCCTTATTTACCAGTTCCGAAACCATCTCTCCTAAGCTGTTAAAAACAGAAAGGTTAACTCTTCTGCCCTCCTCTAAACTATAACTAATTGTTGTAGTAGGATTAAAAGGGTTAGGATAGTTTTGATTAAGAGTAAAATCTGAAACCAAAGAACTCTCATCTATTGAAGTTGCCATTTCTCCTATTGCAGCAGCCAAATTGCCCTGTAGATTTGATACAGGAAACGCAGCATTAACAGTTTTAAGTTTATAACCGGCTCCTATTATAACAGCTCTAGGACGGGCAGTAATACCAAACAAAGGCTCGGCATACTGGCTTAAAATATCGCTATGTGTAAGATGGTATGTAAGGTTTGGATTAAACTTCGTTCTCCAACCACTACCATTTAAGGTCTCCCAATTTGTTAAATTTTCAATTGAATTAACAAAATATGCACTTTCCTTATAAGTCTGCCAGACTTGCTCAACGACAGGTGCGTCGAAAGTACAAGGACCTCAAGTGGCAGAGCCAAAATCAATTAACACAACCTTTCCACTGTCAATAATGTCGTGAAGAGACCTTCCGGTCACGACAATATTTCCATCAACATCAAGGTTGGAATCTACCCATGTAAAATCCTCAACAACATCTCCTACACTGTAGACAGCAGCTCCCAAATTAATCATCATTAGTGAGAGCAATAAAACTATTTTTTTCACAATCACCTCCACTTCTTTAACAAAGAATTTATATTACTTATTATACAAGTGCAACAAAATAAAGAAATAAAATTACTATTTTATGATAAACTTTATTTGAATATTAGGTAACAAATAGTTTATTAATATTTAATTAGATGGTAGAACCTACTTCTTATAGCTTACATTGGAACAATAGAAGCAAACTATATGTTTAATATTTATTGTTAACATGCATAAAGTTAGGGGATAGAGAACAAATCTATAAAAAAGATTGGGAGATAATAATGAAACCGTTTACAATTCTACTGTTTTTGGCAACTATAGTCTTTGCCGACAACTCAAACCTCTTTAAAAAAGCTGATGAGTTTGACAGAAAAAGGGATTATGCTTCAGCTATTGAAGAGTTACAAAAGATTGAGAAAGAAGCATTAAGAGAAAAAGATAACAAGCTTCTTTTCAAAGCATTTATAAAAAGATTCAATATCTCTAACTATTTTTATAGAAAAGAGGAGAGTAAGCTTTTGGATCTTTTGAAAGAGATGAAGCCAAAGTTTAAAAATGATGAGATCTTAATAGATCTTACAAAATATTTCTACTTAAAGAGATACTACAACAGAAACAGGTACAGAATAGAGAACATGCCTATCACCGGAGAAGATAGTAAAGATCTTGCTGATTGGGATAAGTTAACTTTTGAAAACAAACTCTATACTCTTGCCAAAAAGATTTCAAAAAAAATTGATAAGGCTTCAACATATAAACTTTCTGATTACAATATGTTTGATAAAATGTACAGACAAATTTTTTACGGGAACAATGTTGATATTATCACATACTTTGAGTTTTGCTCAGTAGCAGATCTTTTTACAATAACACTTTTGGATGATGGCAATCTTGGTATCCAATACGGTGAAGAAGATACTAAAGCAGGTTTAAAAAATTATAAGTTTTTTTCAACAGGAAATAGATTTTTAGATCTTGGAATAGAAAACATAAATAACCTATCAAAGAAAAACTCTCTTGAAAGGGAGATTTTAGATTATTACAAATTTAATCACATTATTACAAATTCATACACCATTGGAGAAAAAGAACTTGCAAAAATAGTTGTTGAAAAATTTAACAATAGCAACTTTAACAGTGTTAAAGTTTTATATCTTAGCAGGTATCCACAGTATAAAAGCAAAGATTTTGATCCTGATCTAAAGTTTCTACACGAAAAACTTACAAAACTAGTTCCTAAAATAGAAATAAAGAGAATAAATCAGTTAGGAAAAAATATTATTGAGGAACTTGAAAGTAAAGATGTAAGAATAAGTAGAGAGCTTAATGATACCAAAGATTTAGCCATACCTTTCAATATATACTACAAAAATATTGATAAAGCTGAACTGGAGATATATAAACTGAAGAGGAGCGAACTTTTATCTGAAAACTTTTATAAAAATAGTTATAAATTTTATAAGGAGCTTGGAAAAAGAGATCCCGAAATTAAAAAAAGTATTGAGTTAAAGAAGTTTGATGATTTTAAAGAGCACTCTTTTCTAACATCATTAAAATTTGATGATTACGGTACATATGCACTATTTGTTATTGACCCTAAAAACAAATCAAAAAGAGATAGAAAGATTATTATAATCTCTCAATACGAACCATCTGTATTTGAGGTTGGAAACAGAGCCCTCATTTCATTAAAAGACAGATACTCAGGAGAAAAGTGTGAAGATTTTACTGTAACTGTCATAAAAGAGGATAAAGAGGTTAAATTTGAATCCGATGACGATATACTTGATATAGATATAAACTCTCTTAAAAAGTGGAACAATAGTACTCTCTATTTAAAGGGTTATTTCACAACTGAAAACGGAACATTCCCTATGGATATGGGAGCCATATATACCCCGAATATTAGATTAACAATGAATGAAAATTTAAATATATATACAGATAGGGCTGTTTACATGCCGGGAGATAAGATAAAGATCTCCATACTTAAAACCACACCTCCAAAAAGCAAAAATGAAAGGGGGAAAATAGTTGAGATTTTAGATCCTAACTTTGCCCTTGTTTCACACAATGGATACAGAGTTTTTGATAAGAGATTAAATGTTAAGAGTAACCGTGTTGATTATGAAATAAATATTCCTTTAGGGGTTCCCGCCGGCAGATACATGATTGAGGTAAGCGAAAGATCAACCAGGGGTAAAGCATCTGTAATAATTGAGAACTACACAAAGAAAAACTTTGAAATTGAGCTTGAAAAGGTAAGTAAAGATATATCAAACCTTGATAAAATAGAGATTAACGGAAAAGTAAAATCTACATCAGGATATAGTATACAATCTCCTAAACTTAGCTATAAAATATCTGAAACAAACTATCCTTCATTTAGACATTTCTACAACATAAGATCTAAAATCTTGGAGGAGGGATCCATAGAGGGTGATAAAAACGGAAACTTTAATTTTGTATTCAACAGACCAAAATCTAAAGGGTATTCAATAATTTCAGTTGAAATATCTACTGTAGATGAAAGTGGAATGAGAGAAACAAAAAACTTGGATCTCTACTTTGGAAAAGAACCTATAAATCTTTTGGTTAACACAAAGGATTATATTGTTGATACAGACAAGCCAAGATTCTCCATTGGAGCAAACAATATTCAAGGAGATTCTATTAAAGTTGAAGGAGAATACAAACTTTACAAACTAAAATCATACAAAAAAAATCACAGATACGGTTTTGATACAAGTTACAACGGTACCGATATTGAAAACCCTGTTAAAACCTTCCCTTATGATGGTTTTGATTATAAAAAGTTTGAAGAGAGAGAAAAGAAACTTATCTCCAAAGGAAAGTTTAACAGTAACGAGAATTTGGATATAGATTATCCTCAAAATTTTGGTATCTACAAGCTTGAAGCTGTGTACAAAAGTGGAGAAAAAATTATTGAAAAAAGCTCTTTTTTCAAAGTATATGAAATAGATGAAAAACTTCCGGACAATGATAGTTTTATTTGTATAAAAGGAGAAAAAGATCCTTTTAAAAATGGTAAAATAGACCTCTTCCTTGGTAGTTCTCTTTCTGATAAAGAGATAGATATTATTGTTAAAGATAACGAAGGAACTAAAGAAATTTTAAATGTTGAACTTGATGAAGAACTAAAAAAAATTACTATTGACACCAAAGATTTCAAAGGAACTTCTATTAAAGTAATTGGTTCTATGGAAGGTTTAAACAGAGAGTATAGATTCAGCGAAAATTACAACTACATACCTCCACAAAAACTGAAACTTGAAATTTTGGATCTCCCAAAAGAATCAAAACCAAACGAAAAAGAGAGCATAAAGTTTAAGGTTACGGATCTTAAAGGGAAACCTGTAAAAAACAGCTTTATATACGCAACTATGTTCAACAAAAGCTTGGAAGATATAAATAAATACAGCTTTTCTCTTCCGAATAATAGGATAAAATATAAACCTGTTGAACTTTCTCAATTGAGTAATGTTTTTCAAGATAAAACAGATGACTATTTTGAAAGAGGATCAGCATACAATCAATCTTTAAATGTAATGGGAGCAAGAAGCATGGCTACTATGGAAAGCGATAAATCTGTACAGCCTAATTATCTTAGCTCTAAATCAAATAAAGGTGTAGAGAGCTCCGGAAAAACAGATATGATATTCAGAGAGTTTAAATCTGACAATGTTTTCTTTGCTACAAAACTAAAAACAGATAAAGATGGAGTAGCAAGTTTTGAGTATAATTCATCTCAAGAGACAGGAACATATACTCTAAAAGCTATAACAATAGATGAAGATTTAAAAAATGGATTGGCTTCAGAAGATGTTGTTGTAAACAAAAAATTCTACTTAGAAACCGTTATTCCACAATATTTTTACGAAGGCGATAAAACACAAATATTATTTAAAGCTATAAACCTTTCTAAGCTGTCAACTAAAGCTTCTTTGGAAATAAAAATTCTATCTCCAAACGGGAAAGATATTACCAAAAGTTTTTTAGGGAAAAACAGAAGTAAAATCTCTTTAAATATTCCTAAAGGAAGCTATAAAACAGCAGAGTTTGACCTTGAAATAAAAGGTGTCAACTACCCTGTAGAGATAGAGATTTTGGGTAACTCTGACAATCTTGGAAAAGATGGGTTAAAATTTATTGTTCCTGTTTTAAGTAACAAGGTAAGATTTACCGATAGTGATCCTTTTACTATTGAGCCTAAAAAGAGTAAGAAAATAGATCTCAAAAATATGAAAAATAGCTATGATAACTATACTATTGAGGTAACAACAAATCCACTTTGGTATCTAATCTCTGAAATAGAACTGCCAAACAACACCCAAAAAAATATATATCAGATATTGGGAGATATTATAAACCTTAGCAATAGATTAGAGATTATAAGAAACAACCCTAAACTTCAAAACGTGCTAATATCTCTAAAAAAGAGTGGGGAAAAGAGTAGTTTTCTTTCTCTAATGAACAGAAATCCGGAGCTTAAAACATTTATATATGAAAACACGCCATGGTTTAAAGATCTACTTTCAGATAGTGAAATACTGGATAAATCAATTGAGATGTTTGACCAGAATGCAACAAGAGCAGCTCTTAACAATTGTGTTATAAATCTAGAAAACTTTAAGAATAAAGCCAAAGGATCTTACAAATACTCAAACTCAACCAACTACTCTATCTATACAACAATATCTACAATTGAAACTATGATAATTATGGATATTATTGGAGTTAAAGAGATTGACCCTAAAAGAATAATAGCAGGAAGTAAAGAGTATCTTATTTCAGAACTAAAAAAACTCAACAAAGAGGATAAAAACATAGGGTTGGGAGAAAAGATATCATCTATTCTAAAGTTTATAGATTCAAAAAGTATTGAAAAAGATAAAGAGTTAAAGAAAATAGTTGATAAGTATATGAAAGATATAGACAGTTCTTTCTTCAAAAAAAATATTAAAAATCAACTTATTATCTCATGGTGTCTAAAGCAATCTACAAAGTTTAGCTATCTGCAAGATGAACTTTATAAAAGCGTTAAGGGAAGATTAAAAAAATCCAATTTTGGAAAATTTATTGATGAAGGCAACAGCTTAATCTCTACTGTTTATGCTTCCTACATCTTTAAGGAGAAGAATGATATTAAAAACTTAAACAGTCTAAAGCAGTATATAATATCATCAAAAAGAACCTTAAACTATAGTAGTGATAAAAGTATACTACCTATAGCAATATCTCTTTTTACAGATCAGAAGATTCTTAGATCAAAAGATAGTTTCAAACTTTTAATAGATGGTAAAGAGCTTGGAGATGATGATCTTCTAAACCTTCCGGGATATATTAAAAAGAGTTATACCGCAGGAGATAAAAGAGTTCCTAAATCTATAGAGGTTATAAACAACGGAGACAGTCAAATATGGGCCGCTGTTTATAAGAGCGGTTTTAAGAGAGCAGATGAGATAGAGAGTAGATCTTCAGCTA
The DNA here is from genome assembly GCA_002742935.1 of Candidatus Cloacimonadota bacterium. Classification (GTDB taxonomy): domain Bacteria; phylum UBA4055; class UBA4055; order UBA4055; family UBA4055. The sequence goes on along the minus strand of PDON01000052.1, from coordinate 597 downwards.
TCAAGATAGAGAGAGAATACTTGGTTTATGATAAAAATGGAAAGTATAAAAAATCTAAAACCTTTAAAAAGGGAGATAAGATCTTGGTTAAGTTAAAGATTAAAAACAAAGTTAACTACTCAGATCTTCATATAAAAGATTATAGACCTAAATCATTTATATCAAGAGAGAAATCCGGATATAAGAAACTTGGACAATCTTACGGATATATAGCCTATGAAAGAGCTCATACAGATATATTTTTAAACTACCTGTCAAGAGGAACAACAGTATTAAGCTATGAGCTTCAAGCTCTTGAAAATGGAGAGTTCTCAACAGGTCCTGTAGAGATAAGTTCTTCATTAGCTCCGGAGTTTAGAGGAAGATCTGAAGGGTTAAAGGTTATTGTGAAATAGGGGAACAATTAATAGTTTAGCCGAAAAATAAGAAAAAGGTTATAAATCCTTAGAGATTTTCAACAAAAAAGGGTGTCTCAAAAGAAATTTTTGAGACACCCTTTTTCCTGTCTTCCGAAATTTAACACCCATTTTAAAATTCAAATAATTTAGCAATATATTTTTGTTCTTCTGCTATTTCTATGACCTTATCTGGAGTAAT
>PDON01000051.1 GCA_002742935.1 Candidatus Cloacimonadota bacterium | reverse complement strand
TTTATAGATTTTGACAAAAATCTTAAAACTTTTCCCAGACTGATAGATAAAGTTATACCCTTCGAGAACCTAAGGAAACGATTTTTATATAGGTGTTTATACTTATAATACTAAATATTAGATGAATACTTATGTCGAACTCAGGTTAAATTAAGTTTCCCGTTGCTTACTTACCATTTGTGAGTTCTGCTACTCAGGATCTACTTTACTAGAATTTCTTTTTATTATGTTTTAATTTTATATGGGCGATTTTTTGTTTTATAGAGATTGCCCATATTTTTTTTTGTAACTCTTTCTTTTTTCTCTCTTTTATGGTAGATTGTAGATTAGGGTATATTTAAAAGCAATTAAAACTTAATAATCAAGAGCTAATGTTTTAGTCTAGGATATATAATAATTAGTTCCCTTTTTCGTTTATTTATTTTTAAAATTATTACTCTTAGGTTAATATTAAAGTTTATGGAGTTTTTGTGAATTTTCAACTGGATTTAGAAATTTTTACAATAGTATTTCTCTCTCTCTTTCTTTTGGGGAGTTTAAATAAAGTAATATTACTATTTTCAAAGAGTAATGAAAGCTTTTTAAAATCCGTAAGTTTTAGTTTAACCTTTGTTTTGTTTGGTATAGCTGTTTTAATTGTTACCTATTACTATGATTCTATAGCTATAAATGAAGAGATAAGAACAGTTGCTTTACTTTTTGTTTTTATTCCTTTAATCAAGATTGTGGATAGAAGTATAGCGGTAAAAAAATTGAATCTTAGAGTAAAAACTCCTAAGATTATTCATGATATAATACTTCTTGTTATCTATATTTTTGTCTTTTTTACAATTCTGAAGGCTCAATTAGGTATAGATCTTACCCCTATAGTTACCACTTCTGCTGTTGTTTCAATGGTTATTGGTCTTGCTCTTCAAGATACTTTAACAAACTTTATTGCCGGGCTTATGATACATGTGGAAAAACCTTTTAATATTACTGATTGGGTTTCCATAAATAATACCGAGGGTAAGGTTATTGAGATAAATTGGAGAACAACCAAAGTTTTAACTTTTAATAATGATTTTCTTATTATACCAAATAATAGTATTATAAAAAATGAGATGGTGAATTATAATTTTCCCAGTACGAGACATGTTTTACCATTAAACATAGGGGCTTCCTATGATGCCCCTCCAAGCAAGGTTAAATCTGTAATTTTAGATATTCTCAAAAGTTGTGATGATGTTTTAAGGTTTCCCAATCCTATAATTAGATTAACTTCTTATGATGATTTTTCCATAAATTATGAGATTAGAGTTTGGATAGATGATTATGGAAAGAAAAAACTTATTGAAGATAGTGTTTTAAGCAAAATATGGTATGCTTTTAATAGAGAGGGAATAAAGATACCTTTTCCTATAAGGGATGTTTATCATCATACTCCAAACAAGGAGAGCAACGATAATAATTCTGATGCTCTAAAGTTAAAACTACTCTCTGATGTTGATATATTCTCCTCCCTTTCAGTTGAAGATCTTAAATCTTTATCATCTAAATCTAAGTTTGTAGAGTATGGTGTAGAGGAGTATATTTTTATGCAAGGGGATGAAGGATCCTCTCTATTTATTGTTTCAAAAGGATCTGTTGAGGTTATAATTAACAATAATCCCGTTGCAACACTTTCAAAAGGAAATTTTTTTGGAGAGATGTCTCTACTTACCGGAGAAAATAGAAGTGGTTCTGTTAGGGTTGTTGATGATGTACAAATAATGGAAATTACCAAAGAGGATCTATCATTTTATCTAAATAAAGAACCTAATCTTGTTTCAAGTATATCTGAGATATTAGCAGCAAGAGAGAGAGACAATATCTTATCTCTATCAAAAAATAGTAATAAGTCTTTGTCTAATAGTAAAAGTATTGATTATGAGAAAAAAAGTACTCTTCTTAAGAGTATTAAATCATTTTTTAACATAGGTTAAAATCTTGGATTTTTATATAAATAATTAAATTTGGAGTGGTTTGTTATGAAAACAATTTTATTTGAAGAACATAAAACTTTGGGTGGAAAGATAGTTGATTTTGCAGGTTGGGAGATGCCTCTTTGGTATACTAAGGGACAATCTGTGGAGCATAATGCTACAAGAAATGCGGTTGGACTCTTTGATATTTGCCATATGGGGGAGTTTATTATTAGGGGTGAAAAAAGTTTAGAGTTTATCTCAAATCTGCTATCAAACAATATTGAATCAATGAAGGTTGGGCAGGCTATGTATAACTTTATGCTCAACGATAAAGGTGGTGTTATTGATGATTGTATAGTTTATAGGTTTGAGGATAGGTGGATGCTGGTTGTAAATGCCGGAAATATTGAAACTGATTTTAATTGGTTACAATCCCATAAGCTTGAAGGTGTTGAGATTGAAGATGTATCCAATAGTATTGCAAAGCTCGATCTTCAAGGTCCTAATGCTCCAAAACTGGTTGCAAAATTAGCAGGTTTAGATTCATTAAAAAAACTTGGATTTTTTAAAGCTAGAGAAGGTGTAATGTTTGGAGATATTGAGGTTATACTTTCCAGAACCGGATATACAGGAGAGATTGGTTTTGAGCTTTATTTTGATATGGATAGGTGTTTAGATCTTTGGAATTTACTACTGAAAGAGGGTGAGGAGTTTGGTATTGAACCTTGTGGTTTAGCAGCTAGAGACTCCCTTAGAACAGAGGCAGGATTACCTCTTCACGGTAATGAGATCTCTCCAAACACCCCTTCAATAGAAACACCTTGGGAGTTTGTTTTTGATTGGGATAGTGATTTTATAGGTAAAGAGTCTCTTCTTAAATATAAGGAGGAGGGTGTTAAAACATTTATTTATGGTTTTATCATTGATGGAAGAAGTAAGGCTATGCCAGACTGGATTGTAAGGTTTGAGGGGGAAACCATTGGTAAAGTTGTTTCGGGAACTATATCTCCAAGTTTAAGTAATAAACCTATAGGTTTTTTAATCAGCTCAAAAAAGCTTGAGCTTGAGAGTGAAGTTGAGTTCCAAAAAGAGGGTAGTAAAAGGGTTTTAAAAGGTAATATTGCTAAAACACCTTTTGTTGCTCCAACATCTAGAAAGAAGCTTAAAACCTTTTTGTAGGGAAAGCTTTTATGAATTATGAATTATGAATTATGAATTGTGAATTGTGAATTGTGAATTGTTGGTTATAAATGTTTAGTGGTGATAAAAAAACTAATGTAATTAAAAGTAAAAGTTTTGATTTTGCGTTAAGAGTTGTAAAGTTGTATAAGTTTTTGTTAGAGAAGAAAGAGTTTGTATTAAGTAAGCAACTATTACGAAGTGGTACATCAATCGGTGCTTTAGTTAGAGAAGCTGAACACGCAGAGAGTAAAGCTGATTTTATTCATAAAATGGCTATAGCTCAGAAAGAAGCAAATGAAACAGATTATTGGATAGAACTACTTTTTCAATCAGATTATTTAAACAAAGCTCAGTATGACTCTATAAGTTATGATATTCAAGAATTAAATAAGATTCTTGCCTCTATTATAATTTCAAGTAAAGAGAAGAGATGATTTTTAATGGTGAATGATGAATGATGAATTGTGAATGGTGATTTTTTTATTTTTCACTAACCTAATCTTTTTGAGCAAAATTTAAGGGTGGCCTAAAACTAGTTTTAAGTCACCCTATTTTTATTAAACTATAAGTATGGTCTACTGAAAAAGTGTAAATCAAAGAATTTCTTCCATCAACTCACAATTCATAATTAAAATAAAGCTATCGATTAACTTACCAAATAAGTAGTAACTCTCCTTTTCCATTATACCCTAAATAGGAAAGATTAATAGCTCCAATCAGAATGGCTAATTGGTATTCGGTTTAACTCCTCTTTTATCTGTTTCCAGTTTGGTAAATAGAAATCCATTAAAGAGTTGAATATATCATTGTGATATCTTTCTTTTAAGTGTACCATTTCATGGACTAGAATATATTCCAAGCAGTGAATTGGTTTCTTTGCTAGTTCAAGATTTATCCAAATTCTTTTTTTTTCAATATTACAAGATCCCCATTTTGTTTTCATCTGTTTTATGCCACAGAAATTAACTTCTACACCAATTTTTTTTGACCAATGCTCAATTATTTCAGGGAGTTCTTTTTTTAATTCACTTCGATACCATTCGTTTATTATAGATTTTTTATACTCTTGATTTGAGTTAGCTTTTACATATAGATCTAAATAGGTTTTTTCTTTTAAATCTACATATCCAGCTCCATTTGTATCTTTTATGCGAAGTAAATATCTTTTCCCTTGAAAGTAATGGCTTTCCCTCTCTTTGTAATCTCTTGGAGATACTCTTTCTTGGTTTTCAAAATTTCTTTTATGTCGTTTTATCCAACCTAGTTTTGAAATTGCAAATAAACGGATGGCTTCCCTGCTAACTTTTAAAGGTGCAGCAATACGGATACGACCATTTGGAGGATAAACAGCTAAATGGATATTTTTTATATCTTTGTATATAATATCTACTACAATATCACCAATTGCAATTTGCTTCATTAGTAGTCCTTCTGATTTTTTACAATATCAGAAATCAATCCAATATTTGTTTCTTTTACCTCAAAATTTTCTACAATCTCTTCAATTGCTCTATAAACAGCTTTTCTTTTTATAGGATGATTTCGCCAATCATCTTTTTTGGTTGACATTATTTTTTCATCAAGTGCATTTGCCAACTCTTCATTTTGCCCCAAGTTGTCGTATAGAGCTCGTTTTGCATTTGTATTTATTGATTTAGGATATGAAACCTCTTCCTTTGGTTTTTTAATTTTTCGTGTTAACTCAACAATCTTATCCAGATACCTTTGATACTCATAGCTTTGTTTTTTTCTAAGTTTTATGAGTTCATCTAAAAGATCGCTCATTTTTTCATAGTATGCAGGATTGGTTGGTTTCTCTTCAATAATAACCTTTCTTAAATTGTTTTCAATAGTTTCTGCCATTGACTCTTTGTTTTTACGAATATTTGGAGGTAAGTTATCAAGAGCATTTTTACCTTGTCCCACAATCAACTCAACTAAAGTTAAATCGTCAAACTTTGAAAGAGTTTTACTCTCTTCTGCACCTAAATAGGAGTCTATTAAATGACGCATAGCAGGTTCATATTGTTTTAAATCGATATAATCTCCACTTGCAATTTGGATCTCTTTTCTAATGTTTTCAAAATATTTTACCTCTTTTTTTATCTCCTCAATTTCTGATATTGAATAACCTGCATCAACCATTTCATCGGCTATATTAGTATAGGCACGAATTAATGAAGTAGTAGCTTTATACAGAGCTACACGCCTTGGTTCAGTATCTTTTAGATCTTCGTGATTTTCAGGATTTCCTACAAAGTAATGTTGAAATTCAAGTTGTCCTTTGGGAGGTTCCACTGGTTCTATTAAAGCTCTAATTGCTTCTAAAGCATCTTCTAGTCGTTCTCTTCCTGTTTTTAAACGGTCTTTTAATAAACCAGCAACATCCTCCTTATCATAATCATCAAATGCTTCAGAGGTGTAATCTTTAATCGATTTATCTAAACTTTTAAATAGATCTTTGTAGTCAATTATATACCCATACTCTTTCTCATCATCTAAACGGTTTACTCTACATATTGCCTGAAATAAACCATGGTCTCTCATATTTTTATCAATATAGAGATATGTTGCAGCAGGAGCATCAAAACCTGTAAGAAGCTTATCTACTACAATGAGGAGCTTCATCTGTGCCGGCTCTTCAACAAATTTATCTTTTACCTCCTCTTCAAATTTTGATACTTTATTGATCGCTTTTTCAGGATCTTCGTTAAAGTAATCTGCAACCATCTGTTTGTAAATTTCATATTGTCTTATCTTTTCTGTATACCCTTCGCCACTCTCTTCACCTTTTATATCAGCATGAGAGGGAACGAAGGATGTAACAATTGCACACTGTTTTAAACCTGCATTTTGAAAAAGTTCATAGTATCTACAAGCGTTATAAATACTTTCGGAAACAAGTAAGGCATTTCCTCTACCGTTTTGGAGTCGCTCTTTAGTTTCCATATCGAGCATTATATCAGCTACCACTTTTTCTAAACGAGATTTAGAGCTAAAGACCTTTTTTATAGTTCCCCATTTCTGCTTTAACTCTGTTTTGGCAAAATCGGTTAGCCCTCGTGTTTTTGCATCAAACCATTGGTCTATCTTATCCATAGAACTTATTTTTTGCTCTATATCACGAGCTTCATATCTAAGATCTAAAACAACCTTATCTTTTACAGCTTCATCAAATTTATAGGTATGGATATACTCTCCAAAAACCTCAATACTTTTCTTTTTATCTTTTTTCAAAAGTGGTGTACCGGTAAAACCAATAAAAAGAGCATTTGGTAAAAGTGTTTTCATTGCCTCGTGGAGTCTTCCACTTTGAGTTCTATGACATTCATCTACAAAAACATAGATATCACCCTTAGCTTTAAAATTTGTAGGCAAACTTGATTTTAAACTTTTAACATACTCCTCCATATCCTTATCGTCAGGTTCCTCTTTACCACCAAACTTATGAACGAGTGAGCATAAGAGCCAAGGGGAGTTTGCATTTAGCTTTTCAATTAAATCCCTTCCACTTTTTGTTCGTTCTATTTCTTCATCTATCCCTTTATATACTTTTTCTATCTGCTTATCCAGTTCAACTCTATCGGTAATTATCAAAACTCTTGCATTATAAATATTTTCTCGAATCCATTTTGTAAGCCAAACCATTGTAAGGCTTTTACCACTCCCTTGTGTATGCCAAATAATTCCACCTTCTCGCTTTCTTATATGCTCCTGAGCAGCTTTTAAACCAAAGTATTGGTTAGGTCTTGAAAGTTTTTTTATACCTCTGTCAAAAGCAATATTTTCATGGATTAGTTCAAGAAATCTTTCTTTATTTAGCATTTCAATAATATTTTTATCCAATCTATGCTCAACTGTAGAGGCTAAGTTGCGAATATCTTTTGTAATTTTAAGCAGATATGTATCGTTAGGATTATTTTCTTCATTTATCTCTTTCCAACGCAAATAATATTTCTCTTTAGTTTCTATAGTACCGTAGGCAATACCTTCAAGATCATTACCTGCCATAACATATTGCAAGGTTGCAAAGAAAGGTTTTATAAAAATATTTTTTTGATTGTCGAGGTTTTGTCTTATACCTTCTGAAATAGAAACAGTGCTTCGTTTAAGTTCAATTACGCCAAGAGCTATACCATTTATATAAATTACAATATCAGGACGCTTTGTATGTACACCTTTTACTGTTACCTCTTCAGCAATAGCAAAATCGTTATTAAGTGGATTTTTCCAATCGATTAAGTAAACAGTTTCTTTATTCTGACCTACATCAGGAGTTAGGGATACACCGTAGCGAAGCATAGAATAAACAGCCTTATTTAGATCGTAAAGGCTTTTACTTTGCTTATGTGCAACTTTCTTAAATTCAAAAATAGCTTTATTGATAAGATTTTGACTATATCTCTTTTTTAAAAAATCGGTTAGAATCTCCTCTTCAATATTGCTATTATTTTCCCTCTCTTCCCAATTACCTAAATATCTATAGTTTAATTTTTCTTGAAACAGTTTAACAACACGATTTTGAGTAACTCGCTCCAATTGCCCTATCTTACTACCCATACAAACCCCTATAACAATTCACAATTCACCATTCACCATTCACAATTCATAATTCACCATTACTAAAAAATTCTTCTCTTTCCTGTTAATAAATCCTGCATCATAGCTGTTTTTACCATTTTATATTTTGATAATTGCATTTCCAGTTTCTCTATTTCACTATCCATATCAGAAAGAATCTCTGCAATCCGATTTTGTTCTGTTAATGATTTTGGTTTATTTAATTCGATAGTTTTTACCAACTCTTTGTTTAGGTTTAAAACCCCCGTTCCAGAAGCTTTTGCCAAATACTGATTAAAAACGTATTTGGACATTAATGTGTAGTAAAGGAATTCTTTATCAAATGATTTTTGATAATTTTGAAGTACCAACCATCCATCATGAATACACCCATCTATTTTTAAAATATATGGTCTTCCAAATGACATAGAATTTGAAAGCAAGAAATCACCAACATTAACTTTACGTGAATATTGAGCTCCTTCTAGAATTATTTTTTCTTTACTGTTGGTGATATATTTATTTATTGGATTTGTATCTCCAATTTTTATCCAGTTTATTCCATTTGGAGAAGATGTAATATAATCTTGAATTGGTCTTGGTGAGCCACCTCTATTGACATCAATTACATCATCAAGTATTACTTTCTCCCAATCATCTTTTGGTTTTAGCAGTTCCTGCATAGAACCTTTCTTAATATTCCGTTTTTTTTCAATGAGCCTTTCCAAGCTCTCTATTAAATTATCCATATCAGAAAGAGCCGTAGCAATAGCCGTTTGTTCAGTAGGGCATGGAAGAGGTACTGGCATATCTCTTAAATTAGTTAAGCTTAAAAAACCTTGAGTTCCTTTACTCTGATTAAAGTGTATATACTTTTTTATATATTTTGATTGCAACCAATGGAATAAAAATATATTAAAAATTATATTGTTTTTAAATTTTATTAAACCAACATTTTTAATAGCAAAGTCTGGTTCAAAATTTATATAAGCAATATCTCCAATTGTTCCAATCATAGTAAATAATAAATCGCCTTTTTCTACCAAACTTCTATTGTTTATAGCATCAAAATCTTTTTTACTGATGAAATATGCTGTTGAAAAATCAATAGTTCCTTTTTTTATGTTTTTTGAAGTAACCAAGTATTTTCCAAAAGCTATTTCTTTTGGACTATCATGAGTACCGTCTCTTACATCACAAATTATCCCTAACTCTTTAACATCCCAATCCTCAGGAATAACCCCAACCTCAGTTTGCTTATAACCTTTTTCTATTTCCATATCCTCATTCACCATTCACAATTCACCATTCACAATTCATAATTCACAATTCATAATTCACAATTCACAATTCATAATTCACAATTCATAATTCACAATTCATAATTCACAATTCATAATTAAAAAAAATACCCCATCTTCTCCAGATGTTTATCAACTTTTTTAGAGAAATCTGTTACATCATCTATTAGTTTTGGAAGAGGTGTTTCGTAACGATCTGCTAACTCTTTTATTCGTTCGGTCAACCTGTGACTAATGGCATCCATTTCGCTCTTTATCTTAGTTTCAAGGTTTGCCATCCACTTTTTTTCTATAACAATATATTTTATCTCTTCAATACTAAGTTTAGGGTATTTCTCAATTATCTTAATTTCCAACTCAGCTAAAGCTTTTTTAATTTCAGCTTTTAACTTCGTTTCCTTTGTCATTAAGCTTTCATAGCTTTTTAATAGATCAAACTCTTCGCTATTTTCATTATTTCGTTTACCAATCTCTTTTTGTCGTTTTTTTAATGTTGTTTTTGATATATTCCCTTTATCATTCATAGCCTCACTAAGTAAGCCCTCTTCCAAGCCATGCTCCTCACGCATTTCCTCCATTTGGGAAACAGAAGAATCTAGCTCTTGTTGTAAGTTATCAATTGCTTTCTGCTCCTCCATAAAATATTCTTGAATTATTAAGCTCGGTGGAATGAGTCTGCCTTCAAGACCTTCAATTCCCGAAATATCTTTATCTTTCTCACCCTTTTTTTTGGCTTTTTTTATCAACCTTGTTATTGTATTACCTGCTTCCCAGCCGTCAGAAGCTAGTTGATATAGGTCATCTTGCATAATTTCTGACCAATAATCCATTAAGTGTTGATAAACATCATACTTATCAATTAAGCTTTTCTCCTTATAGGTTTCAAGTAGATCTTCAGATATCTCTTTAATAATAAGTTTTGGTAAGCAAGATTCTTTCAGTTCTTTCAGCTTTGGTATATTTTTATCTTTCCATGAATTAAAAACATTGTCCATCTCTTTGGTAAAGTTTGTAAATTCAGGATGGTTAAAAATGCCAGATTTAATCTCATCTTTTGCTAAACTTAAATTCCAGAAATTAGCTCTTTCGTTAGGTTTAAATATATCTGTTTTTAATTTAGGGTAAACTTTCCAGTATCTGTTTAAATCTTCAATATCTTCATTAGGAATACCACCCTTTAAATGGGCTTCAATATTTTGAGTATCCTCTTTCTCCTGAGAGTCAATGTATCGAGGAATATTTAAATTGTAATCATTCTTTTCACCTGTAATTTCAGAAAGTGGAACTAGTCTACTATATTTTGGAATGGCTATTTGATTATTGAAAACGGTTACTATTTTGTGAATATCCTGCTCACGCAAACGGTTTTTATTTCCATCTTTAATAAAACCTTTGCTTGCATCAATCATAAAAACACCTTTTCGATGCTCTGCATTTTCTTTATCAATTATAATAATTGAAGCAGCTATTCCTGTGCCATAAAAAAGGTTTGCTGGAAGACCTATAATTCCCTTTATATAACCTCTGTTTATAATGCTTTTTCGGATTTCAGCTTCTGCATTTCCTCTAAATAAAACCCCCAAAGGTAGAATTATAGCTCCCTTACCTTTACTTTTTAGTGACTTTATAAAGTGTAGTAAAAACGCATAGTCCCCATTTTTCTTAGGTGGGATTAGTTTAATATTTGTACCGTTTTCATTCTTTTGATAAAATCGTTCGTAAATATCATTTTCTGGATCAACTCCATTAGTCCAGTTTTTATTGCTAAATGGAGGATTTGCTACGGCGTAATCAAATGTTTTTAATTTGCCTTCAATCTCATCTTTAAAAAGTGGATTTGCAAGGGTATTACCTTGCTCTATTACAGAATCAGGATTTCCGTGCAACCACATATTCATTACAGCAAGAGCTCGTGTAGCGTTATCGTTCTCCTGTCCATAAATAGAAAGACCATTAGGTGCCTCATTTGCAGCTTTAAGCAGTAAAGAACCTGAACCACAAGTAGGATCGTAAACGGTTTCAGATTGAGTTTTCGATTCATGTATACCAATAACTTTTGCCATAATCCTTGAAACTTCAGCAGGAGTATAGAACTGACCCTTACTCTTTCCACTTTCAGTTGCAAAGTGTCTCATTAAATACTCATAAGCATCGCCAAGAAGATCATCATCCTCTGCACGGTTTCCACTAAAATCTAAGTTTTCATTCTCAAATATTTCAATTAGATTGCTTAGTCTATCAACCTTATCTTTACCCTTACCAAGCTTCTCATCATCATTAAAATCGGCAACTGTAATTACTCCGTTTAATTCATTAGCTTTGGCAAGAGCCCCAATAATTTTATTTATTTCATCCCCAATTTCAGGTTTACCTTTGAGCTTTCTCATATCCTCAAAACTTCCACCTTCAGGAATCTCAATTAAATCTCCACCTTTATCAGAAACATATTTCATAAATAGTAATACCAATACATAATCCTTGTATTGGCTCGCATCCATACTTCCTCTTAATTCATCACAGCTTTTCCAAAGAGAACTGTATAATTCTGATTTCTTTATTGCCATTTAGTTCCTTCTTCTTCATTTTTTGAGGTTAATAAATCTTTAACATTAAATAAAAAGTATTTTTACAATTTTATCAATACAATAGTTTATCATCCATATTCAAATAACACAATTCACAATTCACAATTCATAATTCACAATTCATAATTCACAATTCATAATTCACAATTCATAATTCACAATTCATGACAGATTGCATTAAATAGAAAAGATTCCTATATTTAAAATCTTAAATTTTTTGTAAAGGATAATATTTTGAATATTGAAACTAAAGAGTATAATCTTCCAGATCTTGAACCCCTAATGTATAATGAAAGATCAAAGCAGTTTTATGTTTGGATTCCAAATAAACCTTACCTCATTTTGGGTAGGAGTAATAATGCTATTTCCAGCCTTAATGTAGATGAAGTTATCAATGATAAGGTTGAGGTTATAAAGCGACCTTCCGGTGGAGAGACTGTGATACTTACCCCAAATACCCTTGTACTTTCAGGTTTAGCTATTGATGGTGATTTGGGTAGTACCCATAAATATTTCCGTTATTTTAATGGTAATATTATATCTACTTTAGAAAAATTGGGTGTTAAAAATCTCGGTCAAAAGGGTATTTCTGATATTACAATAGGGAATAAAAAGATCCTAGGCTCATCAATCTATAAAAAGGGTTCAAAGATATTTTATCACTCTGTTTTAAATGTATGTGAATCTGTTGAAACCATAGCTAAGTATATATCTCATCCATCTAAAGAACCGGATTATAGAAAGGGTAGAGATCATAAAAGTTTTGTTACTTCAATAGCTGATAAAGGTTATAATATTACTGTTGTTGAGTTGTCTGAAATTTTTAAACAACTTAATTTGACGGAGTAGATTTTGGATATCGCTGTAATTGGTGGAGGAGCTGCCGGCTTTTTTACTGCTATCAATATCAAGGAAAACTACCCAAACTATAGTGTTACAATATTTGATAAATCTCAAAATCTTCTATCAAAGGTTAAAATCTCCGGTGGTGGAAGATGCAATCTTACAAATGGAGCAAAGAGTATTAGTGAACTATCTAAAGGGTATCCGAGAGGGGAGAAGAGGCTAAAAAAGATCTTCTCTAAATTTTCAAATTTTGATTGTATCAACTGGTTTGAAAATAGAGGTGTTCCTTTAGTTCTTCAAGATGATAATTGTGTTTTCCCAAAATCTCAAGATTCATCAGCTATAATAGATTGTTTCCTTTCAGAATCTAAAAGGCTAGGGATAAAGGTTATAAAATCAGCAGATATTCACTTTATTAAAAGTGGAGATAAACTCTCTTTAGCTTATAAAGATAGAGTTAAAACCTTTGATTCTATTGTTGTTGCAACCGGTGGTTCTCCTAAAAAAGAGGGACTTTTATGGCTTGAAAACTTAGGTCATAAAATAGAAGATCCTGTTCCGTCTCTATTTACATTCTCTATTCCAAATAGTAAAATTACCTCGCTAATGGGTATTGTTATAGAAAATAGTATAGTCTCTATTGAGGGAACTAAACTAAAGAGTGCAGGTACTCTTCTCATAACACATTGGGGTGTTAGCGGTCCTGCTATACTAAAACTTTCATCTTTTGGTGCTAGAGTTCTCAATGAGAAAAACTATAGGTTTAATCTCAAAATCAATTGGATTGGAGTTGTTAGTAGTGAATCTGTAGTTTCTGATCTAAACGGAATAAAAGATAGCCATAAAATGAAATATCTTTCAAACTATAGACCCTATAATTTAACTGAAAGAGTTTGGAGCTATCTATTGGAAAAGCTCGCTCTTTCTATGGATAAAAGGTGGGGAGAGATTGGAAAGAGGGATATTAACAGGCTTTCAAATATTTTGACCAATGATATTTATGAAGTTAGGGGTAAAACATCTTTTAAGGAGGAGTTTGTAACCTGTGGTGGTGTTAGTTTAGAGTCTGTTGATATAAAAACTATGGAATCTAAGATTGTTAAAAATCTATATTTTGCCGGAGAGATTTTAGATATAGATGGTATAACAGGTGGTTATAACTTACAGGCAGCTTGGAGCACGGGGTTTGTTGCGGCGAAGCTTGGTTTATCATAAAGATTTCTTGTTAAACTGTAATAAATCTCTTATTTTGTAAAAAAAATAGCGGTGATTTTTATGAGGCAAATAGCTACAATTATAAAATTATATATGTTGGATATTTTCAGAAACAAATTTTTAATAATGGCATCTATTATTATACCTTTTATATTTTATCCTCTAATGTACTTTGGTGGAACTCAATATTTTACATATAAAAAAGGTTTTATGGAGAATAGAGAGATCTCCGTAACTTTGGATAGTGACCCTAAATTTAGTGATTTAGCAGACATCTTAAGTAGTATAAAGAATCTAACTTTAGATGAAAATCAGCCTTTTAAAATCTTTGTTACCCAAAAAGATGGACTCCCTTTTTATAGGATTCAACTTGATAGTACCAATGGAGATAATCTTTTCTTTAAAAAGAAAATTGAGAAGAAGTTATTTGATTATTACTATACTCACGTTGAAGATAAAACCGGTATTAAGGATCCCAAAAACTATACAACTTTCAATATAGAGGTTGAAAATATTTTAGACAAATATGAAGATATAAGAAGGCTCTTTTCCCTGCTTTTACCATTTTTTATAGTAGTGTTTATGGCATCTTCCACAGCAGCTGTTTCAACGGAGATAACGGCGGGGGAGAGGGAGAACAATTGTGCTGAAACAATATTTACAACTCATACAAATAGAAGAACAATTCTTTACGGAAAGATCTTTGCCTCAACTATATTTGGTATTTTTACTGGTTTGGTAAATATGAGTATTTTGATCTCTTTGGGGTATTTAGGAGTAAAAACATTTTTCAATAGTGTAGGTACCGTTTCTGCCTTTTCTATATCTGAGATCCTATCTCCTGCCATGATATTAGTATCTGTCTTTTCTATATTTATTTTAGCTTTTGTCAGTAGTGTAATTTTTATTGCCGTTTCATCTTTTGCTAAAACAAGAAAAGAGGCAAATGTAATGATGACACCCACTATCTTATTTATGATATATGGAAATATAATAGTTATGATTCCTGCATTGGAGCCTAACCTAGCGATTGCACTAATACCTATAGTAAATATTGCTTTAATGCTAAAACTTCTAATTTCTCAAAGTGGAGATCTATACTATGTATACATCTCAGGAATAGCCGCTATAATAGAGTTTTATTTTATCATAAAATTTACACTTCCTATTGTTGAAAGTGAAGAGGTTATTTTTGGAGATAGTAAAACTACATTTTTTAAAAAAATTGGAAATAAATTATCATGGAAAAGAGAAAAATAGTTGAAATAAAAGATCTTTCAAAAGTTTTTAATGACGAATCCAGAGGGGAAGTTAAAGCTGTTAACGGTGTAACATTTAATTGTTATGAAGGGGAAGTTTTTGGTCTTTTAGGTCC
Source organism: Candidatus Cloacimonadota bacterium (assembly GCA_002742935.1). Classification (GTDB taxonomy): domain Bacteria; phylum UBA4055; class UBA4055; order UBA4055; family UBA4055. The sequence goes on along the minus strand of PDON01000051.1, from coordinate 6,939 downwards.
AAACGGGGCAGGAAAAACAACAACTCTTAGAATGATTTCAACACTAATGACACCTACTAAGGGTGATATTATTATCAATGGTTACAATACTAAAAACGATCCTGATAATGTGAGAAAATCTATGGGGTTTATGTCAACTACAACGGCTCTATATCCAAGGTTGACACCCAGAGAGATCTTAAGCTACTTCTGTAGTCTGAACTCATATCCTAATGAAAAAATTAGCGAGAGGGTGAATGAGATAATCAGCTACTTTAATATTGGAGATTATGCAGATACCCATTCGGAAAAGCTTTCAACAGGTATGAAACAGATAACCTCTATTGGAAGATCTTTGGTTCACAACCCTTCTCTAGTTGTTTTAGATGAACCAAACAGTGGTCTTGATGTTATAAATGCGATTAAAATTCAAAAATATATTAGAAAGATAGCTGAGAGTGGTAAAACAGTTCTATTCTCTTCCCATAATATGGGTGAAGTTGAAAAAATATGTGATAGAATAGGTATTATAAGTAAGGGAGAACTTTTAGCCATTGGTACTCTTGAGGAGCTAAGAGAAATGAGCGGAAAACATTATATGGAGGATATTTTTGTTCACTTTGTTGAAAAGAAGGAACAGGAGAACTAAATATAAAATCCATTGAAAAATAAATCTTAACCGTTTAAAATGTTAGGAGCGAGCTGTTGCTTATAAAATTTAGGATCTATTTTTCCTAAACTCCTAAAGTTTTTAACTTCTTAAACAAGCTCTAAATGTAATTATATATGATAGGTGTTGTTTTTATAAAAAAAGTTTTTCTTGACTAGTTAATAAATAATAGTGATATTTTATAAAGTTTTTATGAATTAAATTAACTTCAGAGAGGTAGAAATGTTTAAAAGAGGTGTTTTCATTGGAATGGTTACTATCTTTGCTATGCTTTTTATTCAAGCTTGCGGTGTAACAAGTCCTTATGTAACCGGTGCAAAAATTGATATGCAAAATAAAGATTACAAAAAAGCGACTGAAAAGTTAAATCTTGCAATCAAGAATAACTCTAAAGATTATCAAGCTTACTATCTTTTGGGTAAAATCTATGCAAAAGAGAAGAAGTATGAAGATATGGTTAGCATGTTTAAGAAGTCTACTAAGATAAACAAGGAGTATGAAAAAGATATTAACGCTGAAATTGAGGCTGCTTGGGTTGAGGTTATTAAAGATGCTAACGCCAGCTACAAATCAGGATTAAATTTTTTAAATAATAATAAACCTGAGGAGAAGTATAAAAAAGCTTTTTCTGTAGCTGTGAAAAAGGGTGAGCAGGCCGCTATTCTAATGCCGGAAAAGTATGAGAACTATATGATTCTCATATACTCTTACTATTATCTAGGAGATTATGATAAGTCTTTAAAGCATGCTCAGAAACTTTATGAGTTAAAACCCGGAGATATCCAATCTTTAAAAAATATTGCTGTTATCTATTTGGGTAAAGGTGATTTGGATAAAGCTAATGAGTATTATGTAAAAGCTTATGAGATAGATAAGAATGATAAGGATGTTATCTCAAGAATTGCCGCTTACAATATTGAAAAGGAGAACTTTGATAAAGCTCTAGAGATGTATGATGCTCTTCTTACTCTTGATCCTAAAAATACAACTGTTCTTTACAACAAGGGTCTTTTACTTTACCAAAAGAAGCAAGATGTTAATGGTGCAATTGCAGCTTTTAGAAAGATTTTGGATAATAAGAAGGATGATTTAGAGGTTACTTTAATCCTATCTGAAATCCTTGTTGAAGAGAAGAGATATGATGAGGCTATCTCTTTAATTCTTCCAAATATTGAGTCTTTTGAGGCTGATAGTGAAATGAAGAAGAGAGCGTATGATTCACTTTTCTTTGCATATTCTGGAAAAGGTGATAACATGAAAGCTAAGAAATATTTTATTGAATAGTCAATTTTTCTTTTGAGAGGTGTAAATGAGTTTTGTTATACTTCTATGTGTAACGAAACTCATTTTTTTTATTGGTAATTGAACATTACTCTAGATTTTTTGTAGAAGTATTCAATAAATAGGTTTGAGTTATGGATAGAGATGTGAAAGAACAACTTTTTGAAACTATAAATAAAAACCCTAAGCTTCCCAAGCATGTTGCCATAATAATGGATGGAAATGGAAGATGGGCAAAGAAACAGGGTAATATTAGAACTTTCGGGCATCAAAGTGGTGTTTCATCTGTAAGAGAGGTTATAGACGGATCTCTTAATCTCGGTATATCTTATTTAACTCTGTATACATTTTCTACTGAAAATTGGAATAGACCGAAGAGTGAAGTTAATGCTTTAATGAGTCTTTTGGTTAAAACTATTGAAGATGAGAAAAAGATTCTTATGGAGAAAAATGTTAAAGTTAGAGCTATTGGTAAAAGAGAGGATCTTTACAAGGAGGCAAGAGAGAGTATAGAGGAGATTGAGGAACTTACTAAAAACAATAGTGGCTTAAATCTAAATATTGCTCTTAGCTATTCGGGGAGATCTGAGATAATCAATGGTATAAACAGACTTATTTCCGATGGAGTTAGAGAGGTTGATGAAGATATTCTTTCCTCATATCTATACACAAAAGATATGCCGGATCCTGATCTTGTTATAAGAACCGGAGGGGAGTTTAGGGTAAGCAATTTCCTTTTATGGCAGATAGCCTATTCGGAGTTTTATGTTACCGATATACTATGGCCGGAATTTAATGAACAAAACTTTTATGAGGCTATATCTTTCTACCTAAATAGGGAAAGAAGATTTGGTAAAACTTCCGAACAGCTTAAATAATAGTATTGTTATATGGTTTTCAACGTTATAAATGGAAAGTTTCTTTTGGGAACTTTCCATTTTTTATAATGGTTATTACTAAATAAGTATCTTCTGAAAAAGGTTAAAATAACTTTCTCAGTGTTTACATGCTCTTGTAGATTCTGTTTCAGTACCATTTTTCCGTAACCTAGAAAATTTTACATATTTTAAAATTAGACTCTAATTATAAGTTTTTCTATTTTGAATATATATTCTAACTAGAAAAATAGTTTGGAACTAAAGGGCTTATTTTTATGTATAAGGGTAGCTATTTTATATTTTGGTAGATCTTTTCTTTAGATTTATCTAAATTATCAATAGATACTGTTTTTCTGTAAAGAAATATAGGTGTTTAGTTTAAATAGTTTGACTAAAATTTATTTTGGAGATAGAATGAAAAAGGTTTTAATTTCAATTTTTATATTTTCTATATCACTTTTTTCTAAAATGGGTGTTTTAAGTGAAAGTAGCAGAGGTTTTCAATATCTATTTGATATAAGTAATTCTATTAATTATGAAACTTTGATAGTTGAAGATAAAGAGTACCAAAAGATAAGTTTTGATGGCTCCTATAATGATTCTTTTTTTCCTGAACTTGAAAACCCTAAGTTTCAGATAGTTTTTGCATCTCCTACAGATCAAATCCCCCAATTGAACTATGAAATTTTATCTTATACACCTTTACCATCAAACCCCATAGTATCTCCTAAAGGTGAAACAAAAAATGGTATATCATCTCTTGTTTATAAAGCTGTTGATAATCCTATTATACCTGAAAATATTTTAGTTGTTGCTAAAAGTTTAGGTTATAATAGGGGGCACTATCTTTTTAAATTGGAGATATCTCCTATTGATTTTGTAGGCAAAAGGATAGCTGATCAAATATCAATATCTGTTGACTATGGTAAAAAATTTAATAAAAGAGGTGGAGATATTGATAGCTTTTGGAGCCAAAGAGTCATAAATAGTGAAAAAGCTCATAAAGTTCCAAAGAAAAGATCTAATTTAAGAAAGAGCTTTACCGATAATTCTATTTTCCAATCCGGTAGAGAGTTTGTGGAAGTCGTAAGTAGTGAAAGGGGGTTTTTAAAGGTTAGTTATGGAGATATCTCTTCTATTGATGGTTTTGGAATGGAAGTTCCCATTGAAAAAGTTAGAGTATTTTCTTTAAATGGTAAAGATCTGGAATCTAATCTTTCAAAAGTTCCTACTAATATTGAAGTGGAAATTCCCAGAGAGGTTTATGATGAGAATAAGGATGGTGTTTTTAATGCCAACGATTATATAGTTTTCTTTTCTCCGGGAAGGCTTTCAAAAACGAATAAAATAATATCTCAAAATAATATCTATAAAAATAGTTATTGGGCTAAATTTTTTAACGATAAAGGTATCTATTTGATTGAATATTCTAAAGATTCAAATAATGGATTAGAGTTTTCCGAAGGTTTAGGTAATTATAGTTCTCCCCAAGTTACTCTAAACAGGGTTTATCAGAAGCAGTTTATTGACAAAAGAACCCTTTACTTAAAAAATGATATTACTGAAGAGATTTATAGAAGGGTAACTTTTGGTGCTAATCCGGGAGATGATATTGAAATTAATCTTGATTTTATAAGTGATAGTGATTCTGTATATTTTAAATTAAAGAAAAATCTTGGAAAACTTCCTGATAATATTCGGGTTAATGGATATGAAGAAGAACTTAAAGATATAACTTCGGGTTTGTATATATCTTATATATCCCCTTCTCATATTAATAGTGGTAGAAATGTTGTAAAAATAGCAAATAATGGGGAAAAGAAACTTATGCTTGATTTTGTTTCAGCATTTCAACGAACATCTAAAATTTTAAGTAATATTGAGTATGATACTTATATTGATGACAGCTTAGAAACAAGAGTAAATATACCTTCAAACTTTTCAACTTTTTACGATATTTCAGATCCTCTTAATCCTAAAAAGGGAGATATAGTCAACAACTATTTAGATCTGCTTCCTAATGGTGAAGATAGAAATAATTACAAGGTTTTTATTCTTGATCCAAACTATATTACTCCCTCTTTAATTAAAAAGTTTGATTTTGGAGGTATTAATATAAGAGAAGATTATTCAGGTAAGGAGTATGATATAGTTATTATTACTCCTAATAAATTTTATGATTATTGGATAGGTAATGGAGATTTTTTAAATCCTAGAGATGAAGATGGATTTATTGAAGCTCATATGGAGTATGATAATTTAAATAGTGTTGTTATTAATTTAAATGATATAAATATTCAGTTTGGCAGGGGATATCAGGAACCTAATGCAACGAGGAATTTTATACGATACGCTAAAGAGAATTGGGGTGCCAAGTATATTATTCTTTCAGGTGATGGTCATTATGATTATAGAAATATTTATACAAATTCTCCAAATCTTATTTTTCCGTACTTTGGTTACGGAGGTGATACTAGTTTATCAAGTGATGATTTCTATGGTAATATAGAAAATCAGCAATTTTCAAAACCTGATATTGCTCTTGGAAGATTTATTGTAAACAATATTTCGGAGCTTTCAATAACTTTAAAAAAGATTGTTGAGTATATAAAATATGAACCTATAGATATTAGTAGATTGAGAGTTCTTTTTACTGCCGATGATGATTTTAATGATGGTAAGTATGAAAGACCTGCTCATGTTAAAAATACTGAGTTGAGACTGGTACCTTCAATACCTAAAAAGTATATGATAGATAAGTTATATATGTGGGATTATCCCGCAATTAATAATTCTAACGGAGGGTATGAAAAACCGGCGGCTGAGAGAGATTTAGTTAGAAAACTCAATGATGGAAGAAATCTATTCTGTTATGTTGGACATGGCTCTCCTATGAGGATTGCTGCCGAAAACTTAATGAATAATTCAACACTTGATAAGTTAAACAACCTTAATACTTTTCTTTTTATGGCTGCTTCTTGCTCTGTAGGTAATTTTGAAGATGCTACCCTACAGGGAGGAAGACCAATGGTTGAAAACTTGCTTCTTTTGAATGGAAGGGGAGCAAACTCTGCCATAGCTTCCACAAGATCTTGTGGAATTGACTTGAATGAGGAGCTTTTTAAAGAAATTTTAAGAGGAATGTTTGATGAGAATAGAACATATTCAATTGGAGAGGCTCTCGTTAGTGGTAAATTAAGTTTTTCAAACACTAATTCAGCAAAATTTATTCTTTTGGGAGATCCTGCATTAACAATTTTTAGAGGAATAGATGGTGTCTCCTTGGAAAGCTTAGATTCTATATACACAATGCAGTTAGATTCTATAAAGAGTGATGTTTCAATCTCTAATAATTTTAATGGAGAGATGATATTTGCATTTAAAGAGGGTGGTGTAGAGAATAGTTACTATAATGAAGAGTGGAATAATTATCCTTGGGGTGGTTCATTAGATACCATTAGATATACTTTACCGGGAGATTTGGTATTTAAGGGGTTGAGTTCTATAAAAAATTCTAAATCAACACATAAGTTTATCCTTCCGAAAGATCTTTCAATATCTGAACTTGGTACAACTATCCATTTCTATGGTAAGGATAAAAATAGAGAGGTTAGTGGCTATACGGATCAATTTGAACTTATACCGGGGGAAAATCAGAATGATGATAAAACTCCTCCGAAAATAACAATAAAGTTTAATAATGGTAATTATCAAGAGGGAGATCCTATATCATCAACCTCAATTGTTTATGTTGATCTTTTTGATGAGAGTGGTATAAATATTTCAGGGTCAATAGGTCATTCAATAATATTGGAAATAGATGGTAGAGGTTATGATATTACTCCAAATTTTACCTACTATCTTGATAGTTATAAAAAAGGTTTTTCTACATATCAACTGGAAGGGATATCCAAAGGAAAGCATACCTTAAAGATTTCGGCTTTTGATAACTTTAATAACTATTCAGAAAAGTATCATACATTTGAGGTTGTTTCTTCAGGTTTAGAGGGGGATCACACAATTGGCAATTTATTAAATTATCCTAATCCTGCAAAAGATAATACCTATTTTACTTTTGTTTCTTCGGAGCCTCTAAAGATAAGAAAGGTTGGAGTTAAAATTTATACGGTA
>PDON01000013.1 GCA_002742935.1 Candidatus Cloacimonadota bacterium | reverse complement strand
TGGTTCTTAAAATAGAAAAGGCGATTTACCAAACCGCCAAAACTAGAACCCGGTCAGCCACAGAACTCTAAGACTCCGTAGCTGTTACCGGTATAGTATATATCCAATCTCTTTGAATGTAGAAAAGTTATTGATAATAGTATCAATATAAAGCTACTCTTCAATAAATTCCTCTTCAATAAGATCAAGATTATCCTCTGTAATTACTTCACCATCAATTAATATATGTGGTGTAATCTGAATAATCAACTCGGTTTTCTTCTTAGTTCTTACATGGTGTTGGAATAAGTAACCTAGGTAAGGGATTTGTCCTAAAAGTGGAAGTTTATTAACAGTTATTGTTTCATCCTCCATTAACATTCCACCAATCTCAATTGTTTGTCCATCTCTAACTCTAATATTAGTTTTTGCATTTCTTGTTTTAATCCATGGAATATCGTTATTAGGACCTCTCCAGTCAAATATTGATGAAACCTCTGTCTCTACAGCTACAGTGATATCGTTCTCCTCATTGATTATAGGCTTGATCTTAAGCTTAATACCAACTTTCTCTTTTTGAATATCCTGCTTTTTTGTACCTTCAACAACCTTAGTTACAGTGTAAGGAATAATATCACCCACATGAACATAAGCTTCTGAATTATTAAGCGTTCCTATTCTTGGCTCAGCAAGTACAGTCGCATCGGCATCAGCCATTTTAAAATCCAAAGAAAGAAGATACTCTTGTCCTATTACTCTATGCCATACGTTATTAAAAGCAGAAGTTGTTTCAGATCCCCAACCATTTGGTCTGCTTTCAAAAAAATCGGAACCGCTTTTATCTCCTCCCAAGTTCCTAAAAGGATTAGCATCGGCAGAGTAGGTAAAAGTCCACTTACCTGTCTCTTCATCTTGTTCCCAAGTACCCCAATCTTGGAAAGCACCTTCTTTGATAGTTGTTGAATAGTTTGAGAGTTTTCCCCAGTCTATACCATATCTTCCTTGATTGTTATACCCAACTTCCAAGATTTTAGCCTTAAACAAAACTTGTTGTGCTGGTCTATCCACTCTTGCCAAAATTCTTTCAATCTCTTTAGCAATTTTAGGATCGGCCTTATAGATAAGTCTGTTTCCTACTTCATCTACCTGAATCTGCTTGGTAATATCAGAAAGCATAGCTTTTACCTTTTCAGCTCTTGCATACTGAAGATCATATACCAAGGTTGAAAGTCCAATATGCCTATCAATTTTTTCAGGAGAAGTTACAAGTATAGCATTATCCAAAACTTGATAACTCAAATCAGTGGCTCTAATTACCAAATCAAGTGCATCTTTAATGGTTATATCACTAAAGTCAGCTGTAATTCTTTTGTTTTTTGTCTCTTCACCTTGAATAAGATTGACATCAGCCTTATCAGCAAGAAGTGTTAGTGCTTGGCTAACTGTAATATCCTCTCCGGAAAGAGAGATAATTGTTTTAAAGTTCTCACTAGTAGTATCGAGAACTCTATCTTGTGCTGCCGACAGTGATAATACACTCAAAACTAAAACCATCACAAAGAACATTAACTTTTTCATTTTTACACAACCTCTCTATAATTATCTTCTTCTTGAATTATTTTTTTGATTACTAATTTTGTTTTTCTTTTTTCTTGAATTAAAATTTTGTGGAACAAGAGATCTGTTTATAACCTTTGGATTAGAGTTTGATTTTAAAATCAATGCTTTGTTAACCCCATAAGATATATAAACGGACCTTTTTGTTATTGCCATAATTTCGCCCATAAATCTTGTTGTTGAAATAGGATTGCCAAAAGTGGTATTATCGTCAAGATAACACTTATACCTTAACTTAGTTCCACACTCAATCATATCTCCAATCTTGTAGGTTTTACTTTTCCCTTTAACTGATATTCTCGCATTTCCGTTGAGATTGAGAATAAACATGATTTTATCCATCTTATAATACGTGAATACTGTCTTAACTCCTGTTTTTCTCTTTTCAACAATCTTCTCTTTCTTTACAGGTTCTATCTTTTTCTCTATTTTCTTTTTGAAATGAAAAATATCTTTTTTAGATTCAAATGCTATTTCTGTTCTTGATATAACAAGAGAATCCAATTTTTTAACATTTTTAACTTCTCTATTATTTTTTTTGAGAGGGATAAATGTAGCCTGAGTATTTAAACTAAAATAAAAATACAATAGTACAATTATTGTTACTACGGATAGAAGAATAAATGATAATTCGCTTTTTTCAAATTTACCCATAATTACCTACATCAATTTTATTACATTTAAATCTATGACTACATCAAGAAGATTTTCATTTTTAACTTCTTTACTTTTTTTATTCTCTTCATCTTCTTCATACTGCTTTTTATTAAGAGTCATTCTTTCTATTGTAAGATACGCTTCATTTCTATATATCTCATTCAAAAGCTCAATAAGATTATTATAAGTTGCCTCAAATCTAAGAGTGATAGGGAAATATGAAACTTTTCCCTCTTCTATCTCCTCTCCGGATATTATATTATCTTTTCCCAATTTTATTTTTGATTTGATAGACATTGTTTCAAAAATACTTATAATTTCACCTTTGAGCTGGACAGATTCAGCATTACCTCTTTTATTTGTTTCATATGAAAGCTTGAGGTTATCTCGATTTTTTTGAATTAAACTATCTCTGATATAGTTAGATTGAATATCGTTTATTTTTTTGTAATTTATCTCTGCTCTGTTTAGACTATCCTCAATTATAAAAGCTTTAAGAAGATATCCGGAGATTAAAATAATAATTAGAACAAATATGTATATATAATTTTTTTTCATATTTTATCTAAACCTTCTTTTTCTTTCTGTTTTTTTTGCTTTTGGTTTCATAATATCTATTAGAGATATAGAAAAAGAAAACTTCCAATAGTCATTTTTTTCATCTGTCTCGCTATTATCCAGATTAGGACCTTTAAGAATATATTCTGCTTTATCTTTGTAGTATTTACTTAAAATATCGCTCTTATATAAAAGATCCTTAAAGTTTGCTATCTCTGTTATAATCTGTGATTTTTTTATCTCCTTGCCAGATTTATGAATAAAAGAAATTTCTAGATTATTACTATTGTAGTTTAGGTCAGATATGATTGTGTTTTCCAACATAAGAGACTCTATTTCACTTAAAACCTCCGGCCAAACAATTGACTTGTTAAATATCTCTTCAATCAAGCTTATTTTATCTTTACTAAATTTAATATTCTTTTTAAACTTTGAATAAACATTTTCTATAGAGACCAACTCCTCCTGAGATTTCTCAAAATCAACAATACCTGAAGTTGATTTAAAATATGTAAAAAATATAATTGTCAAAGAAGCAAAAACAACGGCAATAAAAATAAAGGCTAAAAAACGCTCTTTATTTTTTTTAACCCTCTTCTCACTATTTATTTTATCCAAAAAATTGAAACGATACATTATTATTTACCTAATTATTTCTTAAGGAAAGCCCCAATGGTTTACAGAAAATATAAGATTCTTTCTCAACCCTATTCTTAATTTCAGTACTACCTTTAAATCTGCTTGATATTCTTAAATAATCAGATTTGAGATCCACAGTTTTACCGAAAAAATCATCAAAATTTTTTATAAGAGTGCCAATGCCTGTAATAAATATTTTTTCCGGCATTTTAGAACTATTTTTAGAGGCATAAAACTGAAATGTTTTTTGTATTTCATTCAGAAGATTTGTCTTTATAAAACTTTTAACATTATAAAGCTTATTCAAGTTTTCTTGGGTTTGTGTCTCAAATGATTTAGTTATAAATGTATAAAAGCTAGTATTAGCTATAAGATCTTCTGCTTCATCTTTACTTATGTCTCTGTTTTTACTCAGTTGTCTTCTGAAAGAGTTGTAGGTGAAATCTAAATTCCTTTTGTAAAGGTCATGAGAACCTTTTGTATAAACAACTATTGATGATAGATCATATCCTATATCCAAAATACAATATACCTTACCCAATTCAGGCTTTTCAGCAAACTCAAAAAGATTTATAGTACTCATTATATCCAGATCCATAATATTACAATCTATTCCTGCAGATGTGACTAAGCTGTAAGAATCAAAAAATTTGTCATTATCAACAGCAACAGCTAAAACATTGAAGACTCTTCCTTCATTGGAAACTGAAGTACTCATTACCTGAAATTCAACTCTCGTATTTAAAGTATCAAAAGGAGTTATCATCACATCAATAAGCTTATCTCTAAGTTGATCTTCATCGTTTGCTATTAATGAGTGATACTCCACAACATTTTGACCGCCTATGCTTGAAACAAAGACAGTTGTTTTTTTGTTTATATCAAATTTTTCTAAAAGCTCATTAAGGGTAGAGAGTTTTATATTAAAAATCTCATTATCAGAGAGCTCATTATTAAGATTCTCTTCCGTTATTTGAGGATATTTATGAAATGCGTGAGCAACCTTTTTTAAATAGTAGTAAACGCCGTCAAACTCTGAAAGA